>JANXRN010000135.1 GCA_025352995.1 Acetobacteraceae bacterium
CGGAGGAGGCGACTACCGCCGTTTTGCCATAATGAGAACTGCTGCCGAGCCAGGCATCCCAAAGCAATTGGGCGGCAAAGTCGGTTTCGGTTAAGAAAGGAGCGCTTGATGTCCGGCTATGATGCGATTGTTATCGGCGCCGGCCAGGCTGGGCCACCCTTGGCAATGCGGCTGGCAGGTGCCGGCATGAAAGTGGCGATTGTAGAACGCGCCGACGTGGGCGGTACCTGCATCAACACCGGATGCACGCCGACCAAGACCTTGATCGCCAGCGCCTATGCCGCGCACATGGTCCGCCGCGCCGCTGAATACGGTATCATAACCAATGGTGGACCGCACACCGACATGAAGCGTGTGAAAGCCCGTAAGGACGCGATCGTCGAGCAGAGCAGGCAGGGCCTTAGATCCAGCCTTGAGGCTACCGGGAACTGCACATTGCTGAAAGGCCACGCACGTTTCTTGTCGGCTCACGAGATCGACGTTGGCGGCGCTTTGCTGCGGGCGGAACGCTGCTTTATCAACGTAGGCGCGCGAGGGGTCGTGCCCGATCTCCCCGGTCTCGACCAAGTGCCGTATCTGGACAACGCATCGATCATGGCGCTCGACACGCTTCCGCGTCATCTCGTGGTGATGGGCGGCAGTTACATCGCACTTGAGTTCGCGCAGATGTATCGCCGTTTCGGCACCGAGGTCACGGTCGTGGAACAAGGGCCGCGGCTGGCCGGCCGCGAGGACGAGGACGTGTCCTGCGCGATCCAAAAAATCCTCGAAGCCGAAGGCATTGCAATCCATCTCGGCGCCAAGGTTACAAGCGTCGGGCAGCGCGGCGGCGGGATAGTGCTGACGGTGGAGGGTGCCCCGGACATCGCCGGTTCGCATTTGCTGCTGGCGGTCGGCCGCCGGCCAAACACCGATGATCTCGGCCTCGATGCAGCGGGGGTCCGGCGGGACGAGCGCGACTTCATTGAAGTGGACGACGAGCTTCGGACCAGTAAGCCAAATATCTGGGCGCTGGGGGACTGCAACGGCCGGGGTGCATTTACCCACACCGCTTACAACGATTTTGAGATCGTCGCGGCCAACCTGCTCGACCTGGATACCCGCCGGGTAAGCGATCGCATTCCGGCCTACGCGGTCTATATCGACCCGCCGCTCGGACGGGTGGGGATGACGGAAGCGCAGGCCCGCCAGTCG
Source organism: Acetobacteraceae bacterium (assembly GCA_025352995.1). Lineage (GTDB taxonomy): Bacteria > Pseudomonadota > Alphaproteobacteria > Acetobacterales > Acetobacteraceae > CAITOL01. The sequence goes on from JANXRN010000135.1 coordinate 1,195, forward strand.
GGGCGGCGCGTTCTGACCGGCCAGCGGCCGATGACCAAAGTGCCACGCGCGATCGAGAAGGGGGAGACGCAGGGCTTTATGAAGCTGCTGGTGGATGCGGATACCAAGCAGATCCTGGGCGCGTCCATCTTGGGACCGGGCGCCGATGAGGTGGTCCACTGCGTGCTCGACCTGATGGCGGCAAAGGCGCCCTACACGGTGATGCAGCGCGCGGTTCACATCCACCCTACGGTGTCGGAACTGCTGCCGGCGGTGCTCGGTGCGCTTCAGCCTTTACAGAAGGCCAGCTAAGTCTCAGGCCGCCCTTGCTTCTTTCGATTGCCTGATTTCCTTGGGTTTAGCCCCGGTCAGGCGGAGCAGGCTTTAGCTGATGGGTTTGGTCGTTGCGGCTGGTAATCAGGAGCAGCGAAGGGTTCGGCTCGGCCAAGCTGTCTGCATACCTGTCCTCATCACACCACAGCCGATGCCTGCGTGAAATTGAAGCGGCCATACCCCGCGTTATGAACGACTCAGGCCGCTGGGGTGAGCGACGGGACGCTTTGCCGTGCCTCGGCCATCGCCCAACCCAGCACCAGAAAGAACCAGCCGCCCATCGGCATGCTGGTAAAGGCGCTGGTGGACTGAATCGGCCATACCTGCACAAACACCGCCGCGAACAGGGCCACCCGCAACGCATCGGGATTGCGCCAAAGGCCGCGCCCCAACGGCACCATCCAGGCGATGGCGGTAAGACAGAACAGCGCCAGACCGACGAAACCGCCGTTGTCCAGCGCCTCAAAATAGAAATTATGCGGATGATGCCAGCAGACCGTCGCACCGCCGCCATCCTGCTGTTTGCCGTCGAAACTTGGCCGGAAGTTCCCTGGTTGCGAGCACCCCGTGTCGAACCCGCCGAAGCCCAGGCCGGTGACCGGATTGCGTTCCCCGACCTCTAGCGCCCGAGCGTAGAGCAGGCCATAGGGCGATGTCGCGAAGTGCTCTATTTGCGTCGAGAACTTCTCTACCAGACGGTAATAGGCAGTGGGGGCGATCACCGGAGAGGCCGCGAGCAGCAGCGAGATGCCGACAGCGGCTGTCAGGATAATGGGTCGTAGCCGCCGCATCAGAAGTGCGACGACGACCAGACCCAGCACGACCAGAATCAGCGGCATCCGTTGCCCGATCAACACCATGATGATCACACTGCCCAGCAGCAGGGCATAGGCGGCAAGAGTTGCGCGCAGGTTGGCGCGGGCCAGCAACGCGGCGACAGCCGGAAGCACGACGGGGATGATAATGCGCGCCATTGGCGGTCCTGCCCGGGGGGCGCCGAACGGACCGGTCAATTCCCCCTCGCCGCCGCGCGGCCAGCCGATCAGGTTACGTCCGGCGATGCTCTGCACGATGCAGTTCAACGTAATCCAGGCAACCGAGGCGACGACCATCCGGTACAGCCAGCGACGAGCGTGCCCGGACTGGAGAACCATGTGCTCCATCGCCGCAACCAAAATCAGGAAGCGGACAGTTGCCACGGCCTGGATCGAAGAGTGCCAGCCACCTTCGCCCAAACCGGAGCCAGGGATCGGCAGCGAACAAACCACCGTCCAGGCCCACCAGGCGCCCGCGACCCACAGCCACCGGGTCCGCAGCCATCCCCAGTCCCCGGCCTGCGCGGACCTGACGAGGAAGCACAGATCAGCCACGCCGATTGCCACCTCCGCCACGCCATGCGCATGCATGAGCAAAAGCGGCAGCGACAAGACGCTGTAGAATGCGATCTGCTCCACGGCAGCGGAACGCGAGTCAGGTGTGCGGGACATGCGGGGGGTGGTGCCAGCCGGCGAGCCAAACGGCAAGAGGGCAGCAGTTCCCATTTTGGCGTTCCCAGCGGCCGTCACCTTCCGCATCATGGTGCGAGCGAAAAATCGCCCGGGTGCCAGATTACGTCGTCCGGATCGACGGTTTCGTTCCACCGTTCAATCATTGCCGCGTTCATCGCGGCAACCGAGGCGACCGGTCGCCGATACAGCGAAAGCGCCTCCGCATGGCCGAAATGGGTGCCAGGGGTGAACCAGAGGCCATGGGAATCGGCGTTTACCGGCCCGGCCAGACCGGAGCGCGCTTTTCGATAAACGCCGCGCGTCCCTCGGCCGCGTCCTCGGTCAGCGCCAGGGTGCCGATCTGCGCCTCCATAAACACCGCCGACTGATCGAAATTCAGTTGCTCGGTGACCCGCATGGCGTATTTGCCGCGCCGGATTGCTGTCGGACTTTTGTTCAGCAGGCGGGACAGCAGCCAGTCCAGCTTGGCGTCGAGTTCCGCGGCGGGCACGACGTAGTTCAACAGGCCAATGTCCAGCGCCTCGGCGGCGGTGATGGGTTCCCCGGTCAACGCCATTTCGTATAGCTTCCGAGACGGGATCAGCCGCTGCAGCACCGCCATGATCTGCATCGGGAACACACCGATCTTCACCTCCGGCATGCCGAAGCTGGCGTTGTCCACACCGATGGCCATGTCGCACATGCCCAGCATGCCCATGCCGCCGGCCATCGCGTGCCCGTTGACGCGGGCGATCAGCGGCAGGGTCAGGTCGCGCGCCACTTTCATCATTTTGACAAAGGCCAACCCAACTTTCGAATAGTCGTATTTGAACGATCCCGATCCGGCGGACAGATCGGCGCCCGCGCAGAAAGCTTTGTCTCCGGCTCCGGTCAGCACCACCGCGCGGATGTCGGGATCGGCCGTGGCGGCTGTCATGCCGGCGACGATCGCATCGCAAACCGCATCGTTCATTGCGTTGCGGCGCGCCTCGCGGTTGATTGTGATCCACTGCACGTGGCCGCGTTTTTCGATCAGGACCTCGTTCATCACAGCGCTCCCTGCCGGTATTTGCTCAGACTGCCGCCGTGCATGATCTTGCCGGGCAGGGGGTGGCCGACGATGTCTTCCGCCATAAGGG
>JANXRN010000139.1 GCA_025352995.1 Acetobacteraceae bacterium
GCGGGACGGTAGGTTTTGCGGGAGTTGGTCATTGCATGTGGCCCTGAACGAATGTTGGGCCGACCATCAGATGCAGCGGACATGACTGTCCACTGGCCTCTTTAGCGCGCTTATTTCACCTCGCCGCAATCCGGCCGGACAAATCACGAGGGCCGGCGGGCCGGCAGACCGGAAGCTAGGCGGATGACAATTCGGCGTCAAGTTGGCCAAGGTGGAACGATGCTGGGCGCGGATGAAAAAAATCTCCGTCGATCGGGCGGAGCATCTGGGCCACAGGCGGCAACGCGGCGGTGATGTCCACGGCCGACGCGAAGAAACGGGAGGCAGTCTACCAGTTTCTGACATTCGCCGCCGAACCCGACGGCGCTTCCGTGGTGGTTCCGGGCACCGGCTACGCGCCAACAGCGACCTCGCCCCGAAGTATCCGTCCGGGACGTCGATCAGCGCCGGTCGAACACTCGACGCCGCTTGGCACATCGCGCATAATTCGCAGCCAGGGGGGCACCATAACCCACCCAGCTGCGGAGGTAATATGTCGCCCCGGATCACACTCACCGCCCTCGCCTTTGTTGCGGTTGCAACCCTGGCCGCCCGCCATGTCAGCGCCGGCGAAATCCGCGTTGCCTGCTATTCGGACGGCAATGAATGCGAAGCCACCGAGGAATTATCGGCGCGCTTCATGAAGGACAACGCCGACATCAAAGTCGTGATCGACAAGATGCCGTATAAATCCATCCTGGAAAGCCTGCCGGTGCAGTTGGCTGCCGGCAACGGGCCAGACGTGGCGCGGGTGACGCTTGCTGGGCCGATCATGAAATACTTCCTTGATCTGACGCCCTATTTGAAAGACCCAACATATATCGAGGCTAATTTCGGCGCCATGCTGCCCTGGCTGCGTCCCAATGCCGCCGACAAGGGTATTTACGGCCTGCCGACGCAAATGACCGTCACCGGCCCGATCGTCAACAAAACTCTGTTCGATGAGGCCAGTGTACCCCTGCCGGGCCCCGGGGCGACGTGGGATGACTGGGCGGCAGCCGTCGCCAAGGTCGCCAAGGCAACCAACACGCCGTACGGCATGGCGTGGGATCGGTCCGGCCATCGTTTCGCGGGCGCGGCCATATCGATGGGCGCGAAATATTTCACCGCTGACGGCAATCCGTCGGTGATTGATGACGGCTTCAAGGCGATGGCCAGCCGCTTCGTCAAATGGAACCAGGACGGGGTGGTTGAAAAGGATGTGTGGGCGGCGGCCGGTGGCGGCTATCGCGATGCGTTCGAAGAATTCGCCAACGCCAAAATCGTGCTCTATTTGTCGGGCAGCTGGCAGCTGTCACGCCTGCAAAAGCAGATCGGCGACAGCTTCGACTGGACGGTGGTGCCCAACCCGTGCGGCCCCGGCGGATGCTCCGGCATGCCGGGTGGTGCGTCTTTCGTAGCTTTCAAGCAGAGCAAGAACCCCAAAGATGTCGCACGCTGGCTGGAATGGCTGGCGTCTGAACCGGTTTATGCCGAGTGGATGGCGATGACATCGAACATCGCCGGCCATGCCGGGCTGCAAAAGGGCGGGGTGAAATACAAGCTGTCGCCAGCCGGTAACGCCGCCATCGCGGCCTTTTCACAAAACGCGTCGAAAGTGTCCCCGACCGCCTTCCAACTGCAAACCTATCCGCTGGCAGGATCGATGTTCAATCCGGTGGTTGATCGGCTGAGCCAGGCGATCAACGGCCAAATCACCCTCGACCAGGCCTATCAGCGGATCAGTTCGGACGTGGCCGACGCGATTGCCGCGGCGAAGAAGTAACGAATGAGCCAAGTCGCTTCCCATGTCGGGCGCCTGCTGGGCGCTGGCTTCGAAGCGCTGATGAACGTGCCCGAGCGGCCGATGCGGTGGGCGCAGCAGCGCTTGCGCAACGGCCGGCTCGGCTGGTTGTTCGTCGGGCCCAATCTGGCGGTGTTCGGGCTGTTCACTTTCCTGCCCATTATCATCGATATTTGGTATGCGGTGACCGGCGGCACCGAATTGCTACCCGCCGACCGGCCCTATGTCGGCGGCGAGAATTTCGCCAAGCTGCTCGCCTGCCAGAATTATTTCGATCCCAATAGCTGCGAGCGCGATTTGCTGTGGTACGGGGTGTGGAACACCGCGCGCTTTGTGGTGCTGCAAGTCGGCTTCATGGTGCTGTTCAGCCTGATCACCGCCCTGGTGCTGAACCGCAAAATCATCGGGCGCGGCTTTTTCCGCGCGGTGTTCTTCTATCCGGTGCTGCTCAGCCCGGTGGTGGTCGCGCTGATCTGGAAATGGATTTTGCAGCGCGAGGGTGTGCTCAACGCTGGGCTCCAAGGGGCCGGATTTTCCGGCAGCAACTGGCTGCTCGATGCGCAATGGGCGTTTTTCTGGACCGTGTTCGTTTCGATTTGGGCGCATATGGGGTTTTACACCCTCATCCTGCTCGCCGGCCTGCAAGCCATTCCGCGCGATATTTACGAAGCCGCCAGCATGGATGCGGCAAGCCCGTGGCGCAGCTTCACCCGGCTCACCCTGCCGCTGCTGGTGCCGAGCCTGGTGGTGGTGGTGATCTTGGCGATGATCCGTGCGGTGCAGATTTTTGATGAGGTTTACGTGCTCACCGGCGGCGGTCCGGGAACCGCGACGACCTTCATGGTGCAGTATATTTACAATACCGGCTTCGCCCAAACCGTGCGCGAATACGGCCTCGCCGCCGCATCATCGCTGCTGCTGGCCGGCGTTTTGCTGGTGTTCACCGCCTTGCAACTCAAGGGGATGATGGGGGGCGGTGATGGCAAAGCTCGTTGAAATCATGCGGGCGCGCCGCGGCGATTGGACCGACTGGGCAAGCTACGCCTACCTCATCTTCGGCACGCTGCTGATGTTCGGCCCGGTACTGTGGCTCGCCGCCAGTTCGCTCAAAAGCCAGGCCGGGCTTGGGGAGTTTCCGCCGACCTTGCTGCCGTGGGAGCAAACCCGCGCCACAATCCAAGGCCAGCGCGCGCCCTTACCGTTGTTCCGGATCAGCAAGGGCGAACACGCAGGCGAAGTTCTGGCCGAAACCCGCCGCATCGGCTTGCAGGCAACCATGATCGATCCCGCGCGGCCAGAGACGCAAATCCGGGTGCCGATCGCCGACCGCGACAAAATCATGCAGTTGCGCCCGGCCTGGGAAAATTACGGCGACCTGATCACCCGCTTCAGCTTTGGCGCCTATTTTTGGAACACGGTGTTCATTACGGCGGTTGCAACCGTGCTGACCTTGCTGGTCAACTCGATGGCCGCCTTCGCGCTCAGCAAATACCGCTTCCGCGGGCGCGAACCGGTGTTCATGATCATGATCGCCACCCTGATGATCCCGCCCACCATCGTGCTGGTACCGAACTATCTGATCGCATCGATGCTCGGCCTGACCAACAGCCTGTGGGGGGTGATCTGGCCGGCGGTCGCCACCCCCACCGGCGTTTTCATGCTGCGTCAATATATGCTGACCTTGCCGGATGATCTGCTGGAAGCGGCGCGCATGGATAATGCCAGCGAATGGCGGATTTACTGGAAGATCGTACTACCGCTATCGGCGCCCGCACTCGCGGTCTTGGCGATATTCAGCGTGATGTGGCGCTGGAATGAATTTTTGTGGCCGATGGTGGTGCTGAACCGCAGCGAGAACTTCACCTTGCAGCTGGCGCTCAATTCCTTCCAAGGCGAGCTTACCACGCAATGGAACTATCTGCTCGCCATGACCGTCGTCACGCTGCTGCCGGTCACAGTGATTTTCCTTTTGCTGCAAAAATACATCACCCAGGGCATCGCGTCCGCCGGGGTAAAGTAGGAAGCGATGGCGACACTCAATTTGCAAGGCCTGGTCAAGCGCTACGGCAATTTCGGCGTTATCCACGGGGTGAGCTTCGATATCGCGGACGGTGAATTCGTGGTCTTCGTCGGCCCCTCGGGCTGCGGCAAATCGACCTTGCTGCGCATGATCTGCGGGCTGGAAACGGTGACCGAAGGGCAAATCCTGATCGACGGCCAGGTGATGAACGATGTGCCATCCGCCCAGCGCGGCCTGGCGCTGGTGTTCCAGTCCTACGCACTCTACCCGCATATGACGGTTTATCAGAACATGGCGTTCGGTCTGGAAAACCTCGGCACCCCGAAAGCCGAAATCGCCGCCCGCGTCGGGGAAGCGGCGCGAATGCTGCGACTTGACGACTACATGCAGCGCAAGCCCACCGCTTTGTCCGGCGGGCAGCGCCAGCGCGTCGCGATCGGGCGGGCGATCGTGCGCGAACCGCGGGTTTTCCTGTTCGATGAGCCGCTGTCGAACCTCGACGCGGAACTGCGCGTCGGGATGCGGGCCGAAATCGCCCAGCTGCATCGCCGGCTGAAAACCACGATGATTTACGTCACCCATGATCAGGTCGAAGCGATGACGATGGCCGATAAGATCGTCGTGCTGCGCGCCGGCACAGTGGAACAAGTCGGCGCGCCGCTCGACCTCTACAACCACCCCGCCAACCAGTTTGTCGCCGGCTTCATCGGCTCCCCACGGATGAATTTTCTCACCGGGCGCATCAGCGCGTCGGGCGCCGATGGGGTGGCGGTAGATGTGCCGGGCGTCGGCACCATCCGCACCCATGCCGGCGCCGGCGCGACGATCGGGCAGGAAGCGACCATTGGCATAAGGCCGGAACATATTCGCCCAGGCCCCGCCGACGGTAACAATGTGTCCGGCGAGGTGGTGAATGTCGAACAACTTGGCGGGTTGAGCTATATTCGCCTCGGGTCGCCCGACATCACCATCCAGCTCAGCGGCCAGACCGGGCTTGGGGTGGGTGATCGCGCCGAGATAAATCTGCCGGCCGAGGCGATCCATGTTTTCGACGCCGATGGGCTGGCGATGGCGCGGGCCGGCTGATGCTCGCCGCACGCGAACCGGACTGGTCCCGCATTCCTCCGGTGCGGCTGATCGGTGTGGCCGACCCGCACGGTGCGACCGAATTGCGCATTGAAACCAGCGCCGGCCGGTTGCGGCTCACCGCTGGCGCGGGTTTCTTTCGTCTGCGGCTGGGCGAAGATGCGGGCGCGACGTACCCGATGCTGGCCGACGAACCGACTTGCCTGCCGATCAGCGCGCAGGAATTGGGCGCCCAGCTGGTGGTGCAGGCCGGGGCATGGCGGCTGGTGCTCGATCGCGATCCATTGGCGTTCGAGCTGTTCCATGCCGGGCGGCACGTGCAGCGATCGGCAACTGACGCGCATTTCGTCCGCACCCATCGCCTGCCCCCTTTCGCCCGCACCGATGAAGGTTGGATCGCCAGCTTCGACCTCCGCTCCGGGGAGCCGGTTTATGGGCTGGGCGAGAAATTCGGCCGGCTCAACAAGCGCGGCGCGCTTATCCGCTCGGAAATCTTTGACGCGCTGGGGGTCAACAGCGAACGATCTTACAAGAACGCGCCCTTCGCCTGGTCTCCGGAAGGCTGGGGGGTCTTCGTCCACACGCCGGGCAACGTCACTCATGGCGTCGGGCACGCTTTATGGTCGCATCGCAGCTACGTGGTCGCGGCGGAAGATGCCTGCCTCGATCTGTTTTTCCTCGCAGGGCAGGATGGTCCCGCGTTGCTCCGGGCCTACACCGATCTGACCGGTCGCCCGCCTGCCGTCCCGGACTGGACGTTCGGGCCGATCTTGTCGCGCGCTTATTACCGGACGGCCGACGAGCTGCTGTCGGTGGCGCGCGATGTGCGGGCGCGGGGTATGTTTTGCCAAACCATCACCCTCGACGGTCGCGCCTGGCAGGACACCGACACGCGCTTCACTTTCACCTTCGACCCGACGCGCTACCCGGACCCCAAACCGGTGCTCGATGAACTCAAGCGGCTCGGGTTTCGCATTTGCATCTGGGAATATCCGTTGGTTTCGGTGAACGGGCCGCTTTTTGCCGATTTCGCCGCCAAGGGTTGGCTACTGAAAGATGCGCGGACCGGCGAGCCGTACCGCTATCGCTGGGACAGCGAGCCATTCGGCAAAGTGCTGACGCCGCTGCCGGAATCGGGGCTGGTCGATTTCACTCACCCCGACGCCTACGCATTTTGGCGCGACAGCCACAAGGCGCTGTTCGATCTCGGCGTTGACATGGTCAAGCCGGATTTTGGCGAGCAGGTCGAAGAACACTGCGTTGCCCATAATGGCGATAGCGGCGCGCGGCTGCATAATGTCTATCCGCTGCTCTATAATCGCTGCGTGCACGAAGCGGCGTCGCTTTATTGCCCGTCCGGCGCGTTTCTGCTGAGCCGTGCGGCCTGGGCGGGCGCACAGCGCTATCCGGGCCATTGGGGCGGCGATCCGCAAGCCGATTTCGAAGGCCTGGCGGCGTCCGTCCGCGGCGGCCTGTCTTGGGGCATGACCGGCGGGGCGTTCCATGCCCATGATATTGGCGGGTTTTACGGCGACACGCGCGATCCCGAGCTTTATGTCCGCTGGACCCAGGCGGCGATTTTCTTTTCCCATATGCGCTTTCACGGCATTGGTCCGCGGGAGCCGTGGAGCTATGACGCCGAGGCCGAAGCCGCGGTAACCAAGGCGCTCGACTGGCGCCGAAGATTGGTCCCCTATCTGGCGCGTGCCGCCCGCGAGGCTTCAGTGAGCGGCATGCCGGTGCAACGCGCCATGGCGCTCGCCTGCCCGGACGATCTGGCGGGTTTTGCGTTCGAGGAACAGTTTTTCTGCGGCCCCGATATTTTTGTCGCCCCGTGTTTGCAGCCAGGCGGCGAGGTGCGGTTTTATTTACCACATGGGCGCTGGCGGCGGTT
>JANXRN010000158.1 GCA_025352995.1 Acetobacteraceae bacterium
TTGACGATGACACTTCCATCGTCAAGGCGGGTTGGTATTGCGCGCCGGGTTGGCCGGCGGCGGCGCGCCAAACAAAGACTGATACCGACCCGCGTTGACCCATTCTTCATGGGTCAACACTTGAGCGGGTTGGTATTAGACGAGAAGAAGGGAGAAGCAAGAAAATCCCGCTTCGCTTCTCCTCTACCCTCGTCTTCCTCCTCTACCCTCTGTGGCGGCTGTCTTGCTTTCTTCACTAAGCCTACCGAGCCTCTTTTTTCGGGTTTTCAAGTGAACGCAGTAGTGAGCAAAAAGAACCAAAAAATTTTCTGACTGGGAATGCCTGGCGGTTGGCTTGGGTTACACGGGCTCAAGCTGGCAAGGCATGCACCGGATACGGCTTTACGGCGATTGCCATCGCGTTACGCTTTGCATGCCAAAGATCGTAGGCAAGTTGGACGCCCAACCATGTTTCCGCGTTGCTCCATCCCGCCTTTTCCAAACGGATTGCCATTTGCGCCGATAGCCCGTTATGGCCGTTGAGCAGTTCCGAGAGCGACTGACGCGACACACCAAGCCAGGCCGCCGCCGCTGTTACCGTGAGGTTGAGGGGTTCGAGGCAATCTTCCCGAATGATTTCGCCGGGGTGTGGCGGATTGTACATCGTCATAGTCCTACCCTCCTTCAGTGGTAATCAACGAGATTGACGCTGGTGGCGTTCTCGCCGTCAAATTCAAATACAAGCCGCCAGTTGCCCGATACAGTCACAGCCCATTGGCCGCTCCGCCCGCCCTTGGGCGGATGCAGCCGATAGCCCGGCAGGTTCAACGCCGAAGGGTCTCTGCCGCGATCAAGCATGATCAACATACGGCGCAGCTTGGTGGCCAGTTGAGCGTTTACGCCGCTGGTATTTCCATCCGCGAAAAGACGTTCGAGGCTTTTATGGCGAAATCGCAAAATCATGAAGACGTGTAACCCGTCAGGCGACGGTTGTCAATTGAACGCTAGCCTGTCGACTCCGAAGACGCATTATGGATTGCGCCGCAAAGGCTCGCGATGACAATTTTTCGGGCGATGCGTGCCCTCTGCGGCCTCGAACCAAAGGCAAGGAATTAAAAAAGTTTTGTAACTGCCCGGGCTTCCCTCGGGTCCGTATCGCAGGAAGACTAAAGCCAAGAAAGAATTCTTTTTTTGAAGAAAAAGGCGCAAAAAAACTTTAATAATTTGGTTCCGAGCCTTCCGCCGTTCCGGGCGGATGCACGCCAACGGCAAGGAATGGATAGAAAGTTTTTTTGGTTCTTTTTGTTCACAAAAAGAACTGCTTGCCTTCTGACATCCCTTCACTGGGAGTCTTTCTTAACAAAGAACCTGGGCAGTTACGAAGTTTTTTGCTTCTTTGTTTTCAAACAAAGGAGAACGCGTCCTTCAGGCTGCCGGACCGGGTCGGACGTTGGTTTTAGCCCGCCAGGCCGATCATCACTGACAGCATTGTGTTCAATACCAAAATCTCGGCTGCGGAAAGCTGGCCCATGACGGGGCCGCATTTTGCGCGCGGATAGGCCAGAACTTTGTTGACCATCACTTGCGAGACTGATTTAAGGCCATTTATCGGGGTTGGTGCGACGGTAAGCCGATAGAGCGGGGCATCGGTGATCACGCTGGTAAACAGCGCGACCAGCACGCTGTCGGCCGCGTTGAGCGCGTCTGACTGAACCACGACCGCCGGCCGTGGCCTGCCGTAATCTCCCGGCGCCGAAATCGTGACGATCGCGCCGCGATTCAAGACTCTGGCCATTCAACCGCAGCGGCGATGAAATGCAGTGCCTCGGCTTCCTCGGGTCGGCCGCGCAGCAACCTTCCCTGGCGCTGGGCCTCAGCGGCAAATTCCGGGCGGTGCGGGTCAGGCACCCAAATACGCAGTTCTTTCATGCCACGGTGCAATTGATTTTGCCGGAAGCGCTGAAATTTGGTCAGGCCGTCATCGGTTTGCTTAGGGCGTGGCATGGGCGCCTCGGGGAAAGTTGCGGGAAGCACTATCACAACGGTAGCGCGCAACCAAATAATTTGAGACGGACCACTGATTGCAAGATTTCAGCAACGAGGAAAATAAACCTTGTGTTTAATAACTCAATATGTTAGATTTATTTATGGTCAATTTGTCCTTCCTCCTTTCCAACCTGCAAGCCGCGATCGCGGTGGTGGCGGCGCGTGAGCGTTTGCTGACAGCGCTGCTGGTGGCAGTGTGGGGGCGGATTGGGCGGATGCGGGTGCGGCTGGAACGGTTGGTGGCACTTTGGCGGGCGGGGATGTTGCCGAAGGCGCGCAAGTCTCGCGCAGGGGAAACGCGCACTTCGGTTCGCGTGCCATCGATTATTCCGCGGACGCCGGCCTGGCTGTTGGTGGCGGTCCGGGAGGCAGCGCCTTTGGGCGCGCAGTTGGAGAATTTGCTGTCGCAGGCGGAGTGGGTGGAATTTCTCGCGGCGGTCCCGCAGGCTGGGCGCATTTTGCGGCCGCTGTGTCGGATGTTGGGGGTTGGGCTTAAGCCGACGGTGAAGGGGCGGAGGCCTCGGGCGGTTTGGCAGGCGCCAAAGCCGGCGCCGGTGAAGGTGGCGCCGGCGGGGCTGGTGTTGGGGCCGGGTGGGCGGTTGATGTATGTTTGAGCGGGTTGGGAGAATTGCGACTTATTTGTTACGGTATCGAAATAAATATCGGTTCGGCTTGGGGTGGCGGATGGCGCAAGTGCTTATCCGCCCTACGATGATGCGGTCGGTGGAGTTTCAAGCTGCCTTTAGCGCAATCGCCTTCACATCATCTTCGACATGCGGTGCGAACTCGGCGAAGTTCTTTTCGAAGCGGGCGACGAGGTCTCGGGCAGTGGCGTCATAGGCGGCTTTGTCGGCCCAGGCAGCGCGCGGGTCGAGCACTTCGGGGGGGATGCCGGGGACGGCGGTTGGGATCATCAGGCCGAAGAACGGGTCCCGGCGATATTCGGCCTTTGCCAGGCTGCCATCGAGGGCGGCGCTGATCAGGGCGCGGGTGTGGCGGATGGCCATGCGTTTGCCGGTGCCGAATTTGCCGCCGGACCAACCGGTATTGACCAGCCAGCAATCCGCGCCGTGCTGGGCGATCAGGTCTGACAGCATGCGGCCGTAGGTTTCCGGCCGACGTGGCAGGAAGGGGGCGCCGAAGCAGGCGCTGAAAGTGGCAGTGGGTTCGCTGCCTGCGTCTTTTTCGGTGCCGGCGACAACCGCGGTATAGCCCGACAGGAAATGATACATGGCTTGCGCAGATGACAGCTTGGCGATTGGCGGCAGCACCCCGAAGGCATCGGCTGCCAGCATGACCACGTTGCGCGGCTGGCCACCGACACCGGCGGGGACGGCGTTGGGGATGAAATCGACCGGGTAGCAGCTTCGCGTATTCTCGGTCAGGCTGTCATCGGACAGATCGAGCTTGCCATGGCGATCGGCGACGACGTTTTCGAGCACGGTGCCGAAACGGTGGCTGGCGGCCCAGATTTCGGGTTCAGCTTCGGCGGACAGGTTGATGACTTTGGCGTAGCAGCCGCCTTCGAAGTTGAAGACGCCGTCTGGGGACCAGCCATGTTCGTCATCGCCGATCAACGGGCGGGACGGGTCCGACGACAAGGTGGTTTTGCCGGTGCCGGACAGGCCGAAGAACAAAGCGACATCGCCGTCGCGGCCGATATTGGCGCTGCAATGCATGGGCAGCACGCCCTTGGGCGGCAGCAGCCAGTTCATCACGGTGAAGATGGATTTCTTGATTTCGCCGGCATATTCGGACCCGGCGATGACGATCAGTTTTTCGGTGAACGACAGCGCGACCGCGGTGGTGCTGCGGACGCCGTCGATCGCCGGATCGGCCTGGAATAGCGGGGCGTGCAGGATCACGTAGTCCGGGGTGAAGTCGGCGAGGTCGGCGGCCGGCGGGCGGATGAACATGTTGCGGGCGAACTGGGCGCACCAGGCCTGGGTGGTCACCAGGCGGACTTTGATGCGGTGCGTTGGGTCGGCGCCGGCGTAAAGGTCCTGGGTGAAAAGCTCCTGACCTTGGAGGTAGGCGCGGACCCGGGCGGTGAGCAGGGCGAATTTCTCAGGGGCGAGTTTTTTGTTGACGCTGCCCCACCAGACGCCGTCGGAAACGCCGGGTTCATCGACGACGAATTTGTCACGCGGGGACCGGCCGGTATGCACGCCAGTGGCGACCATCAGCGCGCCATCGGCGGAAAACTGGCCTTCATTACGGCGGATGGCGGCGGCGGACAGCGCCGGGGCGGTCAAATTGGCATAGACATCGAGCCCGGCGGTGACGCCGGTACCGGCGAGATCGGCCGCGCGTTTGGCCTTGATGGCCGATGCTTTGCTCATGGAATTGTTCCCCCGGATAGGCGCGCGTCGATAATGTGATGCCGGCGCTATTAAGCGGCACGTTCCGTTCGGTAAAGCCCGGACGATGTTGTTAGCGCAACCACGGCGGAACTAGGGCAACGTGGCGGGCAACAGGTCCGCTTGGCGCAATCTTGTAGCTCGGGCAAAGCCCGCGACCAGCAGGCCGGCCTTGGGGGTGATGCGCCACAGGCCGAAATCGGCAAAATCGGCGTAAAGCTGCGCGTAGGGATGGTGGGCGAGCCAATGGGCTTTAAGTGTCGGATCATCGATTGGCTCGGCGAGGCCGGTGACGGTCAGGCGTGGGGCGGTTTGCGGATTGGGGTCGGTGGTGGTGCCGGTGACCATGATCGCGCAACGCGGATCGGCGCGCAGATGGCGCGTATGTTCGGACAAGTCCGACAGGAACAGCAGAATGTCCCCGCCCGGCGCGATGGCGGGGGTGACGAGGGCAGTAAAGGGTTGGCCCCCGGTTTGGGTGGCGAGGGTTGCAACGCGGGCGGCGCGCAGCAGGGTGCGGGCGGTATGGGCGAGCGATTCTTCGTCTGCCATAATTTGTTCACTCTCCATCCTCGTGCTGCCACAATCGGCGCGTCATATGTCGAAACTAAGGTTCTTCCAGCAGAAAGTGCCCATGCCATGAAGCAGACCATCGCCTTGGTCGATGACGACCGCAACATTCTGACCTCGGTTTCCATGACGCTGGAACAGGAGGGGTACCAGGTGCGCACCTATACGGATGGCGAAAGCGCGCTGCAGGGGATTTCGGCGCGGCCGGTCGATCTGGCGGTGCTCGACATCAAGATGCCGCGGATGGACGGAATGGAACTGCTGCAACGGCTGCGGGCGCGGACCAGCCTGCCGGTGATTTTTCTGACCAGCAAGGACGAGGAAGTGGATGAGGTGATGGGGCTGCGGCTCGGCGCCGACGACTACATCACCAAGCCGTTCAGCCAGCGCCTGCTGCTGGAACGCATCCGCGCGCTGCTGCGGCGGAACGAGGCCGGGCGGGCGGAAGGCTCGGGTGCAACGCCGTCGGGCATGATGACGCGGGGGGAACTGGTCCTGGACGAAAACAAGCATCAATGCCTTTGGAAAGGCGGCGACATCCAGTTGACGGTGACCGAGTTCCTGCTGGTGAAAGCGCTCGCCACCCGGCCCGGCATGGTGAAATCCCGCGACCAACTGATCGACGCAGCTTATGGCGAGAACATCTATGTTGACGACCGCACCATCGACAGCCACATCAAACGGGTCCGTAAGAAGTTCCGCACCGTTGCCGACGATTTCAACGCGATCGAAACGCTCTATGGCATTGGGTATCGCTACAAGGATGCCTGAAACCGCCGTCGCCGCCCGCCGCGCATGGGTGCCGCCGTTGCTGCGGCGGATTTTGGTGGTCAACGCGATGCCGTTGGTGCTGCTATTGGCGGCGCTGCTGTATCTCGACCAGTATCAGACCGGGCTGCTAGATGCCGAAGTAACCACTTTGCGGGAAACCGCGCGGATTTATGCGGGCGCCTTGGGTGAAACCGCAGTGCATGAAGAAGACGGCCAGCCGCCGAAGTTGCAGCCCGACCAGGCGAGGCCGCTGCTACGGCGCCTGACCGAGCCAACGCCATCCGCGCAGGCCCGGCTGTTTGCGCCGGATGGTGATCTGATCGCCGATAGTCGGCTGCGCCAGGGGCCGGGCGGGACGGTGGCAACCGAGCCTTTGCCGCCGGCGGCCAATCGCGGGCATTTATTGGGCACGGTGGGCGCGTTCTATGACACGATGCTCGGGCTGCTGCATGGCAACAAGCCGCAGCTGGTCGATGCCGGGGCGGGGCCGGACTGGCAGCCGGACATGCGGGAGGAATTGCGCTTGCTGGGCGCTACGCCCGGCCGGCAGATCGCGCCCTATATTCGCCGCACGCCCGATGACCGGCTGCTGATTTCGGTCGCCGAACCGGTGACGCGCAATCGGGCAACGGTGGGGATTGTGCTGCTGACCCGGGAAACCCGGGAGGTGGATAACAGCTTGTTGGCGGTGCGACTGTCGATCCTGGGCTTGTTCGGGCTGGCGCTCGCGCTGACGGTGCTGCTGTCGTGGTATTTGTGGCGCACGATTGCGCGACCGATCCTGGATTTGGCGCATGCGGCCGAGCAGATGCGTGAAGGGCGCGGGCGGGCGGGGGAAATGCCGAACGCGCTGCTGGGGCAGAAGGACGAAATTGGCGAATTGGCCAATGCGTTTGGCGAATCAGCGGCGGCCTTGTGGGCGCGGATGGATGCAACCGAACAGTTTGCCGCCGATGTGGCGCATGAGATCAAGAACCCGCTATCGTCCATTCGCAGCGCCATCGAAACGCTGCGACGGATCGAGGACCCAGACAAGCAACGCCGCCTGCTGGCGATTATCGCCGAGGATGTCGGGCGGCTCGACCGGCTGATCAGCGATATTTCCGACGCATCGCGCATCGACGCCGAATTGTCGCGCGCCGCGGTGGAGCCGATCGATGTGATTCCAATCCTGGAAATCCTCGCCGATATTGACGAAGCGACCCGCAAGACGGGGGAGCCACGCATCGAACTCGCCGGGTCCGAAGGCGGGGCTGTGGTGGTGGCCGTCGAAGGGCGGCTGGTGCAGGTGCTGCGCAATTTGATCGGCAATGCGCAAAGTTTCTCCCCACCGAATGGCCGCATCACGCTGCGGGCGACGGGCGCTGGGCCGATGGTGGCGATCAGCGTGGAGGATGAGGGGCCGGGGATTCCGGATGCCAAGCTGGAACATATTTTCGACCGGTTCTATTCCGAGCGGCCACAGGGCGAGCGGTTCGGGCAACATTCTGGGCTGGGCTTGTCGATCAGCCGGCAGATTGTTGAGGCGCTGAAAGGGCGGATTAGTGCGGAGAACCGGCGCAATCCGGCCGGGGTGGTGGTTGGCGCCCGGTTTACGGTGATGTTGCCGAAGGGGTGAGGCGTTTTTCGAAGCCGAGACTCTTCTTTTTGTGAACAAAAAGAAGCAAAAAAACTTCATCCATTCCTTGCCGTTGGCGTGCCAAACTTGGCAAATTCTGAATATGATACGCCAAAGGAAAAATAGCCATTGCGAGGCGAAGCCGCAGCGATCAGCGGGGTGGCACGAAGACAGTTTATCAATAATTTCGATATCGAAACAATAAGAACGCAATTCTGCCCCCCGTCAGACGTAAATCAGCCGCCCCCCTGGCCCGAGCACGAGCCCTGCCGGCGCGATCCTCACCGGGACAGGTCTCGGTGGCTGCCAAACAGCCCGCGGCTTGCGCCCTGGTGTCGAGGGCTCCACCCCAACCCCCAGCATCCGGCAAAGCGGGCGAAGCAGTCGCCGGGCTTGCGGAACCGCCGCAAGAAATTCCATGCACTCATCCTGCGACAGCAAATGCTCCAGCTGCGTGCCAAAAGGCCTCGCCTCGCGAACCGCGACCAAAAGCCAGCCCGGAACCCGTGGGAGTTCCGATGTCTTGCGCTCGCCCAGCACCCGCGTTCCCTCCGCGCGAGACTGCTGCGGCTTCGGCAGCATCCCCGCCCGCCATAGCGCAATCAGCCGTTCCAGCCGCATGCGAATACGGCCAATCCGTCCCCACACCGCCACCAACAGCACCGTCAGATGCCGTTCACGCGCCGCCACCACCGCGATCGCGGCTTGCAGGTTGGTGAGGAGGAAGAAAAATGAAATCATGCTATGGTCATATAAATTAACTAATACTGTTTGCAAAGAAAATTCGATAGGATGGACCATCACGATACAGACGCCCACCTGTGCCCAGGATCATCTCGCCACCCAGCGCCACAACCGTCTCTCAACTAGAAGCCATGCCGTCAGGCCAACCAATATACTCCCCAGCCATCGCGCCAGGGTCCCGCAGGTCCGCGAACGGCTCGGTTAAGTGGATGACAAGTTCAGGTTTTGCTCCCCGCGCGGCTGATCAGAAAACGCAAGAAATTCGTCGCCCCCCCGATCACGAACATACCGCAAAACGCTTCAAGCCGATCTCTCGCCTCAATAGCGCGGGTTGCGGTACGCATCGTTTGTGCGCATTCTGCGGAAGCGGTTAGCCCAAGGCTGCGTGCTGAACCTGCAATGGAATATCGGTATGCCTTCGCAACTCGAGACGCTTCTAAACGAAGCGAGAACTCGGCTCATCGATAGCGGCACGAGGAACCGGCTCGTCCACACCAATCGAACCGGAAAACGACCTTTCACCCTGGCGATCATCTATCCCGACACGGATGAGCTATTTGCCCGCCTCGTCACTGGCGGTGCCAGCATGCGATTTCTGGCCGACCCGGCAGCAACATTGCGCGAGCGCCGTCGGGCAGCGACAGACGAGACGCCGGATTTCGATGCAGAAAATGACGACAGCCAAGACTTATTCCCTGGATCCCAGCCCAACGGTATGACGGGCAGATTGCAAACTCGCATCGGCCAGTCCGCACTGGAGAAGCGACTAACGAAAATGCTGCGGGAAGCAAAAACGCTTGAACAAGAGCAAGGGATCAACGTTCTCTATCTGGCTATGGGGTTTCTCCGCTGGTACGAAGACGACAATTCGCAGGTTTTACGCGAGGCCCCCCTTGTGCTCCTGCCGGTGCAAATTGCCCGAAATCTTCTCCAGTCATATTTCGATCTCAGTGCACGTGCCGACGACAGGGGCATCAATATCGCCTTAGCAGAACGACTGCGCGATTTCGGCATCGTTCTACCGGAAATCGCTGAGACCGAAGAAGGATGGAACCCCTCTGCCTACTTCGCGCTGGTCCGCGACGCGATCTCGAGCCAGCCGCGCTGGAGCGTTGATACGACCGGCATAGAGCTCGGCTTCTTTTCTTTTGCTAAACTTCTGATGTTCAAGCAGCTGACCGGCGAAAGTTGGCCGAATGAATCGATATTGGCGCACCCGCTCTTGCGTGGCCTATTGCTGGACGGATTCGCCCGCGAACCATCACTGTTTCGCGACGATGAAAAAATTGACTCGAAATTTCAACCCGCCGATTTGATCCATGTTCTGGACGCCGATGGATCGCAAACGCTGGCAATTGAAACCGTGCGGGCCGGCAAAAATCTGGTCATTCAAGGGCCACCCGGGACAGGCAAGTCGCAAACCATCGCAAACATCATCGCAGCAGCGGTCCATGATCGGAAAACAGTGTTGTTTGTCGCCGAAAAGATGGTCGCACTGGAAGTCGTGAGTTCGCGTCTGGACCGCGTCGGATTGAAGAGTGCGTATTTGGAGCTTCACAGCCGCAACGCCAACAAGCGAGCCGTCTTGCAGGAACTTAAGCGCACGCTGGAAAGCGGAATTGCCACGCCGACCCGTGACGAACACGCGGCACGACTGACGTCAGCACGCGATACGCTGAATGCCCACGCGGCGCGGATGCATGCGCCTATCGGCAATTGTGGCGTCACACCCTTTCAAGCGCTCGGCGTACTCGTTCGTTCACGCGGCGCCGGAGTCGGATCGTCACGCATTAGTGTGCCGCCAATTCAAGACTGGCCCGCCGCCAAATCCGAGCGGGCGCGAAATGCGATCGCGACGTTGGCCACCCGCATAGAAGCATCGGGTCTGCCAAGTGCTCATCCGTGGTTTGGAGTTGGGCGCGCCGATTTGCAGCCAATGGACATTGATCGCCTCAATCAGACCATGTCGGACCTGATCATTTTGATTGAGACGCTATCCAATCAAAGCGCGTCGCTTCTGCAAGCTATCCTGCCGGGTGAACCCGCCACGCTCGATGCGCTAAAGCGTCTGACATCTGCGCTCCAAGAAATTGAAACCAGCCCCGCCGCCGTTTCCACCTTCGGAGATTGCCTCGATCCGCTGGCTCCGCAGGAACTACAATGGCTGGCGGACTCGTGTGATATTGGCGCACGACTGAAGGCGGAAAAGCTGCATGGGGTAACACGCTATCGTCCGGGCGCTGATGTGGGCGACCACCAGAGAGTCCGATCGGCGTTGATCCGCGGCACGGTCTCCTTCTTTGCGCGATGGGGAGCAAATTATCGTGCCGCGTCAGCTGAACTTGCGTCATGGATCGACCAAAAGCTTCCGAAAAAATCAACCGACAGGTTGTCAATTATCGACCAGGTCATTGCATTGAAGGAAGCGGAACGGGATTTCAATCAGCGAACTTCTGAAGGTATACGGCTTTTAGGTCCATTGTGGCGGGGAATGGATACCGACTTCGCCGGGTTGATCCAGTCCTGCATCTGGTTTTTGGCATTGCGCAATGGCGGTCATTCGCAAGCCATTTCAATGGCAATGGCCACGCTAACAAGCACAACCGAGCTAGCTGATCAGAGACAACGTTTGGTCGATCTTGTTGCCCAATATGCACAAATTACCAATGATATCGTCACCGCGCTGGACCTAAACTGCGAACTTGTATTTCGTCAGGCCGACCTAAAAGCAACGCCGATTTCCGCGCTTGCCGCCCGCTTGGCCAAATGGAGATGCGCACGTGAAAATTACACCGACTGGGGCTCGTTGGTTGCGGCAGACAAAGACGCCCGCGATTTCGGACTAGCAGCGCTAGCGGATGCCGCCGCCGCGGGGATCATTCCTGCACGCAGATTGGTCGCCGAATTTGAATTGGCCTGTGCTGAAGCGATATGGCGCAGCGCGATCACTACCGATCGGGAACTCGCAAACGCCATCGGTTGGAAAATCGGTGCTGCAGCCGAGACATTCCGCGACGCGGAACACAAACGACGGGGCGACGTGGCCCATATGATTGCCGCCAATCACCTTACCCAAATTCCGACTGGCGCTCTGGGGGAAATGGCAATCATCCGGGGCGAGATAGCCCGTCAACGCGGGCATATGCCAATTCGTCGGCTGATTGAGAAGGCGGGTCGATCCGTCCAGAAAATTAAACCCGTGTTTCTGATGAGCCCTCTGTCCGTCGCCCAGTTTCTCCCCCCTGGATTGATCGAGTTCGATCTTCTGGTAATCGACGAAGCCAGCCAGGTGCGGCCAGAAGATGCGCTTGGCGTGATTGCACGATCAAAGCAGATTGTCGTCGTCGGAGACGCTAAGCAACTACCGCCGACCAATTTTTTCGGGCGACTGATGGATGACGCGGCACCAATCGAGATAAATGATGAGGAGCCAAATCCAGACGAAGGCCTGCATGGTGCCGCACGGGTCGCCGATATGGAGAGCATTCTCACTTTTTGCGCCGCGCGCGGTCTTAACTCCAAGATGCTCCGCTGGCACTACCGGTCCCGTCATCCGTCTTTGATCGCCGTATCAAATGCGGAATTTTACGACTCTCGCCTCTATATGCCGCCGTCCTCGTCGGTGGAGCGGTCGAGCAAGGGGTTCATCCGAGAACGTGTGCAAGGTTCCTATGAAAGGGGTGGCAGGCGCATAAACACGATTGAAGCGCACGCAATTGTTCGAACGCTCACCGAGCACGTTCAAAATTCGCCTCGCCTAAGCATCGGTATTGTCACATTTTCGGTAAGCCAACGCGATGAGGTGTTGCGATTGATTGACGAAGAACGACGTACTGACCCAGCGTTGGATCGCTTCCTGACGGACCAGTCGGAGGAAGTCTTTGTCAAGAACTTGGAAAATGTGCAAGGCGACGAACGCGACGTTATCCTGATTTCCGTTGGCTACGGCCCCCGGACCGCCGGAGGTCGATTGGACGCCATGAACTTTGGACCAGTATCCGTCGATGGTGGCGAAAGGCGACTGAACGTACTGTTTACCCGCGCCCGGATCCTATGCCGGGTTTTCGTTTCATTCGACAGCGGCGATATCGATCTCGGGCGGGCGACTGGCGAAGGGCCCCGTGTATTGAAGCGCTTCCTAGCATTTGCGGAAACTGGGCAGCTAGAACTATCCGTCGCAACAGGCGAGGACTCGGACAGCCCGTTTGAAGACGATATTGCATCTGTTGTAAAATCTTTGGGCTACCCCGTCGACAATCAGGTTGGGTCAGCCGGGTTTCGTATCGATCTCGGCGTTCGTGATCCCAATCAACCCGGACGCTATATCCTTGCGATCGAATGCGATGGCGCCACCTATCACTCCGCGATGTGGGCGCGCGAACGCGACAGAATGCGGCAAGAACTATTGGAGGGACGGGGTTGGCGGTTTCACCGCATTTGGAGCACCGATTGGTTTCATCGCCGTGAGGCTGAAATTGCGCGGCTGAAAGCCGCGCTCTCTGCCGCGGTCAATACCAGGCCGGTCCAACAAACCGTCGCCCTTGCACGACCGGCCCCCCAACTGCCGGTGGAAATATCACGCCCGCCGCAGCCGGTTTCCGTTCCGTACAAATTGGCGAGGGTGCCGGTTCCCCCAAATCTCGCGCCGCATGAAATTGATCCCAGCACGATGGCAAGAATTGTATCCGCCATTATAGATACGGAAGGGCCGGTGCACTCCGATGAAATCGGCAGACGCGTGGCGTCTCTATTTGGAAAGGAACGGACGGGATCGCGCATAACGGATGCTGTAATGAAGGGTTTGAAGGCGGCCGCAGCCAACAAAGCGATACTCGAGGTGGATCAGGACTTTTGGTGTACCAACGCGCAGAAAGCCAAGTGTCCGGTCCGTGATCGCAGCGATCTTTCCGCTATCTCGAGACGGGCAGATTTTCTGCCGCCCAGTGAAATTTCCATGGCAGCGCGATTGGTGGTGAGGGACAATGGCGCAGTCAGCCAAGATGACATGGCGCGAGGCGTTGCAAAATTGTTTGGCTTCCTCCAAGTCGGCACCGACCTTCGCGCTAAGGTAAATCAGGTCGTTGCAACGATGGTTTCCTTGCGCCAGCTAACCCAAGATGGAAGTGGGCGACTTTCCGACGTATGACCTCGCCCACCCCACCCCTAAACCGTAAACTGCTCCGCGATAATCCGTTCCGACAGCCCCTGCCCCGGATCGAACAGCACAGTCGCGGCGATTTCGCGGTCTTCGTGGACCGACACCGACATCACGTCACGCACTTCCAACGAATCCGCCACCGCCGCCACCGGGCGTTTTTCGCTTTCCAGCACTTCGAACAACACTTCGGCCGCACTTGGCAGCAGCGCGCCGCGCCAGCGGCGGGGGCGGAAGGCGCTGATCGGGGTCAGGGGGAGCAAGTTCGCGGACAGCGGCACAATCGGGCCGAAGGCGGACAAATTATAGGCGGTTGAGCCGGCGGGGGTGGAGATCAGCACACCGTCGCAGGTCAATTCTTCAAGTCGCACCCGCCCATCGATGGTAATGCGGATTTTGGCGGCCTGGGCGAGTTGGCGCAGCAGGGACACTTCGTTCAGCGCCAGCGCTTCGTGCACCGCACCGGCGGTGGTCACCGCGAACATGCGCAGCGGGTGCAACT
The DNA here is from genome assembly GCA_025352995.1 of Acetobacteraceae bacterium. Lineage (GTDB taxonomy): Bacteria > Pseudomonadota > Alphaproteobacteria > Acetobacterales > Acetobacteraceae > CAITOL01. The sequence goes on from JANXRN010000158.1 coordinate 13,746, forward strand.
GCGCCGGTTGAGCGTTCATCAGGCGCTCAGGCAGATTATCTTCATCCAGCGCGTTCATCAGAAACCCGACCGAGCCGCAATTCATCCCGTAGACCGGGATTTTGCGATGCAGCACGTGATGCAGGGTTTGCAGCATGAAGCCGTCACCGCCGAGGGAGACGATGATTTCCGCGGCTTCCGGCGGAGTTTGCCCGTAGCGGGCGACGAGTCTGGCCAGGGCCTCGGCCGCCATGGGGGCGGACGAGGCCTGGAAGCAGATTCCGTTCAAGCAAGTTTCCGCTGGGCGAGCACCGGCATGTCGTTCCTGATGCGCGCGGTCATCGCCGGGTCAATGCTCGATGTGCACCAGCCGGGACCGTCCGACGCCATGGCAACGATATGGCCCCAGGGGTTGGCGATCAGTGAATGGCCGAATGTGTGGCGGGTTTCGCCATTGCCTTCGCTATGGGGGCCGGACATTGCAGGCGCCGCGATCCAGCACTGGGTTTCGATGGCACGGGCGCGGATCAGAACTTCCCAATGGTCCTTGCCAGTTTGCAAGGTAAACGCCGATGGCAGGAAAATCAGGTCGGCACCCGCCTGACGCAGTTTCAGGAACAGTTCCGGGAAGCGCACATCGTAGCAGATCGCGCAGCCCACCGTGACGCCGCCGGCCTGGTAGGTCACAACTTCGTTCCCAGGCGCGTAGCTGCGGCTTTCGCCGAACACCAGCCCTTCAGGCGTGGTGATGTCGAACAGATGAATTTTGCGGTAGCGGGCGATCTCGGTGCCGGTCGGGTCGAAGACCACGGTGGTGTTAAACAACCGCTCCCCGCCTTTTTCGCCGATCGAGCCACCATGGACATGGATTTGTTTTTCACGGGCAGTGGCGCGGAGGAATTCGTAAGCCTCCCCACCCGGCATGTTGCTGCCCGGCGGCGGCAGATCTTCGGCCTGGGCGAACTTGCCGGCGCGGTCGCCGCCCATGCAAGACCAGACTTCGGGCAGGCTGACAATATCGGGGCGATCGGCGGCCACGGCCGCATCAATCAGGCGGCGCGCCTGGGCAATATTATCGCCTTTGTCAGCGCCCGCGTTCATTTGTACCGCACTGACGCGCATTCCAGGCTCCTGTCCCGATGGTTCACAGTTTCGCCGCAAAACTAGCAGATACTGCGTGCCCCTGCTACTGCTGGGCTGATCCTTGGAGTTCCCGATGAAGCTGCTTATTCCTGGTCCGGTGACCACCTGCCCCGAAGTGAAGGCGGCGATGGCACAGGATTTCGCCCCGTGGGACAATGATTTCCGCGCGGTTTACGCCGATATTCGCACCCGCGTGCTGCGCGTTGCTGGCGGACAGCCGGACACCCACACCGTTCTGGCGCTGCAAGGCTGCGGGCATTTTGCCGCCGAAGCCGCCATTCGCACCTTCCTTCCGCCAGGCGGCAAAATCCTGGTGCCGCTGGTTGGCGCTTATGCAGACCGAATGGCGCGGCTGGCGAAAGAGGCTGGGCGCCAGGTAGTGACCCTGACAGTCGATCAGCATCGGCCGTTGCAAGCGCAGATCGTTGCCGACGCGCTGGCCGCCGATCCGTCGATCAGCCATGTCGGGATGGTGTACAGCGAAACCGGCACCGGGGTGATCCACGATCCCGCGCCGATCAGCGCCGTGGTGCAGGCTGCCGGGCGACGGTTGATC
>JANXRN010000192.1 GCA_025352995.1 Acetobacteraceae bacterium
CGGCGACCCGGCGCTGCCCTATGATCTGGCGCGCTTCGCGGCCTTGCAGCGGCAGATTTTCGGTGCCGATACGCCGATCCTAGGCTGGCTTTATCCGCCGTATTTTCTTGCTGTTGCGGCCATGGTGGCATTGCTGCCCTATTTATGGGCGCTGCTGGCGTGGCAGGGCGCGACGCTTGCGCTGTATGCGGCGACGATCTGGCGGATCCTGCCGGAGCGCTGGCTGGTGATCGCAGCGCTTGGGTTTCCGGGCGTGATCATCAATATCGGCCACGGCCATAATGGCTTCCTGACCGCGTTCCTGTTGGGCGGCGGGCTGCTGGCGCTGCATAGGCGGCCGTGGATCGCCGGGATGTTCTTCGCGCTGCTGGCCTACAAGCCGCAATTTGCCGTGGTGCTGCCGATCGCGCTGCTGGCTGACAAGCGCTACATCGCGCTGCTGTCAGCGGCGATTGGGGTGGCGCTGATCACGCTCGGGACGATCTGGGCGTTCGGTCTGCAAAGCTGGCTCGCCTTCCGCGGCAGTATGGAGTTCACCCGGACGGTGGTGCTGGAACAGGGCAGCACTGGCTGGCAGAAAATCCAGAGCAGCTTTGCGGCCGTGCGGGCGCTGGGCGGCAGTATCGGGCTTGCCTACGCGGTGCAGGGGATGGTGACGGTCGCCGTAGTTCTGGCGATCGCCTGGCTGTGGCACAGCAAATCCAACCGGCGGCTGCAATATGCCGCGCTGATTACCGGCGCGCTGCTCGCCACACCCTATGTGCTGGATTACGACATGGTGATCCTGGCGCCGGCGCTGGCGTTCGTGCTGTCGCATGGGCGAGAACTCGGGTTCCGGCCCTGGCAGAAGACGCTGATGGCGCTGGTGTATATCGCGCCGTTCGTGACGCGGATGGTGGCGGAGGCGACTTTGGTGCCGGTTGGGTTGATTGCAATGCTGGGTTTTTTTGCGATGGTGGTCGGGCGGGCTTGGGGGGATTTGCGGGGGCGGATTTGAAGCTGGGCGATGAGGGACTACATCTGCTACGTTGAGGCGGATTTACGGACGGATGTTATGGCGGGTTTGGCTGAACCGGCTGTATTCGTGGCAACCGTTGAAGACCTTAGTGCAGAGCTGGCGCGGCGGGGAATTTCACCTGGGCAGCGCGTGTCGATTGCCGTTGAACCGGAAAATTCGGATGATTGGATCGCGGTTGCGCGGCGGTTTTCCCGATTGAAACTCAACGATTCCGGCTGGTCTGATGCTGATATCGATCAGATCGTCGATGAAGAACGACGAGCGGTTCGGCCTGCGGCCGAGTGAGGCTGGTTGTTGACACCAATGTTTTCGTCAGCGCGGCACTGAAAGATCAATCTTGGCCGGCTGAGACGCTCCGATGGGTTGCAGCGAATGGGCAGTTGCTGAAATCGAACGCGACTGAAACAGAAATATTTGCGGTATTGGCGCGTCCGCGGATCGCGTCGAAAATAGTGCCGCGTTTTGTGGACGGACTGCGGGAGATTTTCGCGAACGCGATACTCGTTGTCATATCCGAGTATGTGGTCGCCTGCCGCGATCCCAAGGACGACATGTTTCTGGAACTTGCCGTCAATGGGCGTGCTGACTTGAACATTTCAGGCGACGCCGATCTGCTGGCAATGACGGCGTTTCAGGATATCCCGATCATCGCCCCTGCCGTTTTTGCCTATTTACGAACCCGACAGGGCTAGACCCGTTCCCAAATCGCGGCAATCCCTTGGCCGCCGCCGATGCACATGGTGACCAGCGCGTGCTTGGCGCCGGTGCGCTGCATTTCGTAAATTGCCTTGATGGTGACGATGGCCCCGGTGGCGCCGACCGGATGGCCGAGCGAAATCCCGGAGCCATTCGGGTTCACCTTGGCCGGGTCGAACGCCAGGTCTTTGGCCACGGCGCAGGCCTGGGCGGCGAAGGCTTCGTTGGCTTCGATGACGTCGATATCATTGATGGTCATCCCGGCGCGGGACAAAGCCTGGCGCGACGCGGGGACGGGGCCGATGCCCATATAGGCCGGATCGACGCCGGAATGGCCGGCCGAGACCAGGCGGGCCATCGGGGTGAGGTTCAGGCGGCGCACGGCAGCACCGGTGGCGATCACCACCGCGGCCGCACCGTCATTGATGCCGGACGCGTTGCCGGCGGTGACGGTACCGTCTTTCTTGAAAACTGTGCGCAGGCCGGCGAAATCCTCGGGCTTGGCGTTGGTGCGGATATGTTCATCAGCTTTGAAACTGATCGTGCCTTTGCGGGATTTCAGCTCGATCGGCAGGATCTGATCGGTGAAGCGGCCTTCTTCGGTGGCGCGTTGGGCGCGGCGGTGGCTTTCCAGCGCTAGTGCGTCTTGCTGGTCACGGCTGATACCGTGGCTTTCGGCGAGGTTTTCCGCCGTCACCCCCATCAGAATGCGATGGAACGGATCGTTAAGCGCGCCGTTCAGCATGTCTTGCGCGCCGGTGTCGCCCATGCGGGCGCCCCAGCGGGCTTGCGGCATCAAATAGGGGGCGCGGGACATGTTTTCGACGCCGCCGGCGACGGCGATTTCGGCGTCTCCGGCGCGGAGGGCGTTGGCCGCGGTCAGGATGGCCTGCAGGCCGGACCCGCAGAGTCGGTTCACCGTCATCGCCGGAGTTTCTTGCGGTAAGCCGCCCTCGATCACTGCGATGCGCGAGATATACATGTCGCGCGGCTCGGTGGTGAGGATTTGCCCGAAGACGGAGAGGCCGAACTGCGCCGGTTCCACCTTCGACCGCGCCACAGCTTCGCGGGTAACAGCGGTGACGAGTTCGCTAGGGGTGGTGTCCTTGAGGCTCCCGCC
>JANXRN010000202.1 GCA_025352995.1 Acetobacteraceae bacterium
AGGTCATGTCGATCACCAGGCTGCCGGGCTTGAGGCCGGCGAGCAGGGTGTCCGCCCCATCGGCCACCACCTCGGCGACGTTGGCGCTGGTGGGCAGCATGGTGATTACCACGTCGCAGGCGGCGGCCAGTTGCGCCCGGCTGTCGGGCGCGAAACCGCCGATCTGCTGGACGAAATTATCCGCCTGCACGCGGCGATGGTCCGACACCCGCACCTGGTAGCCGCCGCGGATGAGGTTGGCCGCCATCGGCCAGCCCATGTTGCCGACGCCGACGAAGCCAATCTCCGGGAGCGTGCTCACGCCGCGTCGATCTCCTTGAACACCTCGACGGCGGTCTTGAACGCATCGAGCCCGGCCGGCACCCCGGCATAGACGCAGACGGCCAGGAACACCTCCTTGATTTCGTCGCGCGTCACCCCGTTGTTGAGCGCGCCCTTCAAGTGCAATTTCAGCTCGTTCGGCCGGTTGAGGGCTGCGAGCATGGCGAGGTTGAGCAGGCTGCGGTCGCGGCGCACCAGGCCCGGGCGGGTCCAGATATCGCCCCAGCAGAACTCGGTGACCATTTTCTGGAAATCGACCATGAAATCATCGGCCTTGGCGATCGAGGCATCGACATACTCGGCGCCCAGCACGGCACGGCGGACGGCGAGGCCGGCGCGGAAGCGGTCCGTATCGAATTCTTTGCGGAGCTTCGGCGCGGCTTGTGTCTTGGCGGCAGCTTTGGCCATGGCGGTATTTCCTGGGTGAGTGGACAAATCGAGGTCGCTGGCCGCAGGGTAGGTGCCGGATTGCCCGTCGGCAAGGAGGACAGAGGTGACTGCACCAACCTACGAAATCTTCGCGCTGCGCTATGCGCATTTCGCCGACCGCACCCAGGGGTCCAATTTGATGTTCCCCGATGATCATGCGGCCCCCATGCCGCTTGATTTCTATATCTGGGTGGTGCGCGGGAACGGGCGCACCATCGTGTTGGATACCGGGTTCGACGCGGCGTCGGCGGCACGGCGCAACCGGGCCTGGATACGGTCGCCGATCGCGGCACTGCGCGGGATTGGGGTGGATGCCGCAACGGTTGCCGATGTGGTGCTGAGCCACATGCATTGGGACCATGCCGGGCATTGGGCCGAATTCCCGCAGGCTAAGTTCCATGTCCAGGACAGCGAAATGTCCTACTGCACCGGGCGCTGCATGGGCCACGAATTGCTACGCCGGCCGTTCGATGTTGAGCATGTCACTATGGCGGTGCGCTATACTTTCGCCGAGCGCCTGGTCCATCATCGCGGCACCGCTGAAATCGCCCCCGGCATCAGCTTGCATCTGGTCGGCGGGCATTCCGGCGGCCTGCAGATCATGCGGGTGCCGACCGCGCGCGGCTGGGTGGTGCTGGCGTCCGACGCGACCCATTTCTGGCATAATATCCGCAAGCGGTCCCCGTTCGTGCTGGTGCATGACGTGGAAAAGCTGCTCGATGGCTGGGTGACGTGCGAGGCGCTGGCGGACGGGCCGGACCACATCATTCCGGGGCATGATCCGGAGGTGTTGCGGCGGTTCCCGGCGGTGCCTGGGGATGCGGACACGGTGCGGGTGGATTTGCCGCCGTTGGGGTGAGGAAGAATCTTCTTTTTGTTCACAAAAAGAACTGCTTCCTTCATTTTTGCTGCCATGCGAACCTCCTCCAATGGTGACCTTCGTCCCGCCCGATCTTGTGCCCGACGCCGACGACATGCTGACTGATGGCGTGCTGGGCCGGCGCATGCTGGCCTGGCTGATTGACGCCGCACTGATCGGGGTGGCGATAGCGGCCTGGTTCGGCTTTGCCACCGGCTTTACCGTGCTGACCTTGGGGTTGGGGGTCGGGGTTTACGGGGTGCTTCCAGCGATCCCGCTGGCCTATTGCTGGATTTCGGTGGCTAGCCCCTTGTCGGCAACGCCGGGTCAGGCGCTGGCCGGGCTGGTGATGGTTGACAATGACAGTTTCGCGCGGCCGACCGTGGTGCAGGCACTGCTCTGGATCATCGGCTACTGGCTGACCCTTGGGCTGCTGTGCCTGCTGTTTTTTCTGGCGATCTTCACCCTGCGCAAACGCTGCCTGCATGATATCCTCGCCGGAGTCGTGGTGGTTCGCCGCGTTCGTCTGCACCGCTTGAGTGGTTGGTCCGCATGAGCTTCAAGTCGCCGCGCCGGCCGCAATTCTTCTACACCACCGCGCCGTTGCCGTGCCCGTATGTTGCGGGCCGGACCGAGCGCAAGGTGGTGACCGAGGTCAGCGGCCCTGATGCCGAGGCGCTGCATGACCGGCTGTCGCGTGCCGGATTCCGCCGCAGCCACAACATCGCCTATGCCCCGGTGTGCCCTGGCTGCAATGCCTGCGTGCCGATCCGCATTCCGGTGGCTGGCTTCATCGCCGATCGCGGTCAACGCCGCATCTGGCGCGCCAACCAGGACGTGACCGGTGCCGATGCCCCGCCACGCGCCACCACCGAGCAGTTCCAGCTGTTCCAGCGTTACCAGCAAATGCGCCACAGCGAAGGCGATATGGCAACGATGAGTTTCTACGATTATCGCGCCATGGTCGAAGACACGCCGATTACCACCAGCATGATCGAATTCCGCGATGGTTTGGGTGGCATGGTGGGCGCGTGCCTGACCGACCGGCTCAGCGACGGGCTGTCGGCGGTTTACAGCTTCTATGTGCCGGATCGGGAGCGGAAGTCGCTCGGCACTTACACGATCTTGTGGCTGGTGGAGCGGGCGCGGGCGCTGGGTTTGCCGTATGTTTATCTCGGCTATTGGGTGGCGGAGAGCCGCAAGATGGCCTACAAAGCGCGCTTCCGGCCGTGCGAAGTGCTGCAAAATGGCGGCTGGCGGTTGCTGGTGGAAAGTGACTTCACCTTGGACCGCGCGCCGGGGCATCGGGCGCGGGTTGAGGCGTAGCGGACGATATTTCGCTTGCTAGCAACTAACCCAATGGCGTAGTTTTCGCCATGGTTCACGCGCCGCCAGTAAGTGTTGTGGAAACCCCGACGTTTCTGTCCGCGGTTCGCAAGCTCATCCCCGAGGATGATCGGGTAGGCCTGGTGGATTTTCTGGCCCACAACCCGACTGCTGGCGACCTGATCGTTGGCACTGGTGGGATAAGGAAATTGCGCTGGGGCCTGGAAGGACGCGGCAAACGCGGGGGAGCGCGGGTTATCTATTTCTATCACGACACTGGCATGCCGCTATTCATTCTGACCGCCTATGCCAAGAACCAGCAATCCGACCTCAGTGCGCAGGACCGGGACGATTTTCGTGAATTGGCCGACATGCTTATCAAAACCTTCAGGAGACGCAGGTGACGAGGAATATTGCAGACGACATTCGTCAAGGTTTGGCCGATGCGATCGCCTACGCAAACGGCGACGGCAATCTTGCTGGGTTTCGCGTCCACATTCCGGAGAAAATCGACGTCAAAGCGATCCGCACCGGCCTCGGTATGACACAGGACGGGTTTGCGCAGCGCTTTGGTTTCAGTGTCGGCACGCTGCGCCACTGGGAACAGGGCACCCGGCAACCGGAGGGGCCGACGCGGGCTTATCTTCTGGTAATTCAGCGCGATCCGGAGGCGGTACGGAAGGCGTTGATCGCGGCGTAGCAAGCTAGCTTGGCAGGGCGACCACCAGCCCCTCGCGGATCAGCCGACGCACTAAAGTGACTTTGCCATCGGCATCGAGTGGTCCGGGAAGATCGTTGATCCGAAAAATGCTGCCGCCCAAGGCTGCGGCCGTCGCGGACGCGGTGAAGCCCGGCAAGGTCAGGGTGTTGGTGCCGAAATTCACCGTCAGCGTATCGTCCGTCGCATCGATATGATGGATCAGATCGGGGCGGGCCTGGGCGTGACTGGCAATGTCGAGGCGATCCAGATTGGCGAGTTGACTGGCCTGGCCGGCAACTGACGGCAGGTGGCTGGCGATGAACCCGTCGCGCATCTGCGCCAGCACGGCGGGGAAGTCGATATGGTCGGGCAGGCTGGCCAGCAAGGATTTGAAAATGGCGGCGGCATCGGCGTGGTTGGTGTCAGCACGGGCAAAGCCGACCGGCAAATGGCGACGCAAATCGGGGTTGGCGAGGGCGGCGCCCGCGACCGCCTCCAGCATCAGTTCCGCCCAGGTCTTGGCCATCAGGCCGAAAGTGATGTGCAATGACGTATCGGCGTCGGAATGGGCGGCGTGCATCAGCCCGCGCGGGCAGTACAGCATGTCGCCCTGGTGCAGGACGAATTCGTCGCTGATCGGACCCGGTTCGATTTGCTGCTGATTGAAGCCCTGCCCGACCAGCGGCAGGGCGATCTTGGTGTCGTAAATCGACCACGCCTTGGCGCCGTGCACTTGCAGCACGAACACGTCATGGGTGTCCCAGTGCGGTTTGAAGCCCTGGGCGCCGGGTGGGGTCAGATAGAGATTGGTCTGAAAGCGCGCCGAGAACTGCGCCGACGCGGCATGGCATAAGGACGCCAGCGCCGGCAGGTGATTTTGCATCCGATTGAGCGAAATCGTCCAGCCATCGCGGAACATCGCCAGCACCCGGCGTGGATCGGCAATACGCTCGGGGCCAAGATAATCGGCGGCTACCTGATCGCAGCCGAACTTGACCATGGTGATATGGTCAGCGCCGATCGGCATGGTTTCGATATGGTTCATAACCGTATCGAGGTCGAGCAGTCCCGCATAGTAGCCCGCATCATTGCGGGCGACGACCAGATGGCGCTGTTCGTAACTATCGGCGAAGAACGCGGCTTCCCCGACCGGAGCGATGACCTCGGGGAAGCCGAACCTGGGTCGCATGATGCGCGACGAATTAGTCGTTATCGGTCTGATTAACCTCATCACTGCCACGGCCGGTGTCGTGGTCGGTTTGGCTGTGACGATCCGCGGCATGGGCGGTGCTGACGGTGGCGGCAGCGGTTACAACGGCTGCGGCAACGATCCCGGTCTTGGCGAGCATCGAGCGCAAAGCGGCGCGGCGCCCGCTGATCATGTCGGTTTCGGTCAGGCTCACGGTCACAGGGCGTTTGGACTTGTCCACGGCGTATCTCCCTCATAATGCTCAAATCTATGCGGCATGTGAGCCTTCGACGCGACCGCCGTCAAGCATGATTTCGTTACATTCCGTATAATTGAGACTTTAAAAATTAGATATCTGCAACCGTCTGCCCACCAAAACAAAAAAAGCCCCGCAAACGATCCGTCGGGACCATTTGCGGGGCAAGCAGGCTAGATCATCATCCGATCGGCTTGCCTTATCGATCGGATAAAGATGATCGTGAAAACAAGCCTCTAGCGCGTTTCCGCTGATTCAACACGAACGGACAACGCGCTAGAAGATTAACGCGAGTAGAATTCAACCACCAGGTTGGGTTCCATCGTCACCGGATATGGCACGTCGGAGAATTTCGGGGCGCGGGTGAAGCGGCCCTTCATGGCGCGGTGATCGATTTCAAGATACTCCGGCACGTCACGTTCGCCGGTTTGCGAGGCATCGAGCACAATGGCGAGCTGCTTGGATTTCTCCTTGACCTCAATGATGTCGTTATCGCGCACCTGGTAGCTCGGGATGTTGACCTTCTTGCCGTTCACCGTGATGTGGCCATGGTTGACGAACTGGCGCGAGGCAAACGGGGTCATCGCGAACTTCAAACGATAGACCACGGCATCGAGGCGGCGTTCCAGCAATTCGATCAGGTTTTCCGAGGTGTCGCCCTTGCGACGCACCGCTTCCTCGTAATATTTGCGGAACTGCTTTTCGCCAATATTGCCGTAATAACCTTTGAGTTTCTGCTTGGCCATCAGCTGGATGCCGAAATCGGTCGGCTTCTGCTTGCGGCGCTGGCCGTGCTGGCCGGGGCCGTAATCGCGCTTGCTGATCGGCGATTTGGGGCGGCCCCAAAGATTGACGCCCAGACGGCGATTGATCTTGTACTTACTCTCCACGCGCTTGGTCATGCGCATGATCCTTTCTTATCGGCGTCGCCCGCCGCTTATGCGACTGGTTGCGACTTGTTGCACCGGTAGGCTTGCGACGATTGACGCAAGCGGGCGCCCGCCCCGAAGGCAGGTCCACGTTCCCGGCAGTGGCGGGCGTATAGGCGGGCGGATGGCGGCTTGTCAAAGCATGGCAGGCATCTTAACCGGGGGCGCATGATCAAGAAGAGCGATATCGTGATGCTCGGTATTAACGCGGGCGTGGCCGGCACCTTGCTCGGCGGGCTGCTGTTCGGGCTTGGCCTCAGCCTTGTGGCCGCCGGCGCCCATATTGGCTGGCTGCTGCTGCTGCCGGCAGCCCCGGTGGGCGGCATGGTGGGCTGGCTGCTGGGTCGGCAATTGGCGCGGCGGGTGCCATAGACGGGATGAGCCAGGCGATCCATCGTTGCCACGCGTTATATGCCCAGGCGCGCGCGGAAGGGCTTGGGCCCAGCCTTGCTGAAATTCCCGCCTTGTTGCCGCAGTTGGATGAACCATTTCTGCGCGGCACGATGGCCAATCTCTATGCAGTCTATGCCATGCGCCAGCGCGACTATGCCACTGCCGCCGTGTTCAGTGCCCAAGCGAGTGCAGATCTGCCCGATGATCCGGATGCGGAAAAGCACTGTCTTGTCTCGCTGCTGCAGCTTGGGCGCTTCGCCGATGTCGTTGCCCGCGGCGAGGCGGCGTTACGGCGTCATCCAACCGCATTTGGCCACCATGACGCAATCGGTGAGGCGTTGTGTGCCCTCGGCCTGCTCCCCGAGGCGCGGGCCCATGGCACCGCAGCACTGATCCTAAAGGATAATGCCGCCATCGCTACGCCACATCCGTTGCCGGCGTTATTGCCATTTGACCCTTCCCGTCCGAACCAAAATATTATCGCATTTTCTTTATATGGCGTCGGCGAGCGCTATCTTCGTGGCGCGATCGCCAATGCGCGCGGGCAACCCTATCTCTACCCGTGCTGGACTTGCCGGTTCTACGTCGATGTCAGCGTGCCGGAGGAGGTCTTGCGCGATTTGAACGCAACCGGCGCCCAGATTATGCGCGTTGATGGTCTGGCAGCAGCAGATTACGGCACCTTCTGGCGTTATCTAGTCGCCGATGACCCAGCAGTGGACCGCTACCTGGTCCGGGACGCCGACTCGGTCATCAACACGCGCGAGCGTGTGGCAGTGGACGAATGGCTCGCCAGCGATCGCCATTTTCACGTCATGCGCGACGGCCCCAACCAATGTGACCTGGTGCTCGCCGGACTTTGGGGTGGCGTACGCGGTGCGCTTGCGCCGATATTGCCAGCGATGACGCGCTTCGTCGGCGATCCCGACCAATTGCGCGGACGCACCGCGGACCAGATTTTCCTCCGCGAAGCCGCCTGGACCACCATTCGGCAAAGCGTCCTTACCCACGACAGCCAGTTCGCCTTTGGCGAGCGGCGGGATTTTCCTGCGGTCGGACAACTGCCGCCAGGGCGGGTGCTGGGTGACTGGCAGAATTAGACGCTCGGCGGTTGAACCAGCTTGCTCATGTGCGCCCGCATTCGTGCCGGATCGGCGTCGCGCCCGGTGAAATGGCGGAAAGCGTGGGCGGCCTGGTACGTGGTCATGCCGATCCCCGGCATGGTGCGACAACCGATGCGCCGGGCATGGGCGAGCAGGTCGGTTTCCAGCGGGAAATAGATGATTTCCGCAAGCCAGTGGCGGGCTTGCAGCAAGTCCAGCGGCAAGGGGGAGCCGGGCAGCTTGGCCATACCGACCGGGGTGCATTGCACGACGCCGTCAGCGCGGGTGACCTCCATTGCCAGGTCGGCGACCGAAGCGGCCCGGCCCGGGCCAAAATGCGCGCACAAAGATGCCGCCAGCCCGTCCGCCCTGCCCGGCTCCCGATCGTAAATATGCAATTGCCTGGTATCGGCCGCGAGCAGCGCATGGGCGACCGCCGATCCCGCACCGCCCGCGCCCAACTGCACCACATGGTGGCGCGCGACATCAGGCAGCCCGACCCGGAACGCATCGCCAAAGCCGGGGGCATCAGTGTTGTAGCCAATCCGACGTCCATCGCGGAAAACCACCGTGTTCACCGCGCCCAACGCAGCAGCCTCGGGCGATAAATCGTCAAGCAATTGCAGCACCGCTTGCTTGGCGGGATAAGTGATATTGACCCCGGCGAACCCCATGCGCTCGGCGGCTAACAGAAGGTCTGCCAGCGCCACCCCCAGCACCGCCATGTCGATCAGCTGATAGATCAGCTTGATGCCGTGGGCGGCGCCCTCGGCCGCATGCAAGGCCGGGCTGAGCGACCGCTGGATATCTGCGCCGATCAGCCCGACGAGAATTGTGTCCTTACCCATCGAAAATCCTGCCCCACCATTGGGCGGCAATACGCGGCAGCACCGGATTGGGCAATTGACGCGCTTGCCATCACCGCTTGCCCAGCCGAAGCTGGGGCAACCCACATTCAGGAGGCCGCCATGGACTATCGCCAGGACCATATCC
>JANXRN010000212.1 GCA_025352995.1 Acetobacteraceae bacterium
TGTGACCAACAGGGAAGGGGCCGAACCGACAACATGCTGCCAGCGAGCGATAAGCGGCCCCATAATCGCCTGCTGATTACGCTGTGCGTGATGATGGGCAATTTGATGCAGTCGCTCGACAGCTCCATCGCCAACGTGTCGCTGCCCTTTATGCAAGGCTCGCTGTCGACCAGCGCCGATGAAATCACCTGGGTGCTGACGTCCTACGTGATTGCGGTGGCGATCATGACCGCCCCGGTCGGCTGGATGGCCTTCCGTTTCGGCCGCAAGAATTTGCATGTCGTGTGCATGGCGGGCTTCGTGCTGGCGTCCATGCTGTGCGGGGCGGCCGAAAGCCTGGAACAGATGGTTGCCTTCCGCTTCCTGCAAGGCATGTTCGGTGCCGCGTTGGTGCCGCTGAGCCAGGCCACCATGCTCGATCTCTACCCGATGGAAGGCCGCGCCCAGGCAATGGCGATTTTCGGCATCGGTGTCATGGTCGGCCCGATCGCCGGCCCGACCCTCGGGGGGTATCTGACCGAGCTGTACAACTGGCGCTTCGTGTTCTACGTCAATTTGCCGTTCGGCATTCTCGCGGTGACCGGCCTGCTGATTTTCCTGCCCAAAGCGCCGCCGCAATCGGACATGAAGTTTGATTGGACCGGCTTTTCAGTGCTGGCAATTGGCGTCGGCGCGTTGCAACTGATGCTCGACCGCGGCGGCCAGCTTGACTGGTTCACCTCCCGTGAAATCCTGATCGAGGCGGTGCTCGCCGGCCTCGGGCTTTATTTGTTCATCATCCACATGTTCACCGCCGACCGCCCGTTTTTGCCGCCCGGCCTGTTCAAGGATCGCAATTTCGTCTGCGGCGTCACCATGGTGTTCTTCACCGGGACCTTGCTGCTGGCGAGTTCATCGCTGATGGCGCCGTACTTGGAAAATCTCGCCGGCTACCCGGTCGAAACCGCCGGCATGGCGATGGCGCCGCGGGGGGTGGGCACCATCATCGGCATGCAGTTGGCCAGCCGCCTGTCCGCCCGCATCGATCACCGTATGCTGATGGCGATGGGCCTGCTGATCCTCGGCGCGGCGTTCAACAGCATGAGCTTCTGGACCCCCGACGTCTCGCAGAACGAAATGATCATCACCTTGATGACCCAGGGCTTCGCCATCGGCTTTGTTTTCAACCCGATGACGGTGATGGCCTTCACCACCCTGCCGGCGGCGCTGCGGCCCTATTCGACATCCTTGCAATCGCTGTGTCGCAGCATGGGCCAGGCGATCGGGGTTTCGATCACGTCGCTGCTGCTGGTGCGCAACACCCAGATTTCCCACGCCGACATGGCAGCCGGCATCACCCCATTCGATCGCGCCCTGCAAGGCCATGACGCGATTTCCCGCGCTTTGTCGCCGGTGACCACGCACGGCGCGGTCTTGCTCGACCAGATGATCAATCACCAGGCGCAAATCATCGCCTTCAACGACGATTTCAGCCTGATGAAATTCGTTGTCGTGCCGCCCTTGCTGCTGCTCCTGCTGATGCGCCCGCATGTCCGGCCCGCGCCCATCGCCGCACCCGCTGCGGGAGATTGACCCGGACGCGATTCGGTCGCAATGGTTGCGGTAACATCACACGTTGCCGCTACGGGAGATCACGCTGTGTCCATTCGCAAAACCCCATCCGATTTGCGCTCCGCCCGCTGGTTCGGCCCGGCCGATCTGCGGTCCTTTGGGCACCGGTCACGCGCTATGCAAATGGGCTACGCACCGGTTGAATGGGCGGGCAAGCCGGTGATCGCCATCCTCAACACCTGGTCCGACCTCCAGCCCTGCCATTCCCACTTCAAAACCCGGGTGGAAGACGTCAAGCGCGGCATCCTGATGGCCGGCGGCTTCCCGGTCGAACTGCCGGCGCTGTCAGTCAGCGAAAGCTTCGTCAAGCCAACCACGATGATGTATCGCAACATGCTGGCGATGGAGACCGAGGAATTATTACGCTCCCATCCCGTCGACGCGGTAGTGCTGATGGGCGGCTGCGACAAAACCACGCCGGGGCTTTTGCTCGGCGCCACCAGCATGAATTTGCCCACCATCTTCCTGCCCGCGGGACCAATGCTGCGTGGCAATTTCCAGGGCAAATTCCTCGGCAGCGGCAGCGATAGCTGGAAATACTGGGACGAACTGCGCGCCGGCAAAATCACCGAGGAAGACTGGCTCGGCGTCGAAGCCGGCATCGCCCGCAGCTACGGCACCTGCATGACCATGGGCACTGCCAGCACCATGACGGCAATCGCCGAGGCGGTCGGCATGGTGCTGCCCGGTGGCAGTTCGGTCCTGGCGGCGGACGCCGGGCATATCCGCCTCGCCTCCGAATCCGGCCGTCGCATCGTCGAAATGGTCTGGGAAGACCTCACCCCCAGCAAAATCCAGACCCGCCCTGCCTTCGAAAACGCCATTGCCGTCGCCATGGCCATGGGCTGTTCGACCAACGCCATCATCCATCTGATCGCCATGGCGCGCCGCGCCGGCCAAGATATCAGCCTCGCCGACTTCGAAAGCGCGAGCCGCAAAGTCCCGGTCATCGGCAATGTCCGCCCGACCGGCACCGCCTATCTGATGGAGGATTTCTTCTACGCCGGCGGCATTCGCGCCCTGATGGGTGAAATCCGCCAGCATCTGCACCTCGATTGCCTGACCGTCTCCGGCAAAACCCTCGGCGAAAACATCGAAGGCGCCAAAGTCTTCAATGATGACGTGATCCGGTCAACGAAAAACCCGATCTACGGCGAAGGATCGCTCGCGGTGCTCACCGGCAACCTCGCCCCCGATGGCTGCGTCATCAAACCCGCCGCGATGGATCAGCGCTTCCTGAAACATTCCGGCCCTGCCGTGGTGTTCGATGACTACCCGTCGCTCAAAAAAGCCGTCGATGACGAAGCCTGGGACATCACCGCCGACCACGTGCTCGTGCTGCGCAACGCCGGCCCACAAGGCGGCCCCGGCATGCCGGAATGGGGCATGCTGCCGATGCCGAAAAAACTACTGAAAGAAGGCCACCGCGACATGGTGCGCCTGTCCGACGCGCGCATGTCCGGCACCAGCTACGGCGCCTGCGTGCTGCACGTCGCGCCCGAAAGCTTCATCGGCGGGCCGCTCGCCCTGCTGCGCACCGGCGATATCGTCACCCTCGATGTCGATGCCCGCAGCATCAACATGGACGTGTCCGACGCCGAACTCGCCGCCCGCCGCGCTGCCTGGATGCCGCCGGCGCCGCGCTTCGCACGCGGCTATGGGTTCATGTTTACCAAACATATCCAGCAGGCGGATCAAGGCTGTGACTTTGATTTTCTGCGGACGGAGTTTGGGGCGCCTGTGAGCGAGCCGGTGATTTACTAAGGAAGGACTCTTCTTTTTGTGAACAAAAAGAAGCAAAAAAACTTTCTCACGGTACTTCCTAGCCGTTGGCTTGGGTCCCTCCGCGATGGCACGGTGACCGTACCAAAGTATTAAAAAGTTTTTTTGGTTCTTTTTGTTCACAAAAAGAACTGCTTTCTTGCCTTGCAAAGGACCGGCCCAATGCTCACCCCCGACACAAAAGCCAAACTGCAACGCGTCAGCACCGCCACCCTGGCCACCGCCTTGTTCAAGCGCGGCCTGCGCAACCAGATGATCCAGAATGTGCAGCCGCTGTCGCCGCCCAAGGCGCTGTCGATGGTCGGGGAGGCTTATACGCTCCGCTACATTCCCGCGCGGGAGGACTTGAATACGATGGATGTGTTCCGCGATCCCAACCACCCGCAGCGCAAAGGTGTCGATGAATGCCCGCCCGGTGTGGTGATGGTGATCGACAGCCGCAAGGACGCCCGTGCGGCCTCGGCCGGTGGCATTCTGGTCACGCGGCTGATGATGCGTGGCGCGGTCGGGGTGGTGACCGACGGCGGGTTCCGGGATTCAACCGAAATTGCCGCCCTCGACATCGCCTCCTATCACCAGCGCCCGAGCGCGCCGACCAATCTGACCTTGCATCAGGCGATCGACATCAATGTGCCGATCGCCTGCGGTGACGCGCCAGTGTTTCCGGGCGATGTGATCGTCGGCGATGGCGATGGGGTGATCGTGCTGCCCGCGCATCTGGCCGATGAACTAGCCGCTGAAGCCACCGAAATGACCGCGTATGAGGATTTCGTGACCGAGCGCGTGCGGGCAGGGGCGGCGACCCGCGGGCTGTATCCGGCGACTGATCCGGCGAATTTGGAGCTTTACCGGGTTTGGCGGGAGCAGAATGGAAGGTAAGGAAGCAGTTCTTTTTGTGAACAAAAAGAACCAAAAAAACTTTCTCTCACTTTGTTACGGTTGCCGTGCGCCTGCGGTAAGCTCCCGAGCCAACGGCCAGAATTGACAAAGTTTTTTTGCTTCTTTTTGTTCACAAAAAGAAGGTTCTTACTTTATCTCCTTCAAAAACTCCTCCGTCGTCCGCTGCCGGCAATACCCCGCATTCCCGCGTAAGGTAAAATCATGCCGTTCCTGCGTATAAGTCGCGCAGGCGTCGCTGATCAATGTTACCAGATACCCAAGGTCGCACGCGCTGCGCACCGCGCCATCGATGCACTGGTCGGTAACGATGCCGGAGATCACCAGGTGGCGAGTGCCAAGATTGCGCAGCACGTAGTCGATGTTGGTGGAATGAAACACGTTGGACGATGTTTTCGGGATGGTGATTTCATCCGGTCCAGGGGCAATGGCGTCAATCACCTGGCCATCCCAGCTATCGGGCGGGACGCTGAAGCCGGTGATTTTGTAATCGAGGCTGCGGTCGCGGCCATCGCGGGTCAGGTTGCGGATGATGGTGTACATGACTTCGATGCCGGCGGCGCGGCACCCCGCCTGCAGGCGTTGCATGTTGGGCACCACGCGGGATTTCATTTCCCGGAAGAAATACCCGAGCTTTTCTTCCAGTTCCTCAGGCGGCATATGGGCAAATTCGCCGCCATCGCGTCCGGCGCAGTAATTCTGCACGTCGATGAACAGCAGGCTGGTCAGGGCGGGCACAACCGGCAGGTCGCGGGTGGTGGGATGGGTCATGGCAATAGCCTCAATAGGTTTCAGCGTAGCGGGCGCATTGTTCGGCTTCGGTCAGGCCGGCGAGGGATGCAAGTTCCCCACGTTTATGCATCAGATAGGCAGATAGATAGGTCGCGCCGAACCAGTCAGTGGCTTGCGACGTCGCTTCCAGCGCATCGAGTGCGGCGCCCAGACTGGCTGGCAGCGGCAGGCCTTCGGTGGGTACGACAAGCTTGCGCCGGACACCATCCACCCCGGCCCAGACCATCGCGCCGAGTGCGAGGTAGGGGCTCGCGGCCCCGTCAGCCACCCGGTATTCCACGTTGAATTGCCGCGCGACATCCGGCCCGGGCAGCAGCGGGCAAATGCGCAAAGCTGCCGCCCGGTCCTGCGACATTAAATTGGCATGGGTCGGCGCCCAGCGATTGGGGCGCAGACGGATATAGGACACCGCGGACGGCGCGGTGACTGCACACAAGGCCGGCAGGTGATGCAAAATGCCCGCAACGAAATGCCGGCCGGTTTCCGACAATCCGTCCGCCGCGCCGCCATCATGCAGCACAGGTTTGCCTGCCGCATCGATGAAACTGAAATGGATATGCACCCCGTTGCCGACGCCGGCCGGATCGAGGATCGGGGCAAAAATCGCCCGCTCCCCCATCCTGTGCGCCGTCGCCCGCGCCATTTCGCGGGCGATCACCGCGCGATCGGCGGCCGCCAGGCCAAGCGCCGGATCGGTGGTGAATTCGAACTGGCGCGCGCCGAATTCGGCCATGAAGCTGTCGGGTTCGCAACCGGCGGCGCGCAAGGCGGCGATGAAAGCCTCGGCGAAGCTGCCCTGGCGGCGGAAGGCATCTAATGAATACGGGCTGCCCGGTCGGTCGGTCACGCCGGTATAGGAGAATTCATGCTCGAACGCCGACAGCAACCGCACCCCTGCGGCATCCTGCAACGCCGCGAGTGCCCGTCGGGCAAAATCGCGCGGGCAGCAGGCCCAGGGCTGCCCATCAAGTTCCCTGATGTCGCCCATGAAGAAATGTTCGTCGGCGCTGCCGTCACCGAAATCGACCTGCGCTTCGGCGGCGGGATCGGGCACCAGAATCAGATCGCCGCCGGTACCGAACGGGGTCGCATAGATCGGCGAAAAGGCGGAGATCATCGTGTTGGTCGGCACCCAGCCAACCCCTTTCTTCATCCGCGACGGCAGATCGCGCGCCGGGAACCCCTTGCCGCGCACCCGACCGGCGATTTCGCACGTACAAACCATAATGAGCTTTTCGCGATGCATGTCGGGTCTCCGGGTGAAGCTGCCATGGTCGCGCCATTCGTGATAGGACGCCAGGGACCAGACCCAGAAAAGGCTGCCGCATGGAGGTAATCGATTTCCCCGAGGCCGCCAGGGTGGCCACAATCGAGGTGCCTGGTTTCGCCACCCACCCGCCGATTTTGCACGATGCCCATCTGATCCCGCCCGATGTCATGCGCGCGCTGCAACCAGGCTGGGTCGCCGGGCAGTATCCGGCGCGCACCGTATCGGTTTATCGCCTGCGTGACGCGGTGGTTGCCGAGCACGGGCTGGTGCTCGACCGCGAAGGCCGGATTTATCGCGGCAGCATTGCCGAACATTTGCCGGCCGATTTGCGGCGGGCGACCGAGGCCGCGCGCGCTGCCGATCTGCCAGCGCTGCCGGGTACGGCGATTTTATGCAAGAAGCCGGGCATGGATAATTACGGGCACTGGCTGCTCGAAATGATGCCGAAATATTGGCTGACCCGGCATCATCCCGCACTTCTACCGCTCAACCTCACCGACGCCACGGTGATCGTGCATGATGCGGTTAATCCGTTGCGCCAGGTGATGGCGGATAGTCTGAATTTTTTCGGCAATCCGATGCCTATTATCACCTATGTGCCCGATATGGCGCTGCGGGTTGCCGATCTGGTCGTCATCGATGGCCTGACCGAGCATGGCGGCTACATGTCACCGCTGTCGATCGCGTCGTGCAACAAGCTAGCCGAAGCGATCCCGGCAGGCCCGCCGCAATTGCTGTTCGTGAGCCGCACCGGCGCGGACCGGCGCAATTTTGTCGACAGCGTGGCGGCCGATGCGGTGGCGCGCCGGCTGGGCTGGACGGTGGTGCATCCCGCGCAGCGCAGTTTCCGCACCCAGGTTGCGCTGTTCAAGGGCGCGATAGGGGTTGCCGGCATTTTGGGCGCGGGCATGACCAACATGGTGTTCGCCCGGCCTGGCACCCTGGTGATCAATCTGGCGCCGGCGGCGATGCCGGACAATTTCTTCTGGTTCATCGCCCAATTACGTGGCTTGCAGTACGAAGAATATCGGTGTGCGCAATCGATCGATCAGCCGGGGCGGGACGCCAAGGATTGCGATCTGCTGATGTCACCGTCTGACCTTGATCGGATGTTGCGGCGCATCATGGGCGAAATTCTTGGCTGATCCGTCCCCGCCTGGCTCGGTGCTGGACTGGCTCGAGCTAGGCAACCGGCTGCGCGGGGAAGGCAAGCCGGCCGAAGCGCTTGAGGCCTATCGTCGCGCCATATATCTCGCCCCGCAGGACATGTCGTTGCGCTTCAACGTCGCCCTCGCTTTGTTGGATCAGCATCGGCCGGAAGAAGCGTTGGTTTGGGCACGCCAGGCAGCCTCCGCCGCGCACGTGCATTTACCGGTGCTGACCAGCGTGGGTGAAGCTTTGCTGCGCATGGGCCGGCACGAAGATGCGTTGCCGTGGTTTGAAAAACTGCTGGCGGTTGAGCCGTTCAACGTCCAGGCCAGGCTCGGGCGCGGCCTGACCTTGCTCGGCCTGGGCGAGTTGCGCGAAGGCTTCATGGGCTTCGAAGCCCGGCTGGAGGACCCGCGCATGGGCGCATGGCGTCCGGCTGGGAAATATCTGCCCTGGCGCGGCGACACTGATCCGCGCGGGCGCAGCATTCTGGTGGGCGGCGAACAGGGCCTCGGCGACAACATCATGATGGCGCGGTACCTGCCGCTGCTGCGCGCCCGCGGTGCCCATGTGATCGTGCAGGTCTATTCGCAGCTGATCAAACTCCTGGAACCGTTGGTCGATCTGGTGGTGCCGCACGGGCAAACGCCGCCTGATTTTGCCCTGCATATCCCGATGATGAGCTTGCCGCGCGCCTTTCGTACCGATCTGGCGACAATTCCGGCGATCGTGCCGTATGTGTCCGCCGTGCCCGCCGATCTCGGCCCCAAGCTGCGCCCGCGCGTCGGCCTTGCCTGGTCCGGCAATCCCAAGCATCCGCTCGATGCGCTTCGGTCCACCACGCTTGATGCTTTGCGGCCGCTGCTGCCCGCAATCGACGCGGATTTCCATGTGCTGCATTTGCCGGTGCGGCCGGCCGAACGCGAAATTGCGGAAAACCTGCCGAAGCTTTTCCTGCATCCCGAAGATCGCGATTTTGATGCCACCGCATCGCTGGTTGCCGCGATGGATTTGGTGATCTGCGTCGATACCTCACTCGCGCATCTCGCCGGCGCGCTTGGTCGCCCGGTCTGGCTGCTGCTGCCGGCGGGTGCGACCGATTTCCGCTGGATGCGCGGCCGCTGCGACAGCCCCTGGTACCCCACCATGCGGCTGTTCCGCCAACCCAGGCTTGGCGACTGGGCGGCAGTGGTGGAGGATGTCATCAGCGCCTGGCAAGCGGCGTACGTAAATCAGGGAGGCACCAATGCGGGCGGCAATTTTCAGGCAAGGTAAAATTCAGGTCGATACCATCGCCACCCCCAAGCCGGTCGCCGGCCAGGTGCTGGTCAAAACCATTTGCTGCGGCATTTGTGGATCGGATTTGCACGCCGCCAAATTCACCCGCCAGTTCACCGACGTCTCGCGCCGCGCCGGCAGCCGCTTCGTGATGGACCCGGACCGCGACGTGGTGTTCGGCCATGAATTCTGTTGCGAAGTGATCGAAAACGGCCCCGGCAATGCGGGCACCTTCAAGCCCGGCACGTTGGTAACCTCCATCCCCGCGACGATCGAAGGCACCAATGTCATCGGCCTCGGCTACGCCAACGACCATGCGGGCGGCTACGCCGAACACATGGTGCTGGCCGAACGCCTGCTGCTGGCGATCCCCAACGGGCTGTCGGCGGAACACGCGGCGCTGACCGAGCCGATGGCGGTTGGTTGGCACGCAGTGCAGAAGGCGCGGCTGGAGACGGACGATCTGCCGCTGGTGATTGGCTGCGGGCCGGTTGGGCTGGCGGTTATCGCCGGGCTGAAAATCAAAGGGGTTCACCCGATCATCGCCGCTGATTTTTCACCGGGTCGGCGGGCGTTGGCGCTGAAAATGGGCGCCGACATCGTGATCGATCCGGCGACGCAATCGCCGTACAAATCCTGGACCGATGCGGCAACGCCGGCTGATTTTGACCCGAGCCGCTATGCGCTGCTGTTCGGCAATCCGCCCAAGCGCCGGCCAGGGGTGATTTTCGAATGCGTTGGCGTGCCCGGACTGGTGCAGCAGGTGATGGGCGGCGCCCCGGTCGGCGCCCGCATCGTGGTGGTGGGCGTATGCATGGAAACCGATAGTTTCGAGCCGTTCTTCGGCATCGCCAAGGAGCTTAATTTGCAATTCGTGCTCGGCTACACGCGCGAAGAATATGCTGACAGTTTGCGCCACATCGCGGAAGGCCAGATCAACGTCGCGCCTTTGATCACCGGCAAGGTCGGGCTTGCCGGTGTAGCTGGCGCGTTCGCCGATCTGGCCAATCCGGAACTCCACGCGAAAATTCTCGTGGAGCCGTGGCGTTAGGCGGCGGCTGAAGGTCGGGCTTTCATCCGTTCTACCAGGGCGACGATATTCGTGTTGTCCGGATTGATCGCCTGCCCGACCTGGGCGCCGAATTCGAGGAACACGAAAAGCAGCACGTCGGCGAGCGTCATCCGATCCCCGGCGATGAACTGCCGGCCCGCAATCATCCCATCAAGTTTGGTCAGCCATTCCTGGGCAATTGCCTTCAAATCATCGGCTGCCTGCGGGATGCAATGGATGCGGTTCTCGAACAGTTTCAACCCACCGGAGAAGCGGAAGCCGTTGGCGAGATTTTCCAGGATATTGAGGTCAATCCGTCGCACCCACATGCGGGTTTCTGCCCGCTCGGCCGGCGTGGCGCCGATCAGGGACGGGCCGGTGCCGATTTCATCGAGATATTCGCAGATCGCGGTGATTTCCGAAATCACCTGACCATCGGCAAGTTCCAGGCAGGGCAACTGTCCGGCCGGATTCTTGGCGAGATAGGGCGACAGGCGGTTTTCGCCGCCGCGCAGATCGACCCGCGTGCTGTCGAGCGTGACGTTCTTTTCGGCGGCGAAGAGGCGCACCACGCGCGGGTTGGGTCCGACGCTGTCGTAGAATTTCATTGGTTTTCTCCCTGAGTTAACGAAGCAGCCGTTCATTTTGTTCACGAGCGCACCACAGCCAGTGCACACTCGGAACCAAAGTAGGAAAGTTTTTTTGCTTCTTTTTGTTCACAAAAAGAAGCGTCCTTTCTTAGTATCCTAACGCCAACCCATCCTTGCGCGGATCGGACCCGCCGACCAGCACCCCGCGGGCATGATCGATATAAATTGCCTGTCCGCCGCCATGCGGGCTGCCGGCTTCCTGGACATCATGCCCGAGTGCGCGCAACCCATTGGTCACGCTGCTGGGAAAGCCGCGTTCGGCATCGATCGGACCTTGGTAGCCAAAAATGCGGGGGAAATCGATGGCTTCCTGAATATCGAGCCCGTAGCGCAGGAAATTATCCAGGAACCAGCTTTGCCCGACCGGCTGGTAGTGCCCACCCATGACGCCATAGGGCATCACCGCGCGGCCGTTTTGCGTCACCATGCCGGGGATGATGGTGTGCATCGGGCGCTTGTTGGGGGCGATGCAGTTGCGGTGGCCGCGTTCATATCGGAAGCCGAAGCCGCGATTTTGCAGCATGACGCCGGCACCGGGCGCCAGGATGCCGGACCCGAAGCCCTGGAACAGCGAATTGATGAACGAACACGCATTGCCGTCCTTATCGACGACGCAAAGATAGACCGTGTCGGCATGGACCGGCGATGCCGAGCCAGCATCGGGCAGGGTGGACATGGCGCGATCATCGCGGATGAGCTTGCGCAGATCGCCAAGATATTTACGGTCGAGGAGTTGGGAGACCGGCACATCGGCCAGCGACGGGTCGGCGAGGAAGGTATCGCGGTCGCGATAGGCCAGGCGCGCGGC
The DNA here is from genome assembly GCA_025352995.1 of Acetobacteraceae bacterium. GTDB lineage: Bacteria > Pseudomonadota > Alphaproteobacteria > Acetobacterales > Acetobacteraceae > CAITOL01. The sequence goes on from JANXRN010000212.1 coordinate 11,289, forward strand.
TTCGAGGTGGCGATGGATGCGGGTCACCCCCATCGGCCCGTCGGGCGCATCGCCGAAGCCTTCCAGAATGCCGAGCAGCATCAGCACCAGCAGCCCCTGGCCGTTGGGCGGACATTGCCAGATGTCGTGCCCATGCCAGGCAAGGGTGATCGGATCGACAAATTCGGCGACTTTGCGGCCGTTGAAGAAATCTTCTTCGGTGTGCAACCCGCCGCGCGCCCGCAAGGTCGCGACGATATCAGCGGCGACGCTGCCTTCGTAAAAGCCGCGCGAGCCGTCGCGGGCGATTTTCTTCATGGTTTCCGCGAGTGCCGGCAGGCGAAACATGTCACCGGATTTCGGCGCGACGCCGCCGGGTAGGAAGTCGGTCGAGCCGCCGAGGCGGAGCCTATCGACGCTTGCCGCCCAGTCCCGCGCGACTTTCGGGTGCACCGGCCAGCCATTTTCCGCCATGCCGATGGCTGGGCGCAGCAATTCATCCAGCCCCTTGGTGCCGAAGCGGGCGAGCAGGGTTTCCCACGCCGAAATCGCCCCCGGCACGGTGACCGAATGGGCCGATGTATTAACCGGCTCGGCCATCTGGATCGATTCGTAGAAATCGATATTGGCCGCGGCGGGCGCGCGGCCGGAGCCGTTCAGCGCGTAAACGCGGCCCTCGGACGCCGGCGCGTAGAGGCAGAAGCAGTCGCCGCCAATGCCGGTGGAGGCCGGTTCGACCACGCAGAGCACGGCCACAGCTGCCACCGCCGCATCAAGCGCATTGCCACCAGCGCGCAGCACATCGAGTGCGGTCAACGTTGCCGCCGGCATCGAGGTCGCAGCCATGCCGGAGTTAGCGTAGACCGGGCTGCGGCCGGGTAATTGGAAATCGCGCATCCGCGCCCCTTTCGTGTCGAAACTTCTGAGTAACGCTTGCCTCGGCGCGTCGCACTTGGCAAGCAGGGGTGGCAGCAAGGTGGATATGATGGTCGCGAGTTTCGAGGATTTTGAGCGTGTCGACATCAGGGTCGGCACGGTGGTCGATGCGCAGCATTATCCGGAGGCGAAGAAGCCGGCGATCAAGCTATGGATCGATTTCGGGGGGGAGATCGGGGTGAAACGATCTTCGGCGCAAATTACCGTGCATTACGCGCCGGAAACCCTGATCGGCCGACAGGTGATCGCGGTGGTGAATTTCGTCCCGCGCCAGATCGGCAAGTTCATTTCCGACGTGCTGACCCTGGGCGTGCCGGATGATGATGGCGCCGTGGTATTGCTGAACCCGGACCTTAAGGTCGCCAACGGCGGAAGGATGTTTTGATGACGCAGCGCTATTACACCGTGACCTGGGACCAGTTGCACCGTGATGGCCGCGCCCTGGCCTGGCGTCTGATCGACAAAGGCCCGTTCAAGGGCGTTGTTGCGGTGACCCGCGGCGGGCTGATCCCGGCGGCGATTATCGCGCGCGAACTGGATGTGCGGCTGGTCGAAAGTGTATCGATCCAGACCTATCACGGCGATAACGCCCAGGCGCGGGCAGAACCGGTGGTGACCAAATACCCGACGGCGGCCGGTGATGGCACCGGGTTTCTGGTGATCGATGATCTGGTCGATACCGGCACGACCGCGAAAATCGTCCGCGCGCTGCTGCCCAAAGCCCATTTCGCCGCCGTTTACGCCAAGCCCGAGGGCAAGCCGCTGGTCGATGATTACGTCACCGAAGTCAGCCAGGACACCTGGATATTGTTTCCCTGGGATACCGAGCTGCAAGCCGCCGTACCGCTGGTCAAGCGCGACAAGGCGCTGGCGCCGGCACCCTAGTCGCGTTCACATTTTGTTGAGGTTTGTGACTTAGCATTGCAATTCGTGGGAAAAAAGACCATGTGATGCTGGCGGGGCTAAGGCCTCAGGAGAACAACGATGCGTCCGGCGAAAATCGCCATTCTTGTGCTGTTGGCCGTGAGCGTGGTGCATGTCGCCTCGCCCTATGCCGCTGCGTGGCGCATGTGGAACGCCGCACTGACGGGCGATGCCGACACGCTCGCCGGGCTGATTGACTGGGATTCGGTGCGCAGCGGCATCAAGGACGATATCGCCGAAGGCATTGTCGGCATGCCCGCGCATGAGGTTGAAAAAACCAACACGCTGCTTCCGTTCGGCACCAGCTTCATGGCTGGAATTGCCGGCAACATTGTCGATCGCGACGTCACCCCGGAACGGCTCGCGATCGCGCTGCGCGCTTTACAGAAATCTGGCGGCATTGGCGGCAGCATCACCAAAGCCTGGTTCAGTTGGCCCGACCGGTTTGAAATCGCCCTGCGGATGCCCGGGCAAGCCGATGACGACCCGCCGCTGCGGGTGGAAATGCGCTGGCGCAGCCCGCTGGTGAAGGGCTGGGGCTGGCAGATCGTGCGCGCCTGGGTGCCGCAGGACCTCATGGAGCAGGCGGACTTCGACGGGTAAACAAACGGGCCTATTTCGTATCCGTCGGCAAAGGTCCGCGAAGGAACCCAAGCCAACGGCAACAATTGTCAAAGTTTTCTTGCTTCTTTTTGTTCACAAAAAGAAGACCTTCCTTACCTAACCCCTCTGAATCAGCTCAATCTTATATCCATCCGGGTCCTCAACAAATGCGATCACCGTGGTGCCGAACTTCACCGGACCCGGCTCCCGGGTGATTTTCGCACCGGCCGCGCGCAGCTTGTCGCAGGCGGCATAAACATCGGGCAACCCGATCGCGAGATGGCCGAAGCCGGTGCCGATATCGTAGCTTTCAACGCCGTAATTATAGGTCAGTTCCAACTGCGTATGCAGCGGGTTTTCGCCATAGCCAAGGAACACCAGGGTATATTTGCCGTCCGGCACATCGCGGCGGCGCAGTTCTTTCATGCCGAACGCATCGACGTAGAATTTGACGCTGCGTTCGAGATTGCCGACGCGCAGCATGGTGTGCAGGTAGCTGTTGGGCTCGCTCATGGGGAATCTCCGAAATTATTGGGGTCGATACCGAGCAGGAAAAGGCCGCCTTGATTGGCGGCCGCGATGCTGTCGGCCTGGGCGATCAGAATAGTGGCTTCGGCCTCGAACACCACCCCCCGCAAGCCGGCAGCGATGGCGAGGGCGATGGTGACCGGGCCGATGGTCGGCAGATCGGCGCGGCGGTCCTGGCCGGGCTTGAGCAGTTTCACCAGCACGCCCCCGGGGCCAGGTCGGCGCAACCCGCCCGCGCGTTGCAGCATGGCGTCGGTGCCTTCGACGGCTTCGAGCGCGATGACAAGCCCCTGCTGCACCACGCAGCCCTGGCCGGCATCGGCAGCGCCGAGCGCGCGGGCGACGTCGATGCCGCGCGCGATGTCGGCCATCGCCTCGGCGTCAGGCGCGATTTTGGTGAGCAACCCCGCCGGGCCAAGCGCCTCACCCAGGATGTCATGGGCGCCGATCACCGCAAAGCCTTCTTCGCCGAGCACGCGGATAACCGCTTTGAGCAGTCCGTCATCGCCGGAAAAGGCGGCGCGGCCAATGCGGGCAACCAGCCGGGCGCCATCGGCATCGGGGCGCAAATTGAACAAGGTCGGCCGACGCACCGGCCCGATCATCACCAGATCCTGGCAGCCGTGGGCTTTGAGTTCGGCGACGATCCGCCCGGCAGCCCCGAGCCGGATGATCTGATGGTCGAACGGCGCGATCACCGGGATTTCGGCAAAGCCTTCCAGCCCGACAATGAACACCTCCCGTCCGGCCGCGCGCGCTGCGGCCGCAACCCGGCCCGGTAGCGGCCCGCTGCCAGCGAGAATGCCGAGCTTACGCAATCAGCTCTCGTCCTCCACATCGACTGCCCGGCTGGCGCGGATCAGGCCGCGCTTGCTCGGGGCGGCAATGAAGGCGAGCAATTCATCGACCAGCGGGCCGCCGTCGGCTTCGGCTTGCAGTTCCACCAGCCGTTCAGCAAACACGCCATCGCTGCGAAACAGGGACAGAAACGCCGCGCGCAAACCCCTGATCGCGGCCCGATCATAGCCGCGTCGGCGCAGGCCGATCACGTTCAGCCCGCCAAGCCGGGCGCGGTTGCCCAGCACGGTGCCGAACGGGATAACGTCAGCTTCAACCCCGGAAACCCCGCCGATCATCGCCCCCCGCCCAATGCGAACGAATTGATGGATCGCTGCCCCGCCGCCCAGGATCGCGCCGTCATCGATTGTGACATGGCCACCCAGGATCGCATTGCTGGCGATGATGACATTGTCGCCGAGATGGCAGTCATGCGCGATGTGGGCGGTGGACATCAGCATGCAATCGGCGCCCACGCGGGTTAGGCCGTGCCCGGTGACGGTGCCGCGATGCACGGTGACGTGTTCGCGCACCAAGGTGCGGGCGCCAATTTCCGTGCGGGTCGGCTCGCCTTTATATTTCAGATCCTGCGGCGCCATGCCGATGCTGCAGAACGGGTAGAGCGTCGCCTCGGCGCCAATCGCGGTATGGCCGTCAGCCACCACGTGGGAGATCAAGCGGGCGCCATCACCGATCACGACATCGGGACCAATGATGCAGAACGGCCCGATCTGAACATCCACGCCAAGTCGGGCGCCCGCCGCCACAATGGCGCTGGGATGGATGGCGACCCCGGATTTTATCGGCAGAGGCGGGGCGGGGACAGCGGCATCCATGCTTGGGACTTTCGGGACGGATAAAGCGGAGCGGACCCTAGACGCCAGACGGCGTCGGCTCCAACTCAATGATTGTTGCGCCCTGTTGCGCGCGGCTTACGGCAGAACGAAGGCGGGATCAGTTCTCGGCGACGCGGTTGCGGATCATTGCGGTATAAGTGGCTTCCGCCACCACCACCCCATCGACCTTGGCAGCTGCGTCAAACTTCCACACCATGCCGCGCTGGTGGTTCTTGGTGATGTGGATGCGCAATTGATCGCCTGGGGTCACCGGACGGCGGAATTTTGCCCCGTCGATCGACATGAAATAAACCACCCGGCCGCGCGCCTCCGGCCCCAGCGTTTCCACCACCAGCACTGCCGCGGTCTGCGCCATCGCTTCGATGATCAGCACGCCGGGCATCACCGGATGGCCGGGGAAATGGCCCTGGAAGAAATTCTCGTTCACCGAGACATTTTTGACCCCGACTGCGGACTGGCCATGGACGATGTCCACCACGCGGTCGATCAGCAGGAACGGATAGCGATGCGGGATGGCCGCCATGATGCCGATGATATCGAGGGTTTCGGTCACGGTTCCGGCGTTGGGCTGTGGAGTGTCCATAACGATCTAGTCTGCCCTGGTTTGATTGGGGGGGCGCGCGCCGGGTTCAGCCCAGCGTTTCAGAAGTGCGATCTGGCGGAAGAAGGTTTTTACCGCCTGTGCCGGGCTGCCGACATAATCCTTTCCCGCCGGCAGGTCGCTTATCACCCCGGCCTGGGCGCCAATGCGGGTTTTGCGCCCGATGGTCAAATGCCCGGCAACCCCAGCCTGGCCGCCGATCACCACGAAATCCTCCAGCACCGCCGATCCGGAGATGCCGACCTGGGCCACGATCACGCAATGCTGGCCGATGCGGACATTATGGCCGATCTGCACCAGATTATCGATCCGCGTGCCCGCGCCGATCACGGTGTCCTGCGCCGAGCCACGATCGATGGTGGTGTTGGCGCCGATTTCGACATCGTCGCCAATCCGCACCAGACCAAGCTGCGGCACGCTGACCATGCCGGTGGGGCCGGGTGCGAAGCCGAACCCGTCCTGGCCGATGCGCACACCAGGATAGGTCACCACCCGCTTGCCCAGGATCGCGTGGCTGATTGTGGATTGCGCCCCGATCCGGCAGCCGGCGCCGAGCACGCAATGCGCCCCGATGACCACGCCAGCCGCGATCTGGCAGCCTGCGCCGATGTCCACATTGGCGCCGATCACCACCAGCGGGCCGATTTCTGCATCTGGGTCAATCCGGGCGGACGGCGCGATGATGGCGGATGGATGAATGCCGGGCTCGATTTCGGACCGTGGGTGGAACAGCGCGGTCGCCCGCGCCCAGCCGAGATAGGGCGCATCGGTGACCAGCGCCACGCATCCCGGCGGCACACGGTCAAGCAGCGTCGGATGCACCAACACCGCCCCGGCCGCACTGGCGGCCAAGGTGTCAGCGTAGCGGCGATTATCAAGGAAGCTGAGATCGCCGGCGGTTGCGGTCTGCAGCGGCGCCACGCCAGACAAAACCTGATCAGGGTTTCCGGTCGCCACCGTCGCGCCGGCCGCCTCGGCAATCACCGCCGCGCTGTGCGGCCCGGTCTGTCGAAAGAACCTTGCATCGCCCATCACCGGCGCAGTCACTTTCCGAATTCCGCCTATTTTGTCGGTTTTGGCGCCGCGGGCGCGGTGGCATTCGCATTGGCCAGCGGCGAAACCCCGTCCGGCGCAATCTCGACCGTCGGCATCAGCTTGTTCAACTCGGTAACCACCTGTTCGGTGATGTCGAATTCCGGCGAATTCAGCGCCACGCTCTGACGATGCATGACGAAATTGATGCCGTGGCTTTCGGAGACCTGGCGCACGACGGCGATCAGGTTGGCTTGGATGGCGTTGATCGCGACTTGCGCCGCTTCCTGGATGATCCGGTCGCGGTTGCGGAACAGGCGCTGGGATGCGGTAAAGCGGTCCTGCACTTCCTTTTCGCGCGCACGAGCCTGTTCAGGCGACAGCTTGGCGCGGTCATTGGCGAGCGCCTTTTGCATTTCGACGATCGCCTGTTCCTCGGCCGCGGCGTCAACCCCAAGTTTCTGGCGGCGTTCGCCAATTACCTTGTCAACCTGCTGGGCCGCGAGGGACGCGCGCATCGCTTCGGGCAGGCCGAACACCCCGACGAGGGCTGCCGGCGGGCTGGCGCCACGCGGCAATACCGGCAGGGTGGGAATGGGCGGCATCGGCACCTGAATAGGGGCCTCACCTTCCGCCCCCGCAACCTGCGGGGCAGTGGCTGCCGGCAGGTTGGCGCGGGGGACCGGCCGGGCCGCGGCCGGGGGCGCTGCCGGGCGCGGCGCTTGCCCAGCCGGTGCCTGGCCTTGGCCCGGAACAAAATAGCCCTGGGCCCCGGCGTGGTGGCCGATTCCGAAGGCGAGCGAAATGCCGAAACCGGCAACGGTGAGCGTGCGGAGCAGGCGGGACATGCGTATCACTAGAACCTCGTGCCAAAGCCAAAGCGGATTTGTTGCGTTTGATCGTATTTCTTGCGGACGACCGGATAGCCCAGATCAATGTTGAGCAGGCCGAACGGGGTCTTCCAGGAAATCCCGAAGCCGACGCCAACCCGTGGGGACGCGTCATCGACAATCGGCGCCAGCGTGCCGGTGCTGGGATCACGCAGCGCGCCGACTTTGCTGAGCGAGCCGATATCAGCAAAGAACCGACCGGTGATGCCGAGGTCCTGCGAAATCGGCAGCGGAAAGCGCAATTCGGTCGTCTGGGTCCAGATCATCCGCCCGCCCAGGCTGTTGGCGCTGCCAGCGGTGGGGCTGATGTCGTGTGGACCCGCGCCGCCAACCGCGAAGCCGCGCAAATTATCGCCGCCGAGGAAGAACCGGTCGATGATTTTTTCTTGCACCCCGCCGAGCGGCTGCAGATATCCAAAGCCAGCCTGCAACGCGATGACCCAGTCGCGGTTCCCAAGATAGCGCTCCAGCGGATAGTAATAAGCGCCGTCGATCTTGTTGCGGAGGAAGTTGGTGCTACCGCCCACGCCGGCAAAATCAGTGCCGACGCGGAGCACGAAGCCGGACCGCGGATCGAGCTTACTGTCGCGATAATCCAGGGTCAGGGATTGCCCGATCTGCGATAGCAGGCTGGTCCCCTGGACATCCTTCACATAAATCGTCGCACCGGTACCGACACCATAGATGGTGCGCTGCTCGATCGTGTAGGTCAGCAACTGGCGCAGATGTTCGGTAAATTCGTAGCCAATGCGGACATCACCGCCCAGGCGGCGCTGATTATAAAGCGCGACTGACTGCAAATTGTTCTGAATGCGGAAAATATCGAACCCCGCAACCAGGTTGGTGCCCAGGAAATACGGATCGGTCACCGACAGATTGATCTGGCTTTCCTTTTGCGCCAGCACCGCGTTGATCCCGGCGTCGATGCCGGTGCCAACCAAATTGCGTTCCCGGATGCCAGCGGTCGCCAAGGCGCCAATATCGGTCGAATAACCGCCACCAAAGCTGAGCTCGCCGGTTGATTTTTCGTCAACCTCCGCCCGTACGATGCCGCGATCGGGGGCCGAGCCCGGCACTGGGGCGATATTGACCGAATTGAAAAAATCCAGATCGCTCAGCCGGGTCTTGCTGCGCCGCAGCAGGGCACTATTAAGGGCGTCGCCTTCGGCAAAGCGGAATTCGCGGCGGATGACACTGTCATAGGTCCGCAAATTGCCGACCACATCGATGCGATCGATATAGACCCGCGCGCCTTCGCTGACTTCAAACGTCAGGTTGATTTCGTGCTTTTCAACGTCACGCTTGACCTGGGGCTTGATGCTGACAAAGGGTTGGCCGCGATTCTGGATGAAGGCGGTCATCGCCTGGGTGCTTCGCTCGACCGCGTCGCCGTCGTACCAATCGCCGGGATCGAGGTCGACCTGGCTGCGGAGCGAGTCGGGTTCGATGCCCTTGAGGGTCGAGGTGATATCAATCTTGCCGATCCGGTAGCGAAAACCCTCATTCAAGGTGAAGGTCACAAAAAACGCTGAACGATCGGGGGCGAGTTCGGTGTTGGCGCTCAGCACCTCGAAATCAGCATAACCCTTGCTGATATAAAACCGCCGCAGCAATTCGCGATCGTAATTCACCTTGTCCGGATCATAGACATCGCTGGTTGATAGCAGGCGCCACCAGGCTTCTTCGCGGCTGACGATCACATCGCGCAGGCTGCCCTCGCTATAGGCCTTGTTACCGATGAAGGCGATGCGGCCGATCAGGGAGGCCTCGCCATCATTGACTTCGAAAATCACATCGACGCGGTTCTGCCCAACATCGATGATTTTGGGGACAACGCTGGTGCCGAAGCGACCCTTGCGGGCGTAAAGATCGAGAATGCGCTGGCGATCGGATTGGGCGAGCGCCGAGGTGAAAATCCCGCGTGAGCGCAATTGCAGCTCCGGCCGCAGAATTTCGTCGGTCAGCTTGTGATTGCCTTCAAAGGCAATGCGGTTGACGATCTTGTTCTCAACCACCCGCACCACCAGCACGCTGCCCTCGCGGCGCAAGGTGACATCGATGAACAGGCCGGTGGCAAAAATGCTTTTCAGGCTGCGGTCGAGCCGATCAGCCTCAAAGCGATCACCGGGCTGGACCAGCATGTAGGACCGGATCGTCGCTTCCTCGATCCGCTGATTGCCCTCGACCTTGATGGCGGCGATCGTGCCGCCGGGCGCGACCACCGCTGCCAGCACGCGCTGATCGCGCGATTGCGGGGCGGGCTGGGCAAAGCTTTGCGAGGCAACCGCGCCAAGGGCGGCAATTGCCAGAACGAAGGCCGACGCAATCAGCGCTACTCTCGTGCCACTCAAACCGGAACTCTCCCCACTGGATCGCGACACAATGCCACTTTCGCTACCGCATAAAGGCACAAGGCCAGCGGCAAGGGTGCCGCTGGCCGTCTCAATATCGTCTGGCCGGGGAGTCGTATAGTGCCGGGGGGCAGTGGGCGCCACCCCTAGAGCGTGATCCGTTGTATCGGAATCGGCGGTCACGCTCTAGGGTCCTGTTTTTCGATCATCATTCGTTCAAACGAAGCCGTTTGAACGAATGATGATCTAGCCGCTAGCCGATCAGGCCAGCCACCCAGCGGAACAGGCCGAGATGGCCCAGATCATTCCAGGTTGCGAAGACAAACAACCCAATCAACACCGCAAAACCAGCGCGGTAGCCATATTCCTGGGCCCGCACCGGCAACGGCCGGCCACGCAGCGCTTCGACGGCATAGAACACCAGATGGCCGCCATCGAGCACGGGAATCGGGAACAAATTGAGCAACCCGAGATTAACCGACAAGATCGCGATGAAGGACACCAGGCTGGCAAGCCCGAGCGACGCCACCTGTCCCGACATTTGCGCAATCCGCAGCGGCCCACCCATATCATCGGCGCTGGTGCGGCGGGTGATCATGCCGATCACGCCGTCAAAGGTCTGCACCGTCACGTCCCAGGTCTGGGTCACCCCCGCGCCGAGGGCGGCAATGGTGGAAATCGGTTCAAATATCGTCGCCCCTCCGCGCACCCCGAGCAGCCCGGTGGCGATCCCGCCGACCACGCGGCTGTCAGGCGTCACCGTCAGATCAAGCGCCTGCTGGCCGCGCACCACATGCAGCTTCAGCGGCTGGCCGGGATGGCCCCCAACAATCTGGCGCAGCTGGTCAAACCGATTGATCACCTGGCCGTCAATCGCGGTCACCACGTCGCCAACTTCCAAGCCGCCACGGGCGGCGGCAGACGACGCGACAACTTCGCCAATTTGGGAGGTGACCACCGGGCGACCCATCACCGCGAACAGGCCGGCGAACAAGGCGGCGGCAAGGATGAAGTTGGCGATCGGGCCAGCGGCGATCACGATCGCGCGCGACAGTACCGATTTCTCATGGAAGGTCTCGCCGGCTTTCCATGCAGCCCTCGTGGCCGCATCAGCGTCTTCCGGCTGTTCCTGGCCGTGCAATTTCACATAGCCCCCCAGCGGCAGCCAGGAGAGTTTCCACACCGTGCCACGCTTGTCTGTCCAGCTGAAAATGGCGCGGCCGAAGCCGATTGAAAACGCTTCTACATGCACCCCGCGCCAGCGCGCGGCGAGGTAATGGCCGAGCTCGTGAATGAACACCAGCACGCCAAGCACGATCAGGAACGGAACCACACTGTTGAGCGGGGCTGGCAGGGCGTCGAACATGGAATTCGTTCCTTATTTATATTAAAAGTAAGACCTGAATGCTCAAAAAAAAGCAACTAAACAATTGATAACAATA
>JANXRN010000237.1 GCA_025352995.1 Acetobacteraceae bacterium
GTCCATTGCGGTGGATGCGATGCCCGCATCCGCCGCCAGCGCCTGCTCCAACGCATAGATATGCAGTTGGAACAGCGCCGCGAAAAACCGGCGCATGGCATCGCCAAGCAGCGGCAGCGCCCGATAGCGCCGGTCGCCGTCCGAGCGGACCACCAGCCCGAGCGCGGACGCCTCCTGCATGATGGTTCGGACATGCGCGCGGGACACGAAAAATTCGCGAGCAAGGTCGGCGATGACGATCGGCGCACCCGCCTGGTCCTTCAACAGCACCGACAACAGCATGACGACCCCAGCCTCGCGGTCGGCAATGTCGCTCAGCTCTGGTGCCGGCGCCATCGACCGCTGGCCTTGCCGGTAGTGCACCAGCCATCCGGCAACGATCGCGCCCAAAAACGCATCGCGGTCCAATGCCGCGCTGGTGAAGCCCGGCACGGGGTGAAACGCGGCAATCGACTGATAGGCGAACGCCATCCGGCGGCGCATCACCGCGAAGAATTTCGCCGTCAGCATCAGGCGCTGCGGGCGCCCTGGGCTTGCGACCGCAAAAAAGCCCAACAGAAGAAGGCTCGTCGCCCACGCACGCACCCGGCCTGGGCTGGCAAAGCCGAGGCGTGCGGCCGCATCATGCAATTGGACGATCGTGAAGCCGCGCCGGGACGGATCGGCGAAATAGAAATCAAGCGCCATATAGGCCGCAATCAGCTGCCCACGATCGCTGAGGATGCGGTTCATCAGCCAGCTTGCCCGGTGCTCCTCAACCGAGCTCCGGGCGATGGCGAACATGGCCGTATCAAAACCCGGCTCGCGTATCAAGGCAGCCAGCGCTTCCGGACTGTTATCCGGGCCTGACCCATGCCCGGCGGTGATCACCGCGCTTGCCACGGGGCCGTCCGATCGCGGCAGCGCATCGGCGAGATTCTCGCCAATTTCAAAAAGCGCCATTGCGCGGTCGGCGATAGGCACTTAAAATGCACGTTAACAAGGAGTTCCACCGAGCGAAGTATACAAAACACCTAACTTCGCATTCTCCAATCTCGCGGTCAAATGCGACGTCGTTGCTGCTGCGCGTTCGGGTTTGTGTGCCTTGTCTCGCTTATTCCGCCCTTCCAACCCCCGAGTGGTGCGATCCTGACGCTCCCTACCCGAGCGTTAGGTGAATCGCTCCACCCAATCAAAGTCTTTTGGATAGAGTCTAACGGCTCTTTCCGTCAGACTCTTCACAAGGACATTCTCATGCGCCTACGTGTTACACTCGCCGCTACCTGCGCGGCATTGCTCAGCATCGCCGCCCCCGCCAGCGCCAACATGGTCACCTATCAGTTCAACAGCGTGGGCGGCTCGGCGGACGTCGCCACCTATCAATACCAGGCAACCATAGGTATAACCGGGCAATTCACCATCGACACCGCAACAAATGCAATCGCATTCCCCGGGGGTTGGGCGGTTTCTGTCACTTGGGACGGAAATGACCAGCCCAACAATGTTACGCCGCTCTACAACGACCTCACGGACACCTTGTCGTTCCAGGCGCGATACAACACGGCCGTGATAGTTTTTGATGGCAGCCTGGACACCATCGGGACACACGCCATCACCGCCATGTCCTTCCCCGATGCGTATCGGCCCCACATTGTGGCGCTCACCGGCGGCAATATCAGCGTCATCGCCGATGTCGGGACCGTACCTGAGCCCGCCTCGCTCGCGCTGCTCGGCGCCGGCGTCGCAGTCCTCGGTCTGGTTCGCCGCCGGCGTGGCGCGCGCCTGGCCTAGTCGTGCGATCCTAACGCTCAAGCCCCGAGCGTTATGTAAATCGTTCCACCCAATCAAAGGCTCGTGGATAGAATCTGACGGCGCTTTCCGTCATATTCTATCCACGAGGCCCAATCGGCCGGCTACCGGGCCACCCGACTATCGGTTCGCGAAAAATCATCGCCCTTAAACAACAAAGGCACATCCAGTGCCTTTGCCAGCGCGTAGCTGAAACAATCACCCATGTTCAGCCCCGCCTTGTGGCGGCCACGCCCAAAGCGGCGGAACGCTCCAATCGCCAAATCTGCCTGCTGTAACGTGACCTCGACGATTTCGGCGCCGGATACGCGGAAAAAATTATCCAGTTCCAATCGACCGATATCGCCATTGCGTCCCTCTAGAACCAGCGACATTTCAACACGGGAAACGGCCGAAACGATACATCGATTTGTCCGATCAATGATATCAAGGAACTTGGATTTCTCC
>JANXRN010000282.1 GCA_025352995.1 Acetobacteraceae bacterium
CGGGCGCTGGGAATAGGGGCCGGTCTGGCCGAAGCCGCTGATGCTGACCATGATCAGCTTGGGGTTCACCGCTTTCAGGCTGTCATAGCCGACCCCGAGCCTGGCGGCGACGCCGGGGCGAAAACCCTCAATCAGCACATCGGCCTGTTCCGCCATCCGGCGCAGCACCGCGCGGGCGGCCGGCAATTTCAGATCCAGCGTCAGGCTGCGCTTGCCGCGATTGAAGGTGAGCGACATCGCTGATTGCCGCCCGCCATCATATTTGCCGCCGAGATTGCGCGACCAGTCACCTTCTGGCGGTTCGACTTTGACGACATCGGCGCCGTAGAGCGCGAGCAACATGCCGCAATAGGGCGAAGCGACGCCTTGACCGAGATCGAGCACTTTGAGGCCGCGATAGGGGAATTCATGGCTCATGGCTGCCGCTCCCGATGGTATGCGTCTGTTTGGCGCGGGGGCTTGGGTTATGCAAGCGTGAGCCACGGTGTGCAGGGGGGCGCGATGGGTGGTCATGCTGATCGAGACGCAGCTCGATCAGCCAAAGCTGCGTCGTTGGGCACTACCGACGGCGGACGCGAACGCTTCGCCACGTTCATCGTCGCCCTGGGCCGCGCCCAGCGCGATGTCGCCGTCCGCGACGGGGCGGCGGCGCGACAAGCGCGCTGGGTGGCGCTGCGTGCATTGGTTCACCTGCTTCCGGCGAGTTTTGTTCGCAGGAATACATTGTAGGAGGGGACGCTGATAGCGTGTGACGGTAGAGGGCCGACCAGACTGGGACAATTCAGCCTTTGCGTGGCGGCTCTAACTGTGACCAAAATGTAATGGTATGCAGATCGCCGACAAAGCAATTTCGTCTTGCTGAAACTGTAGTGAAACTAACGGAGTGGGGATCTATGCCCGAAACCATATCGCTAGCTGGCAGCGGACTAGTCTTTGTCAACACCTATGGCAGCAACGTCTCCGCTGCCTATCATACCGCCATCGTCGCTGCCGAAAATTACTTTCAGAGCCACTTCACCAATTCAGTCACGCTGAACATGAGTTTCGACTTGCAGGCTCTGTCACTCAGCTTTTCTGGTCAAAACTCCTACCGCCCCGTTGGGACCATAAGCTACGCCGCCCTCGCCAACGCGTTGCGTCAACACGCTACTACCGCCGATGACGCCGCCGCCGTTGCGTCCCTGCCTACGACCGATCCAAGCGGCGGCCGCGGGTTCGAGGTGCCCATCGGTATGGCAAGAATTCTCGGCCTCGCCGGCACGGGGACCGAAAACGATGATTCAATTATCCTCAACAGCAGTTTCTCATGGACCTATGGCGCAGATGCGATTGGGGTTTTGGAGCACGAGATATCCGAGGGCGCGATGGGGCGCATTGGCACCTTGGGCCTCGCAAACTCCTATTGGGCGCCAATGGACTTGTTTCGCTATTCCAGGGCGGGACAGCGCGACTATACTGGAGGGTATGATGGGCGCCCGACCTATTTTTCTGTAGATGGCGCCCACTTGCTGACGCAGTTCCATAACTCGGTTGGTACCAATGGCGTCAGTGACAAGTACGACCTAGCCGACTGGGACAAGACGGTTGGTGATGCATTCGGCCCTGGCGGGGTAGGCTCTCCCGGAGCTGTGACCGCAATCGATCTGCGTGTCATGGACATCCTCGGGTGGACACCTACCGGCTCAACCCCGCCAACTATCATCGATGATTTTGCCAACGGCCTGACCGATACCACCCACCCGTTCGGACAGGTCGCGGTTAATGGCTCGGCGACCGGCACGCTGGAAGTCAACGGCGATCGCGACTGGTTCCGGGTACAACTCACCGCGGGGACGACTTATGTCGTCAATTTGCTGGGTACCACACTAGTAGATCCGTATTTATGGTTACACAACGCCACCGGCACCGTACTCGTTGAAGACGACGATATTGATCCAGGAATCAATCGTAACTCCCAAATCACTTACACGATCACCAGCTCTGGCACCTATTATCTCGAGGCCGGCGCCTTTGCCGACGGCTATTCCGGCAGCTATCAGATTAACCTGAATTCAGTTACCGATGACTATGCCAGCAGTCTAACTGATACCTCCCACCCGTTTGGCGTGCTGGTCAACGGGGGCGCCAACGGCACCCTGGAGGTCGCCGGCGATCGCGACTGGTTTCGCACCCAATTGAACGCCGGCTCACGCTACCTGATCAACCTGGTCGGCAACACGCTTGAAGATCCATACTTACGTGTGCACGACGCCAGTGGCGCGACGTTAGCCGAGAATGACGACATTGTTGCCGGGATCGACCGTAACTCCCGGCTTACGTTTACAGCGCCGACCACCGGAACTTACTACCTCGAGGCTGGCGCCTTCGATGAAAGTTACACCGGCACTTACAGCCTCGCAGTCAGTCTTACGTCGGATGACTACGCAAATAGCCTTACGGATACATCCCACCCGTTCGGCCAAGCAAGCGTCAACGGCACGGTTACCGGCAATCTGGAGGTTGCCGGCGATCGGGACTGGTTTCGCATTCAACTGATAGCAGGTGTTTCCTACACAATCAATTTGTCAGGAAATACGTTGCCGGATTCCTATATTCGTCTACATGACAGTAATGGTGTAATACTCTCTGAAAATGATGATATTTCTCCGGGTGCTGATCTAAATTCTCGTATTATTTTTTCTACGAATTCAGGTGGTAACTATTACCTCGAAGCAGGGTCATTCATCGATGCCTATAGTGGAACCTACAGCCTAACAGTAACCGCTTCCACACCCAGTATCGTCACAAACCTACCTTTGTCAGTCACAGTCGGTGGAACGGCAACAATCCTGTCCAGCATGCTGGCCGCAAGCGACATCGATGACACCGCCGGGCAGCTCACGTACACGATCACGACCCGCCCTGCATTCGGTACTTTACTGAAAAGCGGATCGGCGGCGATCTTGTTCACCCAGCAGGATATCAACAATGGGTTGATTTCGTACCGGGAGAACGGCACGGTCACCTTGTCGGACAGCTTCATCTTCCAGGTGACCGATCCGACCGGCTTTCGTTCGCCAAGCACGCAGTTCCGCATTCAAATCCCATCAGCGACCCAGCCGGCCACAATCATCGGGATAGGCATCGTCGTGGGGACCAATGGCAAACATGATGTCTTCCTGCGAACCGCCAGCAATCAATTATTATATCAGCAATACGACAATGGCGGGCCGTTGGCAGGCCAGCTTGGTATCATATTCCAGGGTAATGCCTGGGTCATCGACGCGGCGACAGTAGCCATAGGGAGCAGCCAAAGCTTCTGGGGCTACGGCGGGCACGATGTCTTCTTGCGCAACGCCGCAGGGCAACTCGTCGCGGATGAATTCGCCAGCGATGGTTCCGCAATCGACTGCATAGCGCTTACGTACCAGGGTACGCCTTGGATAGTTAGCGCCTCAACCTCTGCAATCGGCAGCGGGCAAGGCTTCTGAGGTTATGGCGGCCATGATGTATACCTCCGCACAGGGATCGGCCAGTTGGTCGCTGACGAATTTGATTCGAACGGCGCCGCCATTGACGGCATAGCCCTCACCTACAACAACGCCGCCTGGATCGTCGACGCGGCCACAACGGCAATCGGCAGCGGACAGGGCTTCTGGGGCTACGGCGG
>JANXRN010000293.1 GCA_025352995.1 Acetobacteraceae bacterium
AGTTCGTACCAGCAATCTGGCGGCAGGGTTCGGGGCGCCCAGCCGCAGATGATCAGCCGGTCTTCGGCGCGGGTCAGGGCGACGTAAAGCAGGCGGTTATGTTCTTCGAGGCGCTGGGCGCGGGCGGTGGCGCGCAGATCGTCAATCGCGGCGCAGCGCAGTTCCTTGCGCGGGGTCCAGAGCGGGACGTCGAGGCCGGTTGCCGTGTCGCGGCCCCAGACCAACGGCCCGTCATCGGGGGGCAGGCTGGTGGTGTCGGGCAGGATGACAACCGGGGCTTGGAGGCCCTTGGCGCTATGGACGGTCATGATGCGCACGGCGTCACCGGCCCCTTCGGCTTCGCGTTTTACCTCGGCGCCTGATTGGCGCAGCCAGTGGACGAAGCCTTGCAGCGACGGTGGGTGGGTTTGGGTGAAGGCCAGGGCGGCGTTGAGCAATTCGTCAATCGGTTCGGCGGCTTCCGGGCCGAGGCGGGCGAGCAGGCGATGGCGGCCGCCGCGCGGGCCGAGGATTTCGGCGAGCAGGGCATAGGGGCTGACGAAATCGACCCGCGCCAGCAGGCCGGCGATCAGGTCGCGGATGTCGCGCCAGGCCGGGCGTTCGTCGCCGCGGGCGCGGAGTTCGGCCCATAAGCTGCCGGCGCGGCCGGGGGCGAGGGCGATCAGATCGTCATCATCGAGCCCCCCGAGCGGGCTGGTCAGGACGCTGGCGAGGGCGAGGTCGTCATCGGGGAGCAGGAGTACGTCGCACAACACCAGCAAATCGGCGACGGCGGGCTGGGTGGTGAGCACCATGCGATCGAGGCCGGCGACCGGCACGCCACGGGATTTGAGGGCGCGGACCAGGGCATCGGCGAAGGCGTTGCGGCGACGGACCAGGACCAGAATGTCGCCGGCGGCAAGCGGGCGGCCCCGGCTTTCGAGTTGGGTGGTTCCGTCGGTTTGCGCCTTGATCCAGTCAGCCAGGGCCTCGGCGAGGCGGCGCGGAGCGGAAATCTGGCGCAAATTACGCTCCGGGATGTCCCAGGGTTCGGCGGCGGCGGGTGGCGTGGCGGGGGTTAAAGGCCATAGCTCAACCTTGCCGGCATGATCGGCGCGGTCGGCGACGTGGCGGAGGGCGCCGGGGTCGGTGACGCCGGCGGCGGCGGGCAAGGTTGCAAAGACCTGATCGACCAAAGCCAGCACCGGGGCGGTGGAGCGGAAGGACACGTTGAGTTGCCCGTCGCGCCAGTCCGCGTTCGCACCTTGGGCCTGGTGGCGCAAACGGGTGCGCCATTGCTCGAACGAGGCGGGGTTGGCGCCCTGGAAGGAGAAGATCGATTGCTTGCGGTCGCCGACGGCAAAAATTGTGCGCGGGGTTTCGCGGGCGCCGGCGCCAGTGAAGAAATCGGCGGTCAAGGCGCCGGCGATATTCCATTGCGCCGGGGCGGTATCCTGGACTTCGTCGAGCAGCAGATGATCCAGGCCGCCATCGAGCTTGTAGAGCACCCAGGCGGCACCGGGATCGACCAGCAGGCTCGACGTGCGGCCGATCAGATCGGCGTAGTCCAACAATCCGTCGCGATCTTTGGCGGCGCGATAGGCGGTGGCGACTGGGGCTGCGAGGCGGAACAGGGCAGCGGAGGCTTCCCAGGCGGACAGCGCGCGGAGCTGGTCATCGACGGCGAGCAGGCGGGCCTGTTCGGCCTCGATCGCTTCGACCCAGTCGGGCTTTGCGTCGGCAAGTTTCTTGTTGACGATGGCGCCCATGCCACGCGGGCCGTCGGCGAGCAGGAATTGATCGCGCCAACTTGACCAATGCTCGGCGCGCAATTCGCTATCGAGACCAAGCCAGCCCAGCAATTCACCGGCTTTTTCGGCGACTTTGGGGGAGCCTTTGCTGGCAAGGCCACTGATGACGCGGCGCAGTGCGGGTTCGCCCTGCCAGTTCGTCGCGTTGGCGATGATGGTTGGCGCGTCGGAATGTGCGCCGACAATGCGGGCCTGGGCGGCGGAGACGGCGCTTTGCCCGGCGGCGATGGCGGCATGCAGGCGCGGCAGGTCGCTTTGCAGGGACAGTGCGAGGCGGCCGAACCCGTCGGCCGAACTCTGGGCGGCGACCAGGGCCAGGGCGGCGTGGCTTTCCGGCGTGTGGGCGCCGCCGAGCACGGCTTCGCGGGCTTCGGTTTGCGCGATGGCGGCATCGGTCTCGGCAATGACCTCGAAATGCGGGGATAGCTGGGCTTCGAGCGGGAAGCGGCGCAGCAGCGACTGGCAAAAGGCGTGGATGGTGCCGATGCGCATGCCGCCGGGCAGATCGAGCACATCGGCGAACAAGGCGCGGGCGCGATGGAGGTTTTCTGCGGAGGGGGCGACGGAAAAGCCGCGCAGATCGCGGGCGAGGCTTGCTTCATCGGCCGTCACCCAGGCGCCGAGCCGGTTTTGCAAGCGGATCGCCATCTCGGCGGCGGCGGCTTTGGTGTAGGTCAGGCACAAGATCGATGCCGGGTTTTCGCCGGCCAGCATCAGGCGCAGCAGCCGGTCGGTCAGCAGCTTGGTTTTGCCGGAACCGGCGGACGCGGCGACGAAGGCGGAAACGCTGGGGTCGGATGCTTCGGCCTGGGCGGCTTGGGCGATGTCGCGCGCGCTGGTCATTCGATGTCCTCCACCAGGCGCCATTCGGCGACGCGGGCGAGTTGGGCGTAGTCCGGAAAGCGCGGCAGGCGGCCGGGATTGGGCTGGGCGAGATAGGCGCGGTCCGGGTTGTCGAAGGCTTCGATCAAGGCGTGGAGGCGCGTCGCGGCATCGGTAACGGCGGCGGCGATGTCATCCGGTTTGGATTTGAATAGCGGGCGGGCGATGCCGGGCTCGGCGCCGCCGGTCAGGTGCCAGTAGATCAGCTCGTCGGTCGGGCCGCGAAACCCGGCGAATGCACCGGCGGCGGCCATGGCGGCTTCGAGCAGCAATTGCGGGGCGGTGCCGGCATCGACCTGACGCTGGGTGGGCGGCGTGCCGGTTTTGTAGTCGAGGATGGCGAGGCTGCCGTCGGCGCGCCGTTCAATCCGGTCGGCGCGGCCATGCAGGGTGAAGTTGATCGGCAATAGCCAGTTGCCGCTGAGTTCGCTGCCGATGGCGGCGATGGTGCGACCGGATCGGCGCTCGATCTCGGCGTCGGCCACCCAGGCGGCGATGCGGCGCAGGCGCGGGGTCCACCATTCGGCGAGTGCTGGGCGGAGGCGGGCGTCCCCCAGCGCCGACAGCATAGCGGCTTCGAGCAGGGCGCGGCCGTCAGCCGGCCAGCTGGTGCCATGGTTGCGAAGAAAATTCTGGATGCCGGTATGAACCAGCGACCCGTAATCGGCGGCGTCGGTGGATTGTTCCAGCGGGTCGAGCACTTTGATGCCGAGAATGCGGCGGGCGTAAATCGCGTAGGGATCGGCGAGCCAGGTTTCGATTTCGGTCACGCTGAGGCGGCGCGGACGCAGGGCGACCGGGGGGCGCGGGGCTGGGGCAGCGACGGGCTGCGCGTCACCGATCGGCTGGTCGAGCTGCATGGCCCAGCCGGCGGCAGGGTGGTTGGGCAAGGTTTTGCCCTGGCCAGCGAGCAGCGCCAGCAGCCGGCTGATCCAGCGGGCGGGCACGGCTGGCGCACCGTCGCGCCGCATTGGGGCGGATAGCACGACGTGTTTGGCGGCGGTCGTGGCGGTGACAAAATCATGCGCGGCCTGGCCGATGGCCTGTTCCGGGCTGGGCAGCCCGGCGCGGGCGCGCATGCCGCGGCTGAGCCAGGGGCCAGGGTCAGTCGCCGGCGGCCAGACGGTTTCGACCAAGCCGCCAAGCACGATCGTATCGGCACTTTGCAGCCGGGCTTCGAGCAGGCCCCAGATATGGATGCGGGGATGTTCGGTGCCAGCTTCGCGACCGCGAAGCGCGCGTCGGCTGCGGACGATGTGGCCGGCCAGCACGGCGTCGAGCAGGCCGGGTACTATATAAGGTGGCTGATCGGGCAAATCGGCGAGGGCGGCGAGGGACTCGCTGAGGGCGGTCGCCAGGGCTTCGCCTTCTTCCAGGCCCCAAAGTCGGGCGGGGCCGGCCAGCGTGTCGGTGGTGGCCAGCGCCTCGGCGGCTTCGATCAGGGCGGCAAGGCGCGTGTCGGGGCGTTCGAGCGGGGAGGCGGCCTGGCGTAAGGCGGGGGCGAGGCAGGATTCGATCCGATCCAGCAAATCCTTGATGTCGGTGGGGGCTTTGGCGGTGACTTCGCGCAGGCCGGTGATGCCGGCGGGCGGGCGCGGGCCGCGCAGATAGCGGATTTCGAGCGCCCGGGCGGCGGCGCGACAGGCGGCGGTGGACAGGCCGGCGGCAGCGAGCGGGTGTTTGAGCACGGCGAGTAAGGCGACCGGGGCGAGTTCGGCGCCAATGGCAGTGGCGATCAGGCGCAGGAACACCGCCGGTGGGGTTTCGGCCAAAGGCTCGCCGGCGCTGTCATCGGCGATCACGCCCCAGCGCAATAATTGCGCCGATACGAGGTTGGCGAGGGTGCGGTCGGGGGTGATCAACGCGGCGGTGGCGCCTGGGGTTTGCAGCGCGTCGCGCAGGATGAGCGCGATTGAGGCCGCTTCGTGCTGCTGGTCGCGGGCGCGGAGGATTTGCAGATTGCTGATGTCGTGCTCGGTTTTGGTCAGCCAAAGCCCGAGCGAGGCGGCGGGCAACAGTGCGTCGGATAGCATGCGTAGCCGCCCGACTGGCGCACTTGCGACGCCATCGAACGCGCCCACATCGCCGCGTCGTGCATCGAGGCCGGTGAGCAGGCGGGCAATACCGGCTTGGGGGTGGCTATCGGACATCTGCTCCCAGGCGTCGTCGGACATCGCGGTATCGAGGCCGGGCAGGATCACCTGGCCGTTGGGCAGATGGGCGATGACCCGCAGCAGCCTGGCGATGGCTTGGGTGCCGCCGGTCATGCCGGCGGCCCAGACCGGATCGGCCGGTGGGGTTTGCGCCCAGGCTTCGGCCTGGGTATCGAGCAGGCGCGCCTGACGCTCGGCCGGGTTCATCAGCCCCTCGGCTGCCAGCCAGGCGGGCCAATGCTGGGTGACGATTTCGAGGAACTGTAAGGTGATCTGCCAATGGGCGGCGTGTTCGGCTTCGGCCGCGCGTTGCAAAGCCTCGGTCAGGTCAAGCTCGGCGCGCTCGGCTTCGTCCATCAGGCTGGCGAGGTCGGCGGCGAGGCGCCAGGCCTGATCGATGGTGGCAGCGCCGCCGACCTCGGCCGGCAGACGCAAGATGAGTTTGGCGAGGCCAGCGAGGCGCGGGGCTGTGGCCACGGCCGGCGGTAAGGATAAAGCGCCGGCGAGGGAAAGTGGAGTTTCGTCGAGCGCACCGAGGGCAGTGATGCGCGGCAGCAGCATCGGGCGGCCAGCGCCGGCACGCAAAAAGGCATCGGCGAGCGATCGGGCGGCGCGGCGGGTGGGTAGCAGGATCAGCCCGCGCGACGGGTCCGGGTGGGTGGCGAGCCATGTGGCGGCGAGGGTTTCGAGGAACGGCACATTGGCTGGGATGCTGGCGAGGTTCATCGGGCAAGCCGATCGGTCCAGCCGGTGAGGTTCGCGATCCGGCTTTCGCCTGGTCCGGGATCAAGCCGAATGGTCAGCGCGGAAGCAGGTGCCAGCTTGCCGAGCCGGTCCGGCCATTCGACCAGCACGATGTCATCGCGCGCATCGTCCCAGCCAAGCTCGACCAGCCCGTCCGACCCGGTCAGGCGCCAGAGATCGAAATGATGCAGCGTGCCGCGCGGCGTGTCGTAGCTCTGCACCAGGGTGAAGGTGGGGCTGGGCACTTCAAGCGCTTGGGTGGCGGTCGCAGCCCGCAGCAGGGCACGGGCAAATTCGGTTTTGCCGGCGCCAAGCGGGCCTTCGAGCAATATCGCATCGCCCGGCCGCATGATCGCGGCGATCCGGGTGGCGAGCGCAATGGTGGCGGCAAGGTCGGGCAGCTGCAATTCCATGCCGCCATTGTGGCGCAGACGATCGGGCGCGGTAAGGGTGCTTGTCAGCGTGTGCGGCCCAGCGTACGCGAGGCCATGCTGCGAGAGGGATCGTGATGGCCGAGATGATTGACACCGACGTTGCCGTGATCGGCGCGGGGCCGGTTGGGATGTTTGCGGTGTTCGAACTCGGCATGCTCAAGCTGCGCGCGGTGCTGATCGATGCGCTGGGTGAGGTCGGTGGGCAGTGCAGCGCGCTTTATCCGGAAAAGCCGATTTACGACATTCCGGCGCATCCGGCGATTGAGGCGGGCGAGCTGATCACCCGGCTCGAAACCCAGATCGCGCCGTTTGCGGCCCCGCGTTTGCTCGGGCGGCGGGTGGAGAAAATCGCCGGCGCGGTGGGGGCCTTTGTCCTGACCACCGACCTGGGTGACGAGGTTCGCGCCAAGGCGGTGATTGTCGCGGCCGGCGCGGGGGCGTTTGGCCCGAACCGGCCACCGCTCGACGGGTTGGCGGATTACGAGGCCAGCGGGGCGGTGCAGTATTATGTGCGTCGGCGGGAAGATTTGCGCGGCAAGCGGGTGGTGATTGCCGGCGGCGGCGACTCGGCGGTCGATTGGGCGCTGGCGCTGCGCGGTGTCGCGGCGGAAATCCATTTCGTCCATCGCCGGCCGAAATTCCGCGCTGCACCCGAAAGCGTCGCCCAGCTTGATGCGGCGGCAGCGTCGGGCGACGTGGCGATGGTGGTGCCGTATCAGCTGCACGCGCTGCATGGAGAAAATGGAGGATTAAATTCCGTCGAGCTGGTTGATCTCGATGGCGGCCGTCGCCATATCTCGGCTGATGTGCTGCTGCCGTTTTTCGGCCTGTCGATGGATCTCGGGCCGATTGCCGGCTGGGGCCTGGCGCTGGACCGGCATCATGTCGCGGTGACGGCCGCGACGTGCGCCACCAACATCGTCGGGATTTTCGCCATTGGCGATGTGGCGACCTATGACGGCAAGCTCAAGCTGATCTTGCAGGGGTTTTCGGAAGCGGCGATGGCGGCGCATGCCATCCATCCGATTGTCCATCCGGATACCGCGCTGCATTTCGAGTATTCGACCAGCAAGGGTGTGCCGGGTTAATTGCTGACCATTGCGGAGTCGTAGGGCGGATAAGCTCTTGCGCCATCCGCCACCTCTATGCATGCACGAAAGTTGGCGGATGGCGCAAGAGCTTATCCGCCCTACTATTTAGCACTAACAGGCTAGGTAGGTCGTTTACACCATCGGGTAGTCATACCGGATGAACCCGTTGAATTTCGCCAGCCGGTCATAAAGCTGGCGCGCAACCGCGTTGGTGTCCTGGGTCTGCCAGTAGTAGCGGCTGCATTTACGGGCTTTGGCTTCCGCGGCAACGGCTTCGATCAGCAAGCGTCCGGCGCCGGTGCCGCGCAGGGCGGGATCGACATAGAGATCATTGAGGTAGCAGACGTCGGCGCCGCGCACGTTGGCGTGGAACAAATAATGCGCGATGCCGATCAGCTTGCCATCGACCCGGGCGCCGAAGGCGAAGACGCCGTCGCCGGATTGGATGCGGCGCCACAGCTGGTCGTAGACGGCGGGCGGCTCGCTGGTTTTGTAGAAGGTAAGGTAGCCTTCCCACAATTCCGCCCATCGGGCGCGGTCAGCATCATGCAGGCGGGTGATGTCGGTCATCTCGGCTCCTCGGTTTGGTCTGTCGCCTGTATACCCAGTGGCGCGAAGCGATCAGTCCAATCCACGCCGACGCTGCAAGACCGCATAAAATCCCAACAGCACCAATGACGCCGCACTGACCAGCACGGCGGCAACGGCGAGGGTGGGGCTGAGCGTGTCGCGGGCACTCGCCAGCATCTGGCGCGGTAAGGTGAATTGTTCGGGGCCGGCGATGAACAACGCGACGATTAGCTCGTCAAAACTGATGGTGAAGGCAAAGACCGCGCCGGTGCCGATCGCGGGCGCCAGCAGGGGCAGGATGATGGCGCGTAAAATAAGGCCGGGTTTGGCGCCCAATGACGATGCTGCCCGCAGCAATTGTGGATCGAAGTCGCGGAGGCTGGCATGCACGGTCAGCACCACGAAGGGCAGTGCCAGCACGCTATGGGCGAGCACCAGGCCAGCGAGTGTGTTCACCAGCCCGAGCCGGGCGAACACCAGATAGATCGCCAGGCCGGCAATGACCGACGGCACTACGATCGGCAGGCACAACAGCGCGAGCACGATCCGCGCCTGCCGCCCGCCGAATCGAATGCCGAGCGCCGCCAAGGTCCCCAGGCTGGTGGCCAGCACCATGGTTGCCAGACCCACCAGCAGCGAATTGCGTGACGCCATCTGCCAATGGCTGTCGATGAAGAAATCGCGATACCAGCGTAGCGACACATCGCGCACCGGCAGGCCCATCATATCATTGGCTGAAAACGACAAAGGCAGCACCACGATCAGCGGCGCCAGCAGGAACAGCAGCACTGCAACCGCGTAAATCCGCAGCAGGGTTTTCATCGCCAGCCCCGCCGCGGCACCGCGAGCGCGGCGGCCCCGACCAGGATGAGGGTGCCGAGCAGCAGCCATAGCGAAATCGCCGCCGCCATGCCCCAGTTCAAGGTGACATTGACGTAGGTGGCGATGCTGGCGCCGCTGATCGTGGTGCTGCCTTTGTCGTTTTCAGCCAATGATATGATGGGCCTGCCGGTGCGCGATGTGTCGCTACGCTGGTATCGCGATTTCTTC
>JANXRN010000337.1 GCA_025352995.1 Acetobacteraceae bacterium
GCTGATCGCATCCGGCCAGAAAACATGGCCGGGCAACGCCACCAGCTTGGCCAAGATCGGCGCGCATGCCGAGGGCGCCCCCAGCGAGTTCGCGTATTTCGGATTGCCGATAATCCGCAAAACCGCGTTTTCGGTGATCGGACAGGTCGCCCAGGATGCCGCCCCGGTCGTGGCGAACCATTCATGGGCGGCGTCATGCGCCACATGCCCGGGATCGATCAACGCGATCAACACGTTGACATCAAGCAGATAGGTCAAGCCTCATCCCGCAGCGCATTGACCATCCCCGGCGTCACCAGCACCCCATGCGCCTTCACCGGCAACAGCGGAATGCCGTTGCGCTCGCTGTCGGCAACCGGCGGCCGCAAGGCGCGACGCGCGAGGTCGGACACCACTTCCCCGATGGTGCGGTTGGTTTGCTGGGCGACCGCCTTGGCCGCGACCAGAACATCGTCATCTATGGCAAGGGTGGTGCGCATCATGTCAATCCTGAAAGCATCACGCATCATACATCAATCCATGCCCATTTTCAAGCAACAACGCCCCGCGTGGTGCCGCGCCGTCCCTTGATCTATCATGCCCCGGGATTCGGAAATTGCAGTCATGGCGGTTCACATTCTCGGGCGACGCGCGGTGGCGGAAGCGCTTGGCACCTTGCTGCTGGTTGCAACCGTGGTCGGCTCCGGGATCATGGCCGAAAGCCTGACCAAGGATATAGCCCTCGCCCCGCTCGCCAACAGCCTGGCTACCGGCGCCATGCTGGTGGTGCTGATCACCATCCTTGGCCCGATTTCGGGCGCACATTTTAACCCGGCCGTATCGCTGGTTTTCGCCGTCAGCGGGGACCTGCCCCGGCGTGATCTGCCGATCTATTTCGGCGCGCAAATCCTTGGCGGGCTGGGCGGCACCTTGGTCGCGCATGTGATGTTCGCGCTCCCCGCCTTTGAACTATCCCAGCATGCCCGCACTGGCGGGCCGCAATGGTTTGCCGAAATTGTCGCGAGTTTCGGGCTGGTGGCGACCATCCTGGGCGGGGTGCGCTTTGCCCCGGCCTCGGTCGCGAAACTGGTCGGGCTGTACATCACCGCGGCCTATTGGTTCACCGCATCCACATCTTTCGCCAATCCGGCCGTGGCGATCGCGCGCGCCTTCACCAAAAGTTTTTCCGGCATCCGCCCAAGCGACTTGCCGGGCTTCATCCTGGCGCCGGCTCGCTTTAGCGACTACAGGCCCATCCACCCCGCATTCGCCTGGCTCGACCGCACCGCCGCACCGATGAAGCGCATCCCGCGCAAGCCTTCGGCAATGCCGGGCACCAGCAGGCAGCTTGGATCAGCCACTCGGCCTTCGGCGCGCGCCTGAATTTGCTCGGCGAAGTCGCTGTAAATCTGGGCGAAACCTTCGAGGTAGCCTTCCGGATGCCCGCCCGGCAGCCGCGTCGCGTGGGCGGCGGCCGCGCCCAGCCCCGGCCCGCCGCGCGACAACACCAGCGGCGCGTGGCCGAGTTGTCCGAACGTCAGCGTCTCCGGGATTTCCTGCCGCCAGGCCAGGCTGCCGGTTTCGCCAAAGACGCGCAGTTTCAACGCATTGTCGCAGCCGACTGCGACCTGGGACGCAAACAGCATCCCTTTTGCGCCGCCGGCGAAGCGCAGCATGATATGGGCGTTGTCATCCACCCGCCGCCCGGCGACGAAGCTCGACAGATCGGCCGCCAGTGTCTCGACCTGCAAGCCGGAGACGAATTCGGCGAGGTTGAAGGCATGCGTCCCGATATCGCCCAAGGCGCCACCCGCCCCGCTGCGCGCCGGATCGGTGCGCCAGGACGCCTGCTTCTGGCCGCTCGCTTCCAGATCGGTGGCGAGCCAGCCTTGTGGATATTCGACCTGCACCACCCGAATGGCGCCCAGCGCACCCGCCGCCACCATCTCCCGCGCCTGGCGCACCATCGGATAGCCGGTGTAATTATGCGTCAAGCCAAACAGGCAGCCGGACCGCGCGACCGAGGCCGCCAATTCCTCAGCCGCCGCCATCGTATGGGTCAACGGCTTGTCACATATCACGTGAATGCCGGCGTCGAGAAACGCCATCGCCGCCGGCGCGTGGACATGGTTGGGGGTGACGATGGAGACAACATCCAACCGGCCCGCTTCGGCCTGCGCCATGATGCGGAAATCCGCATAGCTGCGATCAGGCGCGATATGCAGGCGCACCGCCGACGCATGGGCACGCGCCGGATCGGATGACAGGGCGCCGGCCACCAATTCGTACCGATCATCCAACCTTGCGGCCATGCGGTGGACGGCGCCGATGAAGGCCTCTTCCCCGCCGCCGACCATCCCAAGCCTTAGTCGGGTCACAGGCCCAGCATCCGCCGGTTCATCGCCGCATCGACGCCGCTGGCGGCAAAATCATCGAACGCGCGCTTGGCAACCTGGATGATGTGGGCTGCTATGAACGGCGCGCCTTCTTCGGCGCCCTGTTCGCTGTCCTTGATGCAGCATTCCCATTCCATCACCGCCCAGCCATCGAACCCGTGCTTGGTCAGCCGCGAAAAAATCCCGGCGAAATCCACTTGCCCGTCACCCAGCGAACGGAACCGCCCGGCGCGATCGGCCCAGTTCTGGAACCCGCCATAAACCCCTTGCCGCCCGGTCGGGTTGAATTCCGCATCCTTGACATGAAAGGCGCGAATGCGTTCGTGGTAGATGTCGATGAAGGCGAGATAATCCAACTGCTGCAGCAGGAAGTGGCTGGGATCATAAAGAATATTGGCGCGCGGATGGTTGCCGACGCGGTCGAGAAACATCTCAAACGTTGCGCCGTCGTGCAAATCCTCACCGGGATGGATTTCAAACGCGACATCGACGCCGTTTTCGTCGAACACATCCAGAATCGGCTTCCAGCGCGCGGCCAGTTCATCGAACGCGGTTTCCACCAGCCCCGCCGGGCGCTGCGGCCAGGGATATAAATAGGGCCAGGCCAGCGCGCCCGAAAAGCTGGCATGCGCGGAAAGGCCGAGATTACTGCTGGCCTTTGCCGCCAGCTTCAATTGCTCCACCGCCCAGACCTGGCGCGCCGCCGGCTTGCCGCGCACGGCCTCCGGCGCAAAGCCATCGAACGCCAAATCATACGCCGGGTGCACCGCCACCAGTTGGCCTTGCAAATGGGTCGAAAGCTCGGTCACCTCAATCCCATGGGTCGCCAGCACGCCCATGATTTCCTCGCAATAGCCCCGGCTTTCGGCGGCCTTGGCGAGGTCGAACAGCCGTCCATCCCAGCTTGGGATTTGCACCCCGAGATAGCCGTGCCCGGCGGCCCATTCGGCCAGCCCGTCGAGCGTGTCATAGGGGGCGGTGTCATTGACGAACTGGGCGAGAAAGACCGCCGGTCCCTTGATGGTTTTCATGTTTGTCCCTTGGCCAGTAGAGCAAATCGCGCCCCACAATCGATTGCAGTAAACGATACCACGCCCCAAGGGGCAAGCACCCTTGCCGGGGCGCGGCACAGGCTTATAGGTTTGCGCAACATACCAGAAGGGATTGCACGCCAAGTGTCAGGCCGCCGCACCGGCTCACCGACCGCGATAAAAATCACCGATGTCGCGGACGCCGCCGGTGTCGCCCCGATGACGGTGAGCCGCGTTATCAACACCCCCGACCGCGTGTCGGCGCCCACCCGGATCAAGGTGCAGGCGGCGATCGACAGGCTCGGTTACGTCCCCAATCTGATTGCTGGCGGCCTGTCGAGCCGCCGCAGCCGCATGGTTGCCGCCATCGTGCCAACCATCGCCAGCCCGATGTTCGCCGGCCCCGTGCAAAGCTTCACTGATACCTTGGGCGCTGCCGGTTACCGGGTCATGCTGGCATTGTCCGGCTACGACCCCGCGATCGATGCCGAACTGATCCGCGCCGTGCTGGCCCGCCGCCCCGATGCGCTGCTGCTGACCGGCGCGCAACGATCGCCGGCGGCCACCCGCCTGCTGCGCGAAGCCCAGGTCCCGGTGGTGGAAATCTGGGACGCCGCCGAAACCCCCACCGACATGCTGGTCGGCTTTGACCATACCGAAATCGGCGCCGCAGTGGCGGATTATTTCATTGCCCGTGGCCATCGCGAATTTGCCGTGCTCGCCGCGTCCGACCCGCGCGGCATGGCCCGCGCCGATGGGTTCGCCCGCCGGGTGCGAGCGCTCGGCTTGCCGGTTCTGGTCGGCGCGCCCCTGCCCGCCCCCAGCG
The DNA here is from genome assembly GCA_025352995.1 of Acetobacteraceae bacterium. Lineage (GTDB taxonomy): Bacteria > Pseudomonadota > Alphaproteobacteria > Acetobacterales > Acetobacteraceae > CAITOL01. Next base: position 4,233 of record JANXRN010000337.1, read on the forward strand.
GCATCGCCGATGGCCGCGCCGGCCTGCGCGCGCTCGCACCCCAGATGCGTGACCGGACTGCGCTGCTGTGCAGTTCCGATCTGGTCGCGTTCGGCGCATTAACCGAAGCAAGGTTGCTCGGGCTTTCCGTGCCCGACCAACTCGCCGTCTGCGGCTTCGGCAATTTCGAGATCAGCCAGGCCTGCGAGCCGCCCTTCACCACCGTCGCCGTCGATGGCGTCGCCATGGGCCGGATTGCCGCCGAAAGCCTGCTGCGGCGGCTGGCCGGCGAGGCGACGGAAACGCGCGTGTTAGTGCCGTTTGAGATTTTGACCCGCGCTTCAACCTGATATTTTCCCAAGGATCACCCGCATGACCCCACCAGCCGCCTGGACCGCCGATCCGCTCAGCTGGGGCTACGGCCCGCGCGTGTTTGAAATGTTTCTCGAACCCACCTGCCCTTACTCCGTCCGCGCCTATGGCAAGCTCGACGAAACCCTGGCGCTGGCGGGCGAAGATCGGATCACCATCAAAATCCGCCTGCAATCGCAGCCCTGGCATATGTATTCCGGGGTCATTGTGCGCTGCATCCTGGCGGCCTCGACCTTGCCGGGCGGCCGCGCAACAGCCCGCAAGGTGATGACCGCAATTGCCACCCATCGGGAAGAGTTCGAATTCGCGCATCATTGCGGCGGCCCGAACCTGGACGCGACGCCGAATGACATCATCGGCCGCATCGAAGCCTATAGCGGCGTGCAACTGGCCGCCGCTTTCGCCCTTCCGACCCTTGATCGGGAAATCAAGTGGCATTGCAAATATGCCCGCCAAAATGGGATCCACGTGTCGCCGACCTTCATGGTCGATGGCCTGGTGCAGGCCGATATGGGCAGCGGTGACGCGGTGGCCGACTGGGTCAAGCGGCTGGTGCCGGCTTGAATTGGGATCAGCAGAATGGACGACCAAGCCGCCCGCGCCGCCTTTGATCACGCCATCGCCACGCAAATCCCGGCCTTCGGGACATTCTTCCTGGCCAAATTCCTCGGGCTTGCCATCACCTATCCCGACGACCGCAGCGAAGTGCGCTTCACCGTGCAGGACTTCATGTTCAACCCGCAAGGCAGCATGCATGGTGGGATCATCGGCACCGTGCTCGACATCGCCATGGGGCATTTGCTGCAGCATACGTTCGGCGCCGGAATGACGCTGGAAATGAAAACCCAGTTCATCCGGGCGCCCAAAGCTGGCGACCTGATGGCGGTCGGGCGCTTCCTGCGCCGCGGCCGCAGCATTAATTTCCTCGAAGCGCGGCTACAGGACGATGCCGGCGACCTGCTGGCCTTCGCGACCTCGACCTGGCGGTTACTGGCCTAACCCAATGCGGCAATAATCTCTGCCCAGCGATCAATCCGGGGGAGGATTTCATCCATGTCCGCCGACGGCAAGGTGACAATCACCCGCACCACCCCGGCATCGCGGTCGCGCTTCAACCCATCCAGATCAGGCTTGGCGCCCCATACCGTTACCGGCAATCCCGCCTTGTCGCGGCCCGATTGCGCCACCAGCGCGTGCCATTGCGGCAGCAGATCAACCACGTTTTCATATTGCGGCCGTGCCCGATGCGGCATCCAGCCATTGCCATAGCGGATCGCCCGGCGCGCGCCATAGGGAAACGCGCCGCCAACCAGGACCGGCGGATAGGGGTGCTGCACCGGCTTGGGCCAAGCGAAGATCGGGTCGAAATTCACCATATCGCCGTGATATTCCGCCCGCGGCTGCGACCAGATCGCCTGCATCGCCTCAATATTTTCCCGCGCCCGCTTGTGGCGCGATCCGAAATCGGTGCCGTGATTGGCCATTTCCTCCCGGTTCCAGCCATTGCCAACCCCAAACAGAAACCGCCCGGCAGAAACCTGGTCAATCGACGATACCAGCTTCGCCGTCTGAATCGGATCACGCTGGGCAATCAGACAAACCCCGGTGCCAATCAGCAACTTGTCGGTTGCCGCCGCAACCCCCGTCAGCGCGACAAACGGATCGAGCGTGTCGTAATAGGCTTTCGGCAGGTCGCCGCCCGACGGAAACCCGGTCGCGCGGTTGACCGGAATATGCGAATGCTCCGGCGCCCAGCAGGATTCAAACCCGCGTTCTTCGAGGGCGCGGCCTAGCGCCGCAGGAGCTAAGGAGTAGTCGGTGAAGAAGGCCGCGGCGCCGATTTTCATGGAATGCTCCTAAGCAAGGAAGCGCTTCTTTTTTGAAAAAAAGAAGCAAAAAACTTTTCCACTTTGGTTCCGAGTGCGCACCGGCAGCGGTGCGCCATGGATAAAAAGTTTTTTTGCTTCTTTTTGTTCACAAAAAGAAGAATCCTTTCTTATCTTCTCTCAAAATCCGACCGCTCATCAATCGGCAACCCTTGCAAATGCCGCCGCAGACAATCCATCGCCATTTCGATCGCGCCCAGCCGGATCCATTCCCGCCCGCCCAGAATGCGCGCCTGTCGCGCCACCACCACGCCACCATCGGCAATCGCAATATCGATGCTGCCGCCGAGGTCCATCCGATCCGGGCCCGCATCGACGGCGACGATCACCGCGAGCGCGGTGCTGGCATCGGCCTGCGTGGCTGCTTCCAGCGCAACCGTTCCCGCC
>JANXRN010000339.1 GCA_025352995.1 Acetobacteraceae bacterium
TGGTTTGGGGCGGACGCAGATCGCGCTGCTGCCGCAGGGGAGCCGGATGGAGCGTGGCTTTCCGATCATGTGTGCCGACGTCGTGGCCCTGGGTGCTTGGCCGCAAATCGGCGCCTTTGCGGTTCTGCCTGACGCGGCCGCGGCCAAAGTGTCGGCGGCGCTGGCGCGGGTAGGGCTTGCCGGGCTAGAGCAGCGGCTGGTTGGTGCATTGTCGGCCGGGCAGTTCCAACGGCTGCTCTGGGCACGGCTGCTGGTGCAGGATGCGCAAATGCTGCTGCTCGATGAACCGACCGCCAATGTCGATGCGGCATCCGAAGCCGTGTTTCGCGACATGCTGGCCGACTGGCAGCGCCAGGGCCGCACGGTGGTGGCCGTGCTGCATGATTTCGATCTGGTGCGCGATATGTTTCCCGCCACCTTGTTGCTCGCGCGGCGCCTGATCGCCTGGGGGCCGACAGACGCGGTGCTGTCAGCCGAAAATCGGAGATTGGCGCGACTGGCGATCGACCCTTGGCGGGATGCTGCGTGATCCAGGCATTTTTGCTGGCGCCGTTCGATCTCGGCTTCATGCGACGCGCGTTGGCGGGATGTCTGGCCCTATCGCTCGCCGGCCCGCCGCTTGGCGTGTTCCTGATGTTGCGCCGGATGAGCCTGACCACCGATGTTCTCCAGCATGGCATCCTGCCCGGTATTGCGCTGGGCGCGGTGCTGGGCGGCGCGGGGCTTGCCGCGATGGGCATCGGCGGGCTGATCGCGGGGCTGATGGTGACGTTGCTGGCCGGTGCGCTGGCGCGGGCGACCGCGGGGCAGGAAGACAGCCAATTGGCCGGCGTGACCTTGGTGGCGTTGGCCGCGGGCGTGGCGATCATCTCGCTCACCCGCGGGGTGGACCTGACCCATTTACTGTTCGGCAGCGTGCTGGCAGTCGATGACGCGGCCTTGTTTCTGATGGCGGGTGCGGCGAGCGTCTGCCTGCTGGGCCTGGCCGTCATCTGGCGACCGTTGATTGTTGAAAGCTTTGATCCCGGCTTCCTGGATACGCTTGGCGGGCGCGGCGGCGTCTGGCATCTGGCGTTCATGGCGCTGGTGGTGACCTGCGTGGTTGGCGGGTTCGCAGCGCTGGGCACGTTGATGTCGGTTGGGCTGATGATGCTGCCGGCGATTGCCGCCCGGCACTGGGCGCAAACCTTGCCTTGGATGGTTGGCGTGGCGGTGGCGATCGCGATGGCGGCGTCTTATCTCGGACTGCTGGTATCTTTCCACGCCGACATCCCGGCCGGCCCCGCCGTGGTACTGACCGCAGGCGGGCTGTGGGGAATTGGATTGATCGTCGGGCGCTACCATGTGTTGTTCAGCCATCGGCGGCCGGATTGACATCGATCAATGCGGCGTTCCCGTCTTGCGTTCAAGCTGTTGTCGACTTCAGGAGGGCATCATGGGTTTCAAGGACATTCTGGTTCACCTCGATACGACGCCACGCAATGCCGTGCGCCTCGACATCGCCGCGAGCCTTGCCGCCGCCAATACCGGCCGACTGATCGGGCTTAACGTCTATGACATGCCGACCGCCGATATCTTCATCGGTGATCCGCCGATGTATTACGACACACGCCAGGTCGACGCGATCCTGGACAGCATGCGCGCGGCGAGGGTGGAACAATCCACCAAATTGCGCGCCGAATTCGACGCCGCCCTTGAACGCCACGGCATCGCCGGGGAGTGGCGGGAGGTTGAAGGTGAAGTTTCTGCCGCTATCGTGCTGCACGGCCGCTACGCCGATCTTGTTGTTGTCGGCCAACCGTCACCCGACAAAGGTGGTGTCATCGATCCGGCGCTGCTGATGGGAACCGGCGGGCCGCTTTTGGTGGTGCCTTATGCCGGGGATTATCCGACGGTCGGTCAGTCGGTGCTGATCGGCTGGAACGCGACTGCCGAGGCCGCGCGCGCTGTCCATGAAGCACTACCGGTCTTGCAAGGTGCCAAAAAAGTGATCGTGCTGTCCATCAACCCCGAACGCGGCATTACCGGCGATGGTGATCGCCCGGCCGATGATCTGGTCCGCCACCTGGCCCGCCATGGCGTGACCGCTGAGGCCAAGCACACTGTCGTCAG
>JANXRN010000382.1 GCA_025352995.1 Acetobacteraceae bacterium
TATTCAAAGACGAAGTCAGGGTCCTGGGCCGCGAACTCAAAATCCCCGAAATCCTCGTCGGTCGCCACCCCTTCCCCGGCCCTGGCCTAGCTATCCGCATGCCCGGCACCATCACCCGGGACAAAGTGGCCATCCTGCAAAAAGTCGATGCCATCTACCTCGAAGAAATCCGCAACGCGGGCCTTTACGACGCCATCTGGCAAGCCTTCGCGGTGCTGCTGCCAGTCCGCACCGTCGGCGTCATGGGCGATGGCCGCACCTACGACATGGCCTGCGCGCTGCGCGCCGTCACCAGCACCGACGGCATGACCGCCGATGTCTACCCGTTCGAGATGGGTTTCCTCACCCGCGTCGCCGGCCGCATCGTCAACGAAGTCCGCGGCGTCAACCGCGTCACCTACGATATCACCTCCAAACCGCCCGGCACGATTGAGTGGGAGTGACCCCATGATCACCATCCACGGCATCAAAGCCTGCGACACGATGAAAAAAGCCCGCGCCTGGCTCGATGCGCGCGGAGTGGCATATCACTTCCACGACTACAAAACCGCCGGCATCACCCGGCCCACGCTCGAAAAATGGTGCCGCGCTATCGGCTGGGAAACCCTGCTCAACCGCGCCGGCACCACCTTCCGCAAACTGCCCGAGGCCGATCGAGAAAATATCGACGAAGCCAAAGCCATTGCGCTGATGCTGGCGGCACCTTCGATGATCAAACGGCCAGTGTTGGATAACGGGGGGGCACTTCTCGTGGGGTTTAAGCCGGAAATTTATGAAGGAAGCGCGTTCTTTTTGTGAACAAAAAGAACCAAAAAAACTTTATTCATTCCTGGCCGTTGGCTCGGGACACCGGAGAGTTCCCCCAGCCGTAGGGCGGGTAAGCGCTTGCGTCACCCGCCGTCGCAAGCCAACAACTTTCTGCTTAATTGAAATTTATTACGATATCGAAACAATTAAAGCGCAATTCTCCTCACCCCCCTCAAACATAAATCAGCCTTCCCCCCGGCCCCAACACCAACCCAGCCGGCGCCACCATAACCCGCTCCGGCCGCGGCATCTGCCACACCGGCCGCGGCTTGCGCCCCTTGGCCGGCTTCAACCCAACCCCCAGCATCCGGCAAAGCGGGCGCAAAATGCGCGCCGCCTGCGGAGCCGCTGCGAGAAATTCCACCCACTCCGCCTCCGACAGCATCGCTTCAAGCTGCGCCCCCAACACTCCCGCCTCGCGCACCGCGACCAATAGCCAGGCCGGATTTGTCGGAAAAATCGATGGGGCGCGAACCGAAGTGCGCGCCCCTCCAGCGCCGGGCGCATGCGGTTTCGGCAGCATCCCCGCCCGCCACAAGCGGATCAACCGCTCCAGCCGCGTGCGTATCCGCCCAATCCGCCCCCACACCGCCACCAGCAGCACCGTCAGATGCCGCTCGCGCGCCGACACCACCGCGATCGCGGCTTGCAGGCGGGTGAGGAGGAAGGACACATTGATCATTATTTATCTTAACGCACCAGCCACCTCGCGTCAAGAATAATTTCCTTTCACGCCAGCACTAAGGAAGTCCGTGTCATCCGCGACGGGAAGCGCCGCGTGATCGTCCCGGCCAATGCCGAATGGGATGATTTCTTTGATGCCCCTGGCATCGACCTTGGCCCACGCGACCAACCGAAGGCGCTTGGTATTGCGCACCGGGTTGGCGGGCGGCGGTGCGCCAAGAAAAGACTTATTCCAAGCGCCGTTGACCCATTCTTCATGGGTCAACATCAAGGGCGCTTGGTATAAGACCGCCACGCCTTCTGATGCTGCGCTTTCTGCTCGACACCAATTTATGTATCCGCGTCCTGCGCGACCGCCCGGCGCAGATCCGCGATCGCTGCAACGCTGAAACCGACGGGCTATGCATCTTGGCGATCGTGCTCACCGAACTGCGCCACGGCGCCGCCAAATCCGCCCGCCCCGATCATAATCGTCAGGAAGTCGAACGCTTCACTGCGCGCGTCGAAATTCTCCCCTTCGGCGAGGCCAATCCATCGGCGCCTGCGATCTCCTGATCGCCGTCACCGACAATATCGGCGAATTCGTCCGCATAGAAGGCCTACGCTCCGAAGACTGGCTAACCTAACCCCGCCCGAGGTTGCCAAATCCCGGGTTTTGCGCGGACCGTCGTTCAAGCTGGCCGCGCATTCTCTCCAACCTCAAATCCCTGCTCGAAACCGGGCAAAACCGTGCTCGGCTGACGCATGGCGCCGCGCCGCGGTTTCCGCTAGGTTTCGTTTCAGAACGAAGTGGTGGTGCGATGCAGTGGCGTGACCTCAATGACGAAAACTGTTCCATGGCGCGCACCCTTGCCGTCATCGGCGATCGGTGGACGTTGCTGATCTTGCGCGAATGCTTCTTGCGGGTGCGGCGCTTTGACGAATTCCAGGCGCGCCTGGGCATCGGGCGCCCGATCCTGGCCGATCGGCTGCACAAGCTGGTCGCCAACACGGTGCTGACCAAAACCGCCTACCAGCAAAGCAAGCTGCGCCACGAATATCGCCTGACCGAAAAAGGCCTCGATCTCTACCCCGTCATGCTGTCCCTGGTGCATTGGGGCGATGTGCATCTGACTGGCCCAACCGGGCGGCCGTTGCTGCATCAGCATCTTATGTGTGGGCACACTTGCGATCCGGTGCTGATTTGTTCCGCCTGCCGGGGGGAATTGCGCGCGCGCGAAGTCCGGGTGCTGCCGGGGCCTGGCGTGCGTAGCAAATCGGCGTGACGCTTTCGGCAAGAAGATTAAAGCCAAGGAAGCACTCCTTTTTTTGAAAAAAAAGGAGCAAAAAAACTTCACCACTTTGGTTCAGCGCGCTTCGCTGTTGCGGGGGGAGGCACGCCAACGGCAAGGAATGGGTAAAAAGTTTTTTTGGTTCTTTTTGTTCACAAAAAGAACTGCTTGCCTGCTGTTATCTGAACCCTACCACTTCTCCCCGAACGGCCGGATTTCCTGCTCAAACGTCCAGGCATCGGTCGGCTGCTGATGCAGCGCCCAGTACGCTTCGCCTACCGCCTCGGGCCGCATCAGCCGGCCGGGCGCAATGTCGCCGTCCCGCGCTGTGATCCGCTGCCGCACCCAGGCGGTATCAACGCCGGCGTCAATCACCAGATGCGCGACATGAATACCAAGCGGCCCGAGTTCGCGCGCCGCCGATTGCGCCACTGCGCGCAGCCCGAACTTGGCGGCAGCGAAGGCGGCATAGCCGACACCGCCGCGCAGCCCTGCGGTCGCGCCGGTGAAAAAGATTGATCCTGTGCCGCGCGGCAACATCAGCTTTGCCGCCTCTCGCCCCGCCAGGAATCCGCCATAGCAGGCCATTTCCCACACTTTGCGGAACACCCGCGATGTGGTCTCGGTGAAGGGGAAGTTCACGTTGGCGCCGACATTGAAAATGCACACTTCCAGCGGCGCCATCGCTTCGGCCTCGGCGAGGAAGGCAATC
>JANXRN010000397.1 GCA_025352995.1 Acetobacteraceae bacterium
CAGCCCGCCATGATCGCGCTTGGAATGCACCCAGCCGGACAGCCGGGCGGTTTTGCCCGCGTCGGTCGCGCGAAGGGCGGCGCAGCTATGGGTGCGATAGGCGTGCATGGCGATGGGTCCTGAACTTGAAAGGCGCGGCAGACAAGCCGCCGCGCCTCCCCAAGTCAAGGTTTAGCTGGGTATGGCTACTTCGCAACTTCCTCCAGCACCCGTTCAGACTGCTTGATGCCGAACAGATAAATCAGCAGGCCGGGCAGCAAGGCCCCGGGAACAGCGATGAAAAGCAGCCAGCCCATATGGTTCGGCCCCATTTGATAGAGCGGCCCGAGCGAGGTCACACCAGCCCAGGCGCCCAGATGGCCCAACCCGTCAGTCCAGGCGAATGCAACCGAGCGGATCCGGGTTGGGAAGGCAATGGCGGTGTAGTTATACAAGTTGAACAGGAACAGAACCGCACCGACCCTCGTCAAAATATAGCCGACCGACATGATGATCGGCGTGGGGTAAAGATAGATCATCAGGCAGCCGATCGCGAATACCCCCGCCATCAGCAGCAGCACGTCCTTACGTTCAATCCTCTCGCCGAAACGCGCATTGACAAGAAAGGCGACGAAGCTGACGGCAGATGCGATCATTGCCAAGGTGAAGAAGAATTCCACCTCAAATCCATGATCGCGCATATAGACCAGCATGAACGCGCCCGGGCCGTAAACAATGCCGGGGTAGGCAAGCAGCCAGCACACCAGGATCAGGATGCTGCGGCTGCGATAGGTCGGGTTGGTGAGGATTTCCATCAACTGACCGCGGGCCGCCTGGACGATCTGGCCGACGCGAATGTCGGGTGCCGGAAGCTTGCCGGCAATCGCTTCCACGCGCGCTTCCAGCCGTTTCAGGACACGGTCCGCCTTGTCGTGAAACCCATGGGTTTCGAGCCAGCGTGGCGATTCGGGTAGACGCAGATAGAGCACTGGCAATAGCACAAAGGCCTGCACCAGCACGCCGAGCCAGACGAATTCCTTCCAATATTCCGGCATCATGAAGCGCGCGGTAAGTGCGATCACCACGCCGACCAGTGCCGTGCTCGCTTGCGCGGTCAGCAGGGTTTTGTTGCGTACCGCATGCGATGACATTTCCGACAAATAGACCGCATGGGTGGCAACGATCCCGCCGACACCCAGCGTGCTGAACACCGAGAATATCACCAGCGGCCAGAAAGTGGTCACAAACGCGAACGGCCACAGGCAGAGACCAGCGAGCGCAGTCGACAGCAAAATCGCTGGGCGCCGGCCGTATTTTTCCGCAACGAAGCTCATCAGATAGGTGCCAAGCAGCACCCCTAGCCCGACCTGAAGCGCCTGGATCACCGCGTATTCGTTAGTCCCGATGGTCCCCATTGGCCGCCAGACGATGGGGTAAAGCCGCGCGCCAATCCCGTCAGTATCGACGATGATGAAGCCCCAGGTGATTTCCACCAGAATTGCCAGTTCCCACTGCACCCGGGTCAAGGGCAGCCGGTCGATTCGCGCGGAGATATTATTTCCCCCCGCCATCTGCTCGGCATGGGACATCGTTGCTTGACCGTTTTCGGCCATTTTATTTACCTCCCGGCTTTGGTCGAGCCATTTGGGGGCGTCGAATTCGGCGCCTTGGCGGCACGATCCTGGTTTTGCACCAGACTAAAGTCCGATCGAATGGCAACGCAAGCACCGATTGATGGGGTGTCGGCTTTTGTTCTGCACGGCTGATGTGTATGTTTAGGGAATGGTCGCCAAACCCCGCACTGCATTCCCCGCCCCTGATTTCATCACCACCACCGAAGCGCTCGCGGCGCTGTGTGCCCGGCTGCGAACGGAGATTTTTGTCACCGTCGATACCGAATTCATGCGCGAACGCACCTACTGGCCGGAATTATGCGTGGTGCAGCTTGCGTCCGACACCGAAGTTGCCGTCGTCGACGCCCAGGCGCCGGGGATCGACCTTACGCCGATGGGGGAATTATTCGCCGATCAAAATGTGGTGAAAGTGTTCCACGCCTGCCGTCAGGACATCGAAATTTTCGTGCTGCGCTTCGGCGATGTCCCCAAGCCGCTGTTCGATACCCAGGTTGCCGCGATGGTGGCGGGCTTTGGCGATCAGGTCGGCTATGACAGCCTGGTCGCCTCGCTCACCGGTGGGCAGATCGACAAGGCGCATCGTTTCAGCGACTGGTCGGCGCGGCCTTTGTCGCAGGCGCAGATTGAATACGCGGCGGCCGACGTGACCCATTTGCGGCTGGTGTACGAAAAACTGCGTGACCGGCTGGAACAAGATGGCCGGTTTGACTGGGTCGGCCAGGAAATGGCGACCCTCGCCGATCCCGCGACCTATCGCCCTGACCCCGAGCTGATGTGGGAACGGCTGCGCCCGCGCACCAACAACCGCCGCATGCTGGGTGTGCTGCGCGCAATTGCGGCTTGGCGCGAACGGGAAGCGCAGAAATCCAACATCCCGCGCGGACGGATGCTGAAGGACGAAGCGCTGCTCGAACTCGCGGCCATTGCACCGGCCGATGTGGATGCCCTGTCGCGTGCCCGCGGCGTCACCCGCGGCTTTGCTGAAGGCCGGATGGGGGCGGGATTGCTTGCGGCCATCGCGGAGGCCAAAGCCGTGCCCGACGCCGACCTGCCGCAGGCGCAGACCCATCGCGACACCCCCAAGGCATCGCCAGCATTGGTGGCGCTGCTGAAAGTCTTGCTCGCCGCCAAGTGCGAACAGCACCATGTTGCGGCCAAACTGGTGGCCAACAGCGACGACATTGACCGGCTGGCAACCGAAGACATGCCCGACGTGCCGGCCATGCAAGGCTGGCGCCACGACGTATTCGGCGCCGATGCCCAAGCGCTGAAGGCCGGACGCATCGCGCTCGGGGTTGATGGCAAGCGGATCAAGCTGCTGCCGGCCTAATCGGCTACGGCAAGATATCGTGGCCCATTTGCAGGAACAGATCAGGCATATCGATGAACACCCAGTTCTCCATGATCTGACCATCGGCGCAGCGCCAAAAATCCATCACCCGCTGGGTGATTTTGCGATCGGTCGCCGCCACGCCGAGATAGTCCCCACCATGCGTCGCATTAATTGATGGCCAGCCGCCGGAACAAACATAGTTGCCGTCGCCGAAACGGGCGAAATGATTGCCGCCGACCCGGTCCGGAAAGCCGGTCAGGAACGGGATGCGGTGGTCCTTCTGAAACCCGTCATAGGTGTAGTTGGACCCGATCCCGGCCGGGCCATACCACAGCATCGCCCGATGCCAGTAGCCACCAGTGCCGGTCTGCCCGGCGCTGTCAAAGCTGCCCGGCGTATAGTGGCGCAAATCGCCGAGCATGGCTTCGACCAGCGCCGCACTGGCATCCCCGCGCGCCGGATCGGCAGCGCCGAGCATGACGCCGTCATGGCTCGCCGGGGCGGGGAACAGCATATCGCTGCCGAAGGCCGGCGGTAGCTTCATCTGCCCAGCCTGGCGCGCAAGATCGACGAATTCCACCATGATGCGCGCCTCGGCGATGCGGTCGCCGTCGAAACGGTAGAACTCACCGAAGCGCACGAAGGCGAGCCGGTCATGCGGCTGGATGTTGAACAAGGGCTGCTGGAAATTGCCGACATAATGGCCCATCGCGGCGACCCAGTCGCCACTGCCGGTGCGTGAGGTGCCGGACATGAACAGATCGTCGCGGCGCATCAGCGGGCGCAGCGCGCTTTGCAGCGGGGCGAGAAACCGGGTGACGAACGCCTCCACACCGATGCATTCATTGACCGGATGGCCAACCAGAAAGCGGGCATCGGGCAGGCATATGTCCGCCAGCGCGGCGATGGCAGCGGCCGGCGGCAGGCCAACCAGACGGTTCAGTAAGCTATGCAACCGCGCTTTGCGGCCAGTATTGGTCATCCTGTTTCTCCTAAGCGTCGTTGGCCGGGCGATAGCCCGCCCCGCGATCATCCCATCCCAGGCCGTTCAGCGGATCAACGCCGAGTTGCCGCATTACGTCGACAACGTCGACCATCACCCAGTTATCCTGAATTTTGCCATCGACCACTTTCCAGAAATCCATGTAACGCACCTGGACCCGCTTGCCGCTGGCAGGAATGCCCATGAATTCGCCCGTATGGGTAGCTTCCTGGCGGCCAAAAGCTGCCATCCACTCGCCTTCTGCAATGCGCGCCTCATCGACGGCAAACTTGTCGGAAAACGCGTTGAGGAACGGGCGCTGCCAGCCGTCCTGGAAGGCTTGTAAATTCTCCTTGACGCCGCACCCTGCATTACCGATCCAACGCGCGTTCGGGTGCCAGAACTTGTCCTGGCCGTCGATTACGTGGTCGTTCAACGACTGGATCATCGCCTCAATGACGGTTCGGGTTGCCTCGGTCTTGCTGAGGTCGTTGTCCCGGGTGAAAATCGCCGGGGCAAGGGGCGGCACGGACATCATCACGGCTCCGGTCGGTTCAGCCTTTGACCGCGCCCTGGACAAGCCCGGCGACGATCTGGCGTTGGAAAAACAGGATCAGGAATATCAGCGGAATGCAAACCGACACCGCCCCGGCGATACCGGTCAGCAATTTCACCGCATCATCATTGGCATTCATGTAGTTGGACAAAGCCGCAGTCATGGTCATGTGATCGCCGTTCATCAGCTGCGAGCTGATCAGATAATCATTGTAGGCAAGCAGGAACGAAAACAGCCCGGCGGTGATCACCCCCGGCCACATCACCGGCATGATCACCCGCCAGAAAGCTTGCAGCCGGGTGCAGCCATCGACCAGCGCGGCTTCGTCCAACTCGGCCGGAATATTGACGAAGAATGAGCGCAGCATCCAGATGGTGAAGGGCTGGTTGATCGCCACCAGCACGATGATCAGTGTTTCATAGCGGTCCCACAGGCCGAGCTGGAAAAACGCCGGCTTGTAGGCGGTCAGCAGCACCACATGCGGCATGGCGCGAAACACCAACGCCACCATCAGCAGCCAGAACCCAGCAGCGCCGCGATAGCGCGCCAGCGCGTAGGCGGCGAGGCAGCCGAGGCTGAGCGACACGCCAACCGTGCCGACGGTGATCACCGTCGAATTGAACGCCTGCCGCCAGAAGCCGTCGATCACCCAGATCTGATGGAAATGCGCGAAGCTCAGCGGCGCCAGCAGCAGCGGTGGCTGGGCGAAAGCATCGACCGGACTGCGCAGCGAAATCAGCGCCATCCAGGCGAACGGAAAAGCTGCCACGAACACCCACAGCGCCAGCAACCCGCCACGGAAGGCGGAGGCGACGATTGAGACCTGGGCTTTCATGCCGTCTGCCGTTCACGCCACATGCGGCGCAGGATAGGGATCAGCAAAATCACGATGCCGAGCACGGTCAGCAAGGATGCCGCTGCCGCCTTGCTGTAATTGTCCTCGGTGTTGAGGATGCGGTAGGTCATATACTGCAACGAATTGGCGTAGAGATTGGAGCCGAACACCAGCACCGGCTCGAACACCCGATAGGCATCCATCATGTGAATCAGTCCGACGAAAACGAACAAAGGCACCAGATGCGGCACGATCACCAGCCACAGGCGCTGCCAGCGCGTCGCGCCATCCACCAGGGCTGCTTCCAGCGCATCCTGCGGCAAGGTTTGCAGCCCGGCATAGAGCACCACGAAGGCGAACGGGGTGGCATGCCAGACGCCATACAGGATGATCAGCGAACGGATCGGCAGCGCACCGGACAGAAAATAGAATTTGGCAAAACCCAGTCCCTGCAAGCCGGCGTTGACAATCGCGTTGTCGAGAAACAGCCAGTAGATCGATAACGCCCCGACAACCGGGGTGATGATGAACGGCAGCAAGGACGCGAAGATCAAAGCGCCGCGCACCCGGCGGGACGTCGCATCGACTGCCAAAGCCAGCGCGAAGCCCAGTAGCAGCACGCACGGCGTGGTGGCGGCGATGTAGAGCAGGCTGAATTCCAGCGCCCCCCAGAATTCGATGCTGGTGACATCGCGGTAAAGCTGGCCGATGCGAACCGGTGTAGCCGCCATCGCCTGCCCAAGCCGATCAAGGCCCAGCACATTGGCAAAATTATCCAGCCCGACGAAGTTCCAGACGTGAACCGGATTGCCGGCGGCATCGCGCACCGCCTGCGGCACCCGGCGGACGTCCTCCCGGCTCAAGCCACCGAACAGCGGGACGGTGGTTCGCACCTCCGCCAGTTCGGTCTTCACGTAGCTTTCATGCAGCGACAGCCAGGCGGTGCCGAGCAGCGGGACCAGGATCAGCAACAGCATCGCCAGCACCGAAGGTGCGACGAAGCCAACGAAGCTGCGGCGATCCATCGTTCGTCAGCCTATTTCAACAGGCCTTTGGCTTTCGCCGCCGCCGTGTAACTGGCAGTGGCATCGGCCAGCACTTTTTCCGCGCTCGCCTGGCCGGCGAGGTAGGCGCCGATATGGTCGCCGATCGCCTCATGCGCCAGCGCCTGCTGCGGCACCATCGGGTAGGGCGGCGCACCGGCGCGGGCGGAGGCGGCGGTGCCGACAGCGAAGCGGCCGGGCTTGTAGATCGACCGGGTCCAGATGGCGACATCGTTGTTGGCGCGCACGATATCTTCCTTCACGCCTTCCATCATCACCTGGAAGGCAAGTTCCGGATCGCCGTCGAAATTTTTCGGGATCGCCCAGCCGTCCCACCACAATGTGGTGGCGGGCTTGCCGCCCGGCATGATGGTCGGTGCGGCGGCGAAAGCGATTTTGCCGACCATTTTGGATTGCGCCGGATCATCCATGTTGGCGGCCCGCGACGCCCACATATTACCCATCGCGACCTGGCCCTGCATGAATTGCTGGGCGCTGGCGCCGGTATCGAGCGCAAGCGCATTCGGCGACATCGCCCCCACCAGACGCTTCATCACTTCCAGCGTTTTGATCGCCGCCGGATTGTTGAAAGCGGGTTCGGCGCTGCCATCCTTGAAGAACTGGCCGCCCATGCCGAGGTAATTATTAACGAATTCCTCGGCGAGGTTCCAGCCGGACTTGTAGGTGCCGCTGATGGCAAATTCGATGCCGGCAGTGGATTTGAGCTTGGCGGCAGCGGCCAGCATTTCATCGTAGCTGGTCGGCGGGGCGATCCCGGCGGCGTCCAGTATGTCCTTGCGGTAGAACAGATGCTGGGCGTTGACCTGGAAGGCAATAGCCATGACATCGTTGCCGAACTTGATCAGCATGCTGTCTTCGATGTTGTATTTGGCTTTGTATTTGGCCACGAAATCATTCAGCGGGCGCAACTGCCCGGCGGCCTGCGCCGGGGTGATGGTGGCGTTGGTCAGTGCCACCAGACCATAAGGTGACTTGGCCGCCTTCAACGCCTGCACCGTTTCGGGATTGTTTTCGGTAGTGAGTTTGGTCGTAACTTTCACCGAACCGGCGCTGCAGTCGCGCATCGCGCGGGCAATCACTTCCAGCGACGGGAACGCGTTCGACAGGGTGCTGACCTCCCCGCTGCCAGACACTGTACAGGCGGCATTGGCGGATGTGGCGCCAAGCAGCGCGGCCAAGCCGGCCGCCAAGGGAAGCATGCGTTTCATGAACTGCACTCCAGCGAGATTTTTTTTGCATGCGCATGCAAAAACATTCACCCGGCGCTTGTCAAGCAGTATCGACGTGTCCGAAACTGCGGCTATGCAGATTGATTCAAAACGCGCGACAACGGCGACCGATGTGGCGGAACGCGCCGGGGTATCGCAGTCAGCGGTGTCGCGCTGTTTTACCCCGGGGGCGAGCGTGTCGGCGCGGATGCGGGCGCAAGTGATGCAGGCGGCCGACGCGCTGGGATATCGGCCGAACCTGATCGCTCGGTCGCTGATCACCAAACGGTCCGGCATGATCGGGGTGGTGGTCGGCAATGTCGCGCAGCAGCTTTATCCCGGCACCTTGCAGGCGCTGGCGACGCGGTTGCAGGCCGAAGGTTACCGCATCCTGCTGTTCACCGCGCCGCCCGATGGCCCGGCCGATCCGGCGCTGGAGCAGATCATCGCCTACCAGGTGGATGCGCTGGTGCTGGCGGCCGCTGATTTGTCGTCCAAGCTGGCCGAGCAGTGCCGGGCGGCCGGCATTCCGGTGGTGCTGTATAACCGCACCGTGCGCGGACAGACAGCGTCAAGCGTCACCTGCACCAATCACGCAGCCGGGATTGAAATTGCCGCCCTGTTCGCGGCGGGCCGACATCGCCGGCCAGCTTTCATTGCCTTCGACCCCGCGGCATCAACCAGTCGCGACCGCGAACGCGGCTTTCGCGCCGGCTGTCGCGCGCATGGCTTGCCCGACCCGATCGTGGAAGTGGGCGCGTCCGGCGATGCGGGCGCGCGGCGGGCGATCACATCCTTGCTGAGCCGCCCCAATCGGCCGGATGCGGTGTTTTGCCCATTCGATCAGATGGCGATCGTGGCGATGGATGTCGCCCGCTATGATTTTGGGTTGTCGATCCCCAACGATGTGTCGATCGTCGGGTTTGACGATGCGCCCCCGGCGGCCTGGCCGAGCTATCAGCTGACCACATACGCGCAGCCGGTTGCGGCGATGGTTGATGCGACAGCGCAACTTATTGTCGAACAGCTTGCCGATCCCCAGGCCCGCCTGCGCCAAGTGCAAGTACCGGGCCATCTGGTGCTGCGCCAGTCCTGCCGTTTGCCACGTTCCCAGGAGCCAACACGATGAGTTTCACCGACGAATACGCCACCCTTCCCGCCTATATCCTGGGCATCACCGATCGCATCTGGGAAGGACGCGGGCTGGGTCTGATCCGGCGCTGGTATGCCGAGGATTGCATCGTGCGCACTGCCTTCGGCAACAGCCTGGGGGTCGGGGTGGTGATCGCCGGTACCGCCGAGACCCTCCACAGCTTCCCTGATCGGCGCCTGCTGGGCGAAGATGTGATTTATTCCGGCGGTACCGCGGGCAATGGCTATTCGTCCCATCGGATCATTTCGACCATGCATCACCGTGGCGATGGCGCGTTTGGCGCTGCCACCGGTCGGCCGGTCGCGGTGCGCACGGTTGCCGATTGCCTGATCCGCGATGGCATTATCGTCGAGGAATGGCTGGTGCGTGATCAGGCCGCAATTGCGCTGCAACTGGGGATCGATCCGGCCGACCTCGGACGCCAGCGGGCCCAGCTTCTGGCGGTGGAAGATCGTGGGTTACCGGACCCGGATGCCTTCACGTCCGCGGCGCCGGCCGATGAGGTGGACAGCGCCGGAACCTGGGCGGCGCGGGCGCTGGAGCGCATTTGGAACCAGGGCGACCTTGGTCATATTGCCGAAATCTATGATCCGGCGGTTAATGTGCATCTGCCGGGTGGCCAGGCCGCCTTTGGCCATGCCGGGATGGACGGGTGGGTGCTGTCCTATCTGGCAGCGTTTGCCGATGCGCGACTGGTGGTGGAAAATATTATCACCCGAACCGATCCAGGCCAGCCGACCCGGGTTGCGTTGCGCTGGCGGATCGCTGCCACCCATTCCGGCCACGGCGCCTTTGGCCCGCCCAGCGGCGCGCGGCTTCACATCCCAGGCATCAGCCATCTGGAAATCGTCGGGGGCAAAATAATCCGCGAATTCGTGCTGATCGATGAACTGGCAATCTGGACCGCGGTAGGATTGCAGCTCGGATAGTTCGCTTGCGCTCCGCCGAAGGCGGCAACATACTTGCCGCCAGATGCCCTCGTGAAACGGGCGGCAACGGAGGAAACACCAATGGATCTGCGCTTTACCGCTGAAGAGATCGCCTGGCGCGACGAAGTTCGGGCCTTCATCGATGCCGAACTCGATCCTGCCTTGCGCGAACGCTTGCGGGTGGGCTTCAACCCGACCAAGCAGGAAACCATCGACTGGCAGCGTAAACTCAACAAGAAAGGCTGGGCCTGCCCCGGCTGGCCGGCAGAATGGGGCGGTGCGGCCTGGACCCCGGTGCAGCGGCTGATTTTTAACGAGGCGATCCAGTCCGCACCTGCGCCGGACCTGCAGGGCTTCAACATCACCATGCTCGGCCCGGTGCTGTCGCATTTCGGCACACCAGAGCAGAAAGCCTATTTCCTGCCGCGCGCCGCCAACCTTGACGATTGGTGGTGCCAGGGATTTTCGGAACCCGGCGCCGGGTCCGATCTTGCGTCGCTGAAAACCGCCGCCAAGCGCGAAGGCGATTTCTACATCGTCAACGGCCAGAAAATCTGGACCTCGACCGCGCATATGGCCGATTGGGTTTTCGCCCTGGTCCGCACCGATCCCAATGCGCGCAAAAAGCAGGAAGGGATTTCCTTCCTGCTGATAGACATGAAAACCCCCGGCATCACGGTGCGGCCGATCATTTCGATCGACGGCAGCCACCATCTGAACGAAGTGTTTTTCGATGACGTGAAGGTGCCGGTGCATCAGCGGGTTTACGAAGAAAATCGCGGCTGGGACGTAGCGAAATACCTGCTCGGCAATGAACGCTCCGGCATCGCCCGGCTCGGGAAATCGCGCGCCAATCTGGAATTCGCCGTCGATACCGCCCGCCAGGTGCGGTCCGGTGGCGCGCCCTTGATCGAAGATCGCAGCTTCCGCCAGCGCATCGCGCAGATCGAGGTAGATATCAAAGCGCTCGAACTGACCCAGATGCGGGTGATCGCCGCGGCCAGCAAGAAATCGGACGGCAAGCCCGACCCATTTTCATCGCTGCTGAAGATCAAGGGCACCGAATTACTGCAAGCGACCAGTGAATTGATCATGGATACTGGCGGGCCGATGGCAATGCCGATCTGGGCGTCCGAACTGCACGCGTTGGGTAACGAACCGATCGCGCCGGAATGGGCCGGCTATATGGCCGCGCCCTATCTGATGCTGCGGGCAGCGTCGATCTACGGCGGCACCAATGAAATCCAGCGTAATATTCTGAACAAAGCTGTGTTGAGGCTGTAATGGACTTCGATCTGACAGACGACCAAAAACTCCTCACCGACAGCGTCGCCCGCCTGCTCGGCGACCGTTACACGTTTGAGGCGCGCAAGGGTTTCCAGAAGCAGGACGCTGGCTGGAGCGCCGACATGTGGGGCCAGTTCGCCGAAATGGGCCTGCTCGGCCTGCCGTTTGACGAAGCCTATGGCGGCTTCGGCGGCGGCGCGGTCGATATCATGCTGGTGATGGAACAGTTCGGCAAAGCCCTGGTGCTGGAACCCTACCTCGCAACCGTGGTGCTGGCGGGCACCGCGCTGCGCATTGCCGGATCGGAAGCCCAAAAATCCGCCATCCTGCCCGAAATCGTCGGCGGGGCGCTGAAGCTTGCTTTCGCCCATGGCGAACAGGGCGCGCGCTACGACCTGAGCGACGTGACCACGCGGGCAGCCAAGACCGCCAGCGGCTGGGTGCTTGATGGCGCCAAATCGGTGGTGCTGCATGGCGATTGCGCCGACAAGATCGTGGTCAGCGCCCGGACATCGGGCGCGCGCAACGATGAAGCCGGGATCACGCTGTTTCTGGTCGACGGCAACGCCAAGGGCGTCACCCGCCGCGGCTATCAGTTGCGCGACGGCACGCGGGCGGCGGAAATCTCCTTCGCGTCGGTTGAGGTTGGTGACGACGCTTTGTTGGGCACAATCGGCGGCGGCTTCCCGGTCATCGGCCGGGTGGTCGAAGCCGGGATTTCGGCAATGTCAGCCGAAGTCGTCGGCAGCATGGACAAGATGCTGGACGTGACGTTGGAATATCTCCGCACCCGCCAGCAATTCGGCAAGGCCATCGGCGAAAACCAGGTCTTGCAGCACAAGGCCGCCGACATGCTGATGTCCACCGAACAAGGCCGCAGCATGTCCATGCTGGCGGCGATGATGGTGGACGAAGCCGATGATGCTGAACGGGGGCGCAACTTCGCGCTTGCCAAGGTGGGCGTCGGCCAGGCCGGGCGCTTTGTCAGCCAGAACGCAGTGCAGTTGCATGGCGGCATCGGCATGACCGAAGAATATCTGATCGGGCATTATTTCCGCCGGGTCATGATGTTCGAGCACAGCTTCGGCGATACCGCGTACTACCTGAACAAGCTGGCTGATCAGGTTCACTAGCGAAACGACGCACCTGACGCTCTGCGTTAGTGTCGTTCCGGCCTCGGAGCCTGTCCGAGAATTCGCTCTGGTGTGGCAGAGGCGGCCCTTGCCGCCGGCCGGCGGTGCTGGGCGAGCACCGAAGCGGAGCGGCCTTGAGGCCGTGAGCATCGGAGCACAGACCAGCGCCGTCGGATGCCCACCAGAGTCGAATTCTCGGACAGGGTCCTAGCTCACCATTTTTCGACCCAGGGCCGCAGAACCACCTCAAACGCCCAGGTGGACCGATGCTGGCGGTGCAGTTGCAGGTAGGTTTCCGCAACGCGGTCCGGATCAACCATGTTGTCGTCAACCGTGGTTCCGGCGCGACGATGCGCGCGGCTGCCGTCTTCTTGGGTCCAGCCAATCGCGGCGTCGATCGGGACATTTGCGACATGAATGCCGCGCGGCATCAATTCCCGCGCCATGCTCTCCGCCAGTCCTGATTTCGCATGGCACGCCATGGCGAAGGCCCCACTCGCGGGGAAACCCTTGAGCGCTGCACTCGCGTTGGTGAAGATGATGGTGCCGCGAGAACCTTGCGGGTTGGGGTCGCGGTCGAGCATCAGTCGCGCCGCATGCTGGCCGACCAGAAACGCGCTGAACGCCGCATTGCGCAGCGTATCGAACGCCATGTCCGGATCGGCATCGGTGATCTTCTTGCCAAAAATACCCGGAACGCGGCCATCGATGTTGTGCACCACCAGCGTCGGCGATCCCACGTCACGAACCACATCCTGGAATAGCCGGTCCACCGAGGTTGGATCGGCCGCGTCCGCGCTGAAGCGACGCACGCCGAGGGTCTTTTCGAGATCGCGCAGCACGGGCTTGTCCCGATCCCTGGCCGCAACCGCGACCCGCATGCCGGATTGGGCGAACAACCGTGCGCAACTGGCGCTGATGCCAGGCCCGCCGCCAACGATCAGCGCGATGTCCTGGCCTATCGGCTGGCTGCGACTTTGATCGGATTGAGCCATGTTTTTTGCTCCCAAAAGTCTTGTTGATTTAGATTACGATCGTCACTATTAACGTCAAGACCCAACCTGGCCCAGGAACCAGCGACATGCGTGTGTCCAAACAACAGGCGGCGGAAAATCGCGAACGGATCCTCGTCGCAGCCTCATCTCTGTTGCGCGAACGTGGCGTCGCCGGGGCAAGCGTTGACGCGCTGACCGACGCGGCCGGCATGACCCATGGCAGCCTCTACAGCCAGTTCGGCTCCAAGGAGCGGCTGGTCGAGGAAGCCTTGACCCATGCGTTAAAATTCAAGGAGCGCGAAACCCGCGATATCCGAACCTTCGACGCCTATGTCGCGGAATATCTGGCGCCGACGCACCGTGACGCGGTCGCCCAAGGTTGCCCGCTCGCCGCCTTGGCCTGCGATATGCCGCGCCAGACGAGCGGCGTGCGCGACCGGTTCACCGCCGGTTTGCACGGCATGATCGCCGGCCTCGGCGGCCGCATGGACCCGGCGCTGCACCAAAAGGCGCGGGATGAGGCGGCGATGGCGACCGTCGCCTCCCTGGTCGGGGCCATCATTCTCGCCCGCGCGGTCAACGACCCCGATCTGTCCGACAATATCTTGCACGCGACCGGGCGAAGGCTGCACGGAGCCGGCAAAGACCGTCTGGACTTTGTGTCCGAAGCCCTTGGCACCTCATCATCAGGAGACAGCAAATGACGCAACCCGTCTGTGTCATCAGCGGGGTTGGGCCAGGAACCGGCTCCGCGCTCGTCCGGCGTTTTGCGGCGGGCAAAGGCGCGATCATCGTCACCGGCAACACCGAGGCCCAACGCGGCCGGGCCAACTTTGCCGGCTTCGCGCCGACCAAGGCAGCGCAACGCATTCTGTCCGAAGCAATAGCGCGCGACCTCGGGCCCAAGGGCGTCCACGTCGCCTACATCGTCATCGATGCGGTGATCGACGTCCCCTGGGCGCGGGAGCGTTTCAAATCCAAACCCGATGAGTTCTTCATCGCACCATCGGCAATCGCCGACGAAGCATGGCATGTCGCCGGCCAGCCGCGCTCGGCCTGGTCATTTAATGTCGAGGTTCGACCTTACGGCGAGACCTGGTAATGGCACCCGAAACGACCGCGCCTGCGCCGCGCATTTTCGGTCGTGGCAATGCGACCCCGAACCAAACGCTGGCAATCGTCTGCATCGGGGTCATGCTTGCCAATCTCGATCTGTTTATCGTCAATATCGCCCTGCCCGATATTGCCCGGGATTTCCGCCATCCAGCCCTCGACGATTTGTCTTGGGTCCTGAACGCCTATGCGATCGTTTACGCGGCCTTGCTGGTCTTCTTCGGCCGGCTGGCCGATCGCTATCGTCGCGATCGCAGCTTTCTGCTCGGCGTCGCCCTGTTCACCGCAGCCTCGGCTGCGTGCGCCAGCGCCGACAGCGTTGCGGCACTGGTCGCTTTTCGTGCCATCCAGGCCGGAGGAGCGGCGCTGATGACGCCGACCTCGATCGGGCTTTTGCTGGCATCCTTCCCACCCGAAGGCCGCGCCAGTGCGGTGCGGAAATGGGCTGCCATCGGCGGACTTGCGGGCGCGATGGCGCCGCTGGTCGGCATTGAAGGCCGGTCTGACCCTCGCACCCGGCCCGCTGCTGGTGCCGATCACCTCACTGTTATTCGTGGACCGCGCCACCGCCACGTTCACCCTTAATCCATGTTTTGCTGCCGCTATGCATTACAACATGGATGTGGGGCGCGATGGTTCCGCCGATCGACGGTATCAGCAACTGGATGCATCTGTTCCGCTGGATCGTGAAGCTGATCCGCGATGAACATGGCGTGGATGAAGCGCAGCTGGTGCGCGGCGCCGTGCTCGAAGGCGATTGCGGATTGCAGATTGAGGACATCGAGGCCGTGCTCGGCGTCATCGCCACCAGCTTTGCGGTGAATTTTCCGCCGGGCGCGCTCGATGAAGTGGTGAAACTTGATGAGCTTTGCATGCTCACCGCCTGGCTCAAAGGGCTCTACAAACGACCCGAATTTATCTCCGACAGTTTCGCCGCCCTTTGCCAGGCCCGCAACCCAGCCTGTGGGTAATCTTGTGAAACCGCCGCGTTTCGTCGTACAGCACGCCGATGAGCGCCCCTGCCCCCACCTCAACCCGCGGCGAAGCGACCAAGGCGGCCATCGTCGCCGCCGCCGAACGGCTGTTCCGCAGCTTCGGCTACCAAAAGACCACCGTCGCCGACATCGCGCGGGAGCTGCGCATGTCGCCCGCCAATGTGTACCGGTTTTTCCCTAGCAAGGCCGCGATCAACGAAGTGATCTGCGGACGGGTGGTAGATGAGTTGGAAGCGTTGGCCTGGGCCGAAGCCCGCCGCGCCGCGCCAGCCGAACACCGCATCCGCGCTTTGTTCACCGCCATGCAGCAGCGGGTGCAGGCGCTGTGCTTCGATGATCGCCGCATGCATGACATGGTCAGCGCCGCGATGGCCGAGGACTGGCCGTCGATTGAGCAGTTCATCCACCGCGTCGATGCCGCCATCGCCGAGATCATCGCCGATGGCCAGCGCGAAGGCGTGTTCGGCGCGATCGATGCCGTCCAGACCGGAAAGCTGGTGCACGCCTGCATGATCTGCTTCGCCCACCCGACGGTGGTGGAGCAATGCATGGACGATGATTTGCCGGGGTTGGCGGCCGGGATGGCGGAGTTTGTTTTGCGGGCGTTGCGGGTCTGAACATAATAAAATGGATAACTGACGAAATTTGACATTCGTCAGTTTTCAGCTATTTTCTCGGCAATCGCCAATTCCGAGGGCTATCATGCTGCGTTATCCTGTCCTGCTCGCACTGCCGATTTTGCTGGGCGGCTGCTTCGAACGGCCGGCGGCGTCGGTGGAAAACGCCATCAAGCCGGTGCAGGTGGTACGCGTGGCGCTGGCCCCGAGCAGTGAAATCCGCGCCTATGCCGGGGTGATCCGCCCGCGCCGCGAAGCCGATATCGGCTTCAAAGTCGGCGGCCGTCTGATCGAACGGCTGGTCGATAGCGGCGCCACCGTCCAGGCCGGCGCGGTGTTGGCACGCCTCGATCCGGTTGATCTGGCGCTGAGCCTGCGCAGTGCGGAGGCCGATCTCGCCGGCGCCGAGGCTGTTGCCGCCCAAGCCGTGGCGGACGCCAGCCGCAGCAAAACCCTCGCCAGCCAAGGCTGGCAATCCGCGGCAGTGGACGAGGTCAAGCAAGCCACCGCCCGATCCGCCACCCAAAAGGTCGAAACCGCCCGCGCTTCTTTGGCGCTCGCCCGCAACCGGGTGGATGACGCGGTGTTGCGCGCGCCCGAAGCCGGCGTGGTGACCGCCGTTGTCGCCGATCCCGGCACCATGATGGCCGCCGGCAGCCCAGTGCTGCGGATCGCCAGCCTGGATGCGCTGGAAGTTGAGGTGCAATTGCCGGAAACCGCACTCGCCGCGCTCGATCAAGATCAGGCCGAGGCAAGCTTCTGGTCGCGCAGTAATACCAGCATCGGGGCGAAATTGCGAGAAGTTTCGGCCGCCGCCGATCCGAAACTGCGCAGCTACACCGCCCGCTTCACCCTCGCCGAACGTCCCGCCTGGCTGGCGCTGGGCATGACCGCGACATTGAGGCTGGCCCGCGCGGATGTCGGCTCCCTCGCATTGTTGCCGCGTGGCGCGGTCACCGATCGCGGCCAGGGCGCAATGGTGTGGGTGGTTGATGGCGCCGGCAAGCTCGAAGCCCGCCCGGTGAAAGTGGCCAGTTTGCGCCAGGACCGCGCATTGGTATCCGGCTTGAAGGAAGGTGAACTAGTGGTAGGCATGGGGGTGCAGAAGCTCGATCCGGCAAGCCTGGTGCGTGTCGCCGACATTCGCCCGTTGGGGGAATAACCCCATGTCCCGCTTCAATTTGTCCGCCTGGGCGGTCGGCCACCGGTCCCTCGTCGGGTTCTTCATCGCGCTGATCTTCGTGGCCGGTGCGCTGTCCTACACCAAACTCGGCCGCGGCGAGGACCCAACATTCACCGTCAAGCTGATGGTGGTTAGCGCCGCCTGGCCGGGCGCGAGTGCCAACGAAACCCAGGCGCAACTTGCCGACCCGATTGAGCGTAAATTGCAAGATATGGCGTATCTTGATCATATCGACACGTTCAGCCGGCCGGGGGCGGCGGCCTTGCTGGTGGTGCTGCGCGATGACACCCCGCCGGCGCAGGTCCCTGCCCTGTTCTATCAGGTGCGCAAAAAGCTTGACGATCTGCGCCCCAGCCTGCCGGTCGGCGCGCAAGGTCCGTTCGTCAATGATGAATACACCGATGTCTATGGCGCCGTGTTCGCCCTGACCGCCGACGGCGTTGGCAATGCCGAGCTGGTGCGCCAGGCCGAACGCATCCGCGATCGGCTGCGCAAATTGCCGGGTGCGGAGAAGGTCAACGTGCTGGGCGAAATCCCCCGCGCGGTCTTCGTCGAATTCGACCATGCCCGCCTCGCCAGCATGGGGGTAACGGTTGCCGACATCGCGGCGTCGCTCGCGCGGCAGAACGCGATTGCGCCGTCCGGGCTGGTGGAAACATCGACCACCCGCGTTCCGGTCCGCTTCGACGGCGCGCTGTTGGGGGCTGACGCCTTGGCCGAAGTGCCGGTTTCCGTCGGCGGCCGCAGCCTGCGCCTTGGCGACATCGCCACTATCACCGAAGCCTATGCCGAGCCGCCCACCTATTCGATCCGCCATAACGGCCAGCCCGCGGTCGTGGTCGCCCTTTCCACCCGCAAGGGCGTCAACGCGCTAAGTTTTGGCGACGCGCTGCACGCCGAGGTCGCGAAAATCCATGCCGATCTGCCAGCCGGGCTGAATTTGCAGCAAATCGCCAACCAGGCCGAAATCGTCGACGAATCGGTGGGCGAGTTCCTGCTGAAATTCGTCGTCGCCCTCGCAGTCGTGCTCGTCGTCTCCTTCGTTTCGCTCGGCTGGCGCGCCGGGCTGGTGGTGGCCCTCGCAGTGCCGCTGACCTTGGCGATGGTGTTCAGCATCATGATGATCGCAGGCATTGATTTGCAGCGCATTTCGCTGGGCGCGCTGATCTTGTCGCTGGGCCTGCTGGTCGATGACGCGATCATCGCCATCGAAAGCATGCTGGTGAAGCTGGAACAGGGCGCCAGCCGCGAAGTCGCGGCCGGCTATGCGTGGAATTCGACTGCGTTTCCGATGCTGACCGGCACGCTGGTAACCGCCGCCGGCTTCATGCCGGTGGGCCTCGCGGCCTCAACCACCGGCGAATATGCCGGTGGCATTTACTGGGTGGTTGGCATCGCGCTGCTGGCAAGCTGGGTCGTGGCGGTCGTCTTCACCCCCTTGCTCGGCGTGTGGCTCCTTCCAGACCCAAAGCCGCATGCCGCCCACCAGGACCAATATGACAGCGCGATTTATCGCAGCTTACGCGGGGCCGTGGCCTGGGCGGTGCGCTACCGCCGCATCGTCACCATCGGCACCGCGCTGCTGTTCATTGCGTCGATCGGCGCGATGTCGCAGGTGCGCCAGCAATTCTTCCCCAATTCCAACCGCCACGAAATCATCATCGATCTCAGCCTGCGCCAGGGCGGCAGCCACACCGCAACTGAAGCCGCGGTGCGCCAGTTGGAAGCCGCCATCGCCGCCGATCCAGAATTGAAGCAGGACATCGCCTGGTCCACCGCCTATCTCGGCGGCGGTGCCCCGCGCTTTTTCCTGGCGTTCAACCCGACGCTGCCGAATGACGCACTGGCCACCATGGTGCTGACCACGACGGACCTCGAAGCCCGCGAACGGGTGCGCACCAAGTTGCTGGCAATGGCCGCGGCAGATGTCGTGCCGGAAGCGCGGCTGCATATATCCCGCCTCGAACTCGGCCCGCCGGTCGGCTTCCCGGTGTCGTTCCGCGTCGTCGGGCAAGATATCGCCGCGGTCCGCCTCGCCGCCGATCAGGTTTTGGCCACGCTGCGCGGCACCCCCGGCGTGCGCAATGCGCAACTGACCTGGGGCGAACGTGCGCCATCGGTCCGGCTGGTGCTCGATCAGGCACGGGTGCGCGCGCTTGGCCTGTCCCCCGCCGACATTGCGCAAGGGTTGCAAACCCTGCTTGCCGGCAGCACCGCGACCCAATTGCGGGTTGGCACCAAGCAGGTCAATGTCGTGCTGCGCGCCGCCGGCGCCGAACGGCTTGACCTTGACCGCCTCGCCGACCTGGTGCTGCCAACCTCGGCGGGCTGGATCGCGGTTGGCCAAATCGGCCATCTGGTCGCGCAAACCGAAGAACCAATTCTGTGGC
>JANXRN010000423.1 GCA_025352995.1 Acetobacteraceae bacterium
CGAATGGGGCGCCGAAGTCTATGCCGCCTTCCGGTCGGTAGGCAGCACGGCAAAAATCGCCGGACAGTCAGTGCTGGAGGCGACGAGGCTGGCGTTAACCGAGGGTAGATTGGTGGGGGTGGGGTGAGCAGTTACGAATTAGAAGATCGATGCTTTGGTTACGCGGAACAGCTAAGACGCCTTGAACTATATTTGCACAATACATCTGACCTACAGATTGAACTTGATCGTTTACATATGGAGCTTTCCGCCACTGTAAATCGGGCAGAGACTGCGGAGACTCAAGCCTCCGCCTATGCGAAGCTGACACAGCGCGTTCGCCGCGTGGCTTTATCGATCGTGCATCCGGATAGAGCTAGCACTTTAGCCGAGGTGAACATTCGCATCGCCATATTTCACGCCCTGTCTGCCGAGATAGATCAATTAGTTGGCGATTCGGCTAACTGTTCTGTCAACCCGGAGAGGTAGCCCGTGATTGAATTCAAGCCCGCCTGCAAGACGGACTGGCCCAAACGGCCCAAACGAATCACTTGTCGACATTCCCAGACGACAGCCTGCATGACCGCCCCGGCGCATGGCGCACAGCGTCTCTAGGAAGACCATACAGACCATTTAGCCAATTCTGTTAGGTCGGTGGCGGAAAACTATTACAGGCCGTCCCACGGTCATCCTAGAGCCTTACAGAGATATATCAGCAATCACGGGCACCCCCAGTCGGGCGCGCTGTGCGCTATAGGACCCCTGTGGCAGCCCATTGGAAGCCCTAGGAAGGCTCGCAGCCCACTAGACCGAACCAGGGACCGCCACCGGCCCGCAGGACGCCCAGCGGCCATCCAGACGCCCAGCTAGCCGGCAGGCATCCACCAGCCCAGCCGGTCCGACCTGGGGGCACGGCTCGACCAGCGCACGGCCACGACTCGAACCCAGCTCGACTGCCGCGCGTCGCCCGATCCGTCGCGCCAACAGAATTAACGCCCCGCCCCGCCACCATGGGCACAATGCGACCCCATGGGGGGTCCTACAGGATGGTTTCAAAAAGCCGCTAAAGGGTTGTTCTTGTTGTTGCGTGCCGGACTTTCACAGCGCGAGGGGCCACTGCGAAAACAGCCGAACCGACCCGGCATCACAGAGCCATACGCGCTCCGATAGCGCCGCCATCGCAATCTAGGCCCTAAAAGACATACTAGCTAACAATGCCCCGGTAGAATACGTTAGGATGGAAAAGGCGCGCTCAGCAAGTGCAATATTAGTGCCGAAAATCCCTAGGGCCGTCACACAGAGAAACAGCACGCATAAAACAGCGGCCGGCCCCGTCGCTTTCAAATTTACAACGAAATTCGCGAGAGGGTTCCAGTTCATTTGCTTGCAACCTTAGTTGGACACGTTCGCGCAAGGGCGCGCATCGACTCGGGAAGAGCCTAACCCATCATAACGTGTCGGTGGGAGCAAATCAGTGGGAGCGCTAGTGGGAGCGCTAGTGGGAGCATTCCAGATTCGCATCGCTATATCTTATTGATAACAAACGGCGAATTGGCACCATTACAAATTGGCTGGGGCGGGAGGGATCGAACCTCCGAATGGCGGAATCAAAATCCGCTGCCTTACCGCTTGGCTACGCCCCATCGCGGCACCTGATTAAGCGGCGGCGGGCTTTGCTGCAACCCCTTCGGCGGTGCCGTTAAGCGACCCTGCCCACCGCCACCAGTGATTTTGCGGCAAGGCGGCGGCAGCGCGGATCGCGGTGGCGGCGGAGCCGAACAAGGCAAAGCAGGTTGCGCCACTGCCGCTCATTCGCGCCAACTGGCATTCCGGCAAGGCGGCCAGCGCTGCCAGGGTTTGGGCGATTTCCGGACACAAGCTCACCGCCGGGGCTTGCAGATCATTGCCGAGCCTCGCCAGGTCACCCACCAGGCTTTCGGCATCTGGCCAGGATGCGGGCAAGATGGCTTCCGGGGAAAACGCGCCAATGCGGGCGCGGAATACTGCGGGCGTTGCCACTGCGACTCCAGGATTGACCAGGATCAGCCCGGCCGATGGAAGTGCGGGGGCCAGGGTTAGAATTTCGCCCACCCCGCGCATCCGGGTTGGCACGCTGCGCAAACACACCGGGATGTCGGCGCCCAAACGGATGCCAATTTCCGCCAGTGCGGCCGGCGGAATATCCAGCCGCCATAGCCGGCACAGCAGCCGCAAGGTCGCGGCGGCGTCCGCCGAGCCGCCGCCAATGCCTGATGCAACCGGCAAAACCTTGTGCAAATTCAGGGCCGCATGCGCCGCGATGCCGGCATGGGCGGCCAAAGCCCGCGCCGCGCGCAGCACCAGATTATCCGGCTCGGCCTGCAAGCCGGCCGCGAACGGGCCAGTGATCGCCAGGGTCAGCCCATCGGCCGGTTCGGCGGCCACAAGGTCGCCAATCGGTGGAAACGCGGTGAGGCTATCGAGCAAATGATAGCCATCCGCCCGCCGCCCGGTGACGTGCAAATAGAGATTGACCTTGGCGGGTGCGGCTTCCTGCAAGCCCATCCCGATCAGGGGGTGCGGGTCACAGGAATGGTCAAGCCATCGCGCAGCTTGGCTTCCAACTTGCCGACATCGTCCGGTTCCGGGTTCAGCGCCAGCGCCCGGCGCCATTGGAACTGGGCCTCGAGCTTGCGGCCAGCCGCCCAATACGCGTCGCCCAGATGGGAATTGATCGTCGGATCGGCGGCATCGAGTTCAATGGCGCGCTCCAGCTTGGCGACCGCCCCGTTGACATCACCCTGGCGCAAAATCACCCAGCCGAGACTGTCGATAATCGCGCCATCAGTCGGCCGCTGGGTGGCGGCGCGTTCTAGCATCGCCCGCGCCCGCGGCAGGTTGCGGCCCATATCGGCCCAGCTATAGGCCAGATAATTCATCACGAAGGGCTGGTCGGGGGCGAGATCGAGGGCGCGCAGGAAATCCTGCTCCGCCCGCGGCCAGTCATGCGCGCGTTCGAGCGCGATGCCGCGTTCGTAATAAAGCGGCCAGTTATTGCGGCCCGGCGCCGCAATCAGCGCGACGGCACGATCATAGGCGGCCACAGCATCGGGAAAGCGGCGCTTGGTGCGCAGCATGCTGCCCATCCGCACCAGCGGCTCGGGCCGGTCGGCATGTTCTGACGCCAGTTGCGCCATCATCGCCAGGGCTTCGTCGGTCTTGCCCGTGCTATCGAGCAGCAGCGCGCGGCGAAACCGCACCACATCGAACAGCGGATCGTCGGCGCGGACCGGCGCCAGCAGCTGCAAACCAGCTTCGGGGTGTTTGGTGAGCACCGCAATTTCGGTGCCGAGCAGGCGCGCCGGCGTCATATCCGGGCGAATATCAAGCGCGAGATGCAGCATCACCTTGGCGAATTCATTGGCATCCTGGCCCCGCAAGGCGCCAGCGCCGGCGAGATACACTTCGGCGAGGCCATCGGTAGCGCTTGTCACCTGCTTGCGACCATTCTTGAGCGTGGCCGCCGTGAGCGCACGCAGCGCCAGGGGCATTTCCTCGTTCTGTTCGGTCATCCGGCGCAGCACCAGTTCGGCGTCGGCAGGACGACCCTCGGCGGCCATCCAGGTGGCCAACTCGCGGGCAACCTGCAAATTGCTGCCGCCCGGCTCGGTCTGGGTTAGCCGCAGCAGCACGCTGCCATCCGGCTTCTGGCCCGCCACATCGGCAATCATCAGCGCATGCAGCGCGTAAAGCGGACGGAATTTCGAGTTTTCGGCGAGCGGGCGGAGGATTTCGATGCCTTCATCGGGATGCCCCGCGCCAGTGCGCACCCAGGCGACCAGCATCGGCCGCAAAATGTCGAACAGGCCCTGACGCGGCAGGGCGGCAAAGCGCGCCTCCGCCTGGACCCAGTCGCCACGTCGGGCGGCGTCATTGGCCTGCACCAGGATCGCCGCCGGGTTCTGCGGCAGGCGGCCGGCCAGCATCACGGTTTCCGGCGCGTTGGCGAGCAAATTGGCCAGGAAGGCCTGCTGGCGCAGTTCGGCATTGTCCGGATCGAACGCCAGGGCGCGAACATAGGCCGGGGCTGAGACCTCCATGTCCTGTTCGGTCGCCGCAAAGCGCGCGATCAGCAAGGCGCCGCTGCCATTGACCTCGGACACTGTTGGCCCGTCCGGTCCGATTGGGGTGGACCCGCCGGCAGCGCAGGCGGACAGCAAAGTCAGAACCAGAAGGAAAGCGCGATGAAGCTGCATGTGATGGGCCGTGGGGCTGGAAATGGGGCGGACAGACGACATTGCGGGATGCTAACAGCGTCCCGTCGGCGACGCCATGTCCGGTTTCTATCTAAATGGTCACATTCGCGCCATGCCACCAGGCGACGCGTTCATTCATTCTTCACCCTCACGATGCAGGATCATAGCGCGGTCCCGGCCCGGCAAAAATCGCTGCGGTTCTGGTGGATCGGGGAGAATTGGGAATGATCACATCATCGTCGCACGGGCCGCTATCGTATGAACTGGCGCCGCCCTTTCCCGCCTTTTTGCAGTTTCCCGACGTTGATCACGCGGTGCTGCGCGCCGAAAGCGACTGGGCGCCGCCGGCTGCGATCGGGCGTGCGCGGCTCGACGCCGCCTGGCCGGATTTCCTGAAGCAGGTGCTGACGCCGATGTCGTAGGGCGCGAGTTCCGCTTGGAACTGCACCAAATTTTCATAACGAAGATGGTGCAGTTCCAAGCGGAACTGACACCCTACAGCCTTCTGACGCTGGAAAAATCCACCCCCGCCCGGTTGATCTCGGTGAGGGCGCGGCTATCAGCCGAGGAGCGTAGAGGAGAAGCGAAGCAGAATTTTCTATGCTTCTCCTCTACCCTCATCTACCTACTCTACCCTCTGTGGCGTCTGTTCTTTCTAAAGATCGCCCAACCTCAGTGCGCCAGCTTTCCCAACAAGCGGGCATGGCTGCGCAAGCCTTGCTGGAAGCAGCGCACTTCGAACTTTTCGTTCGGGCTGTGCACCTGATCGTCATCGAGGCCGAAGCCCATCAGCACCGAATCCATGCCCAATTCGCGGGTGATGGTGTCGACCACCGGGATCGACCCGCCGCAGCCGATCATTACCGCTGGTTTGCCATATTCGTCGGTGAGTGCTGCCTGCGCCGCCCGCATGAACGGGCCGTCCGTGTTCATTTCCAGCCCCGGGCTGGTGCCGAATGTGGTAAATTCCAATTTGGCGTCGGCCGGCACCCGGGCTTTCATGAACGCGATGAAGCCTTGCTGGACCGCTTCGGGGTCCTGGCCGGGCACCAGCCGGAACGATACTTTGGCCGATGCCTCGGCGGCGATCACCGTCTTGGTGCCGGGGCCGGAATAGCCGCCCCAGATGCCGCAAATATCGGCCGTCGGGCGCGCCCAGAGCCGTTCCAGCGATCCGCGCCCGGCTTCGCCCACCGGCACCGACAGGCCGATATCGCCAAGGAATTTACCCTCATCGAAGCCCAGGCTTGCCCATTGATTGGCCTTTCCCGACGAAATATCGGCGATGCCGTCGTAAAAGCCGGGCACCTGGATGCGGCCTTGCGCGTCGGTCAACTGGCCGAGCGCGCGGGTCAGCGCGTTGATCGGGTTGAGCGCCGATCCGCCATACATGCCCGAATGCAAGTCGCGGCTCGCTGCCTTCAACGTCACTTCCATATAGGTCATGCCGCGCAGGCTGGAACTGATCGCCGGCGTATCGATGTCCCACATGCCGGTGTCGGAAATGATGCAAATATCGGCTTTGAGTTCGTCGCGATTGGCGATCACGAAGGGCTTGAAGTTGACGCTGCCGGTTTCTTC
>JANXRN010000502.1 GCA_025352995.1 Acetobacteraceae bacterium
GACGTTGCGGCGAAGTTCAACAGGAATCCCTGTCGGACAGGGGTGTAGCTGAAAACAAGCTCAGTGGCCAGAGCATCCCCGATGTCTGAGTAGGCTGAGGCGTTCATTGACTGTCCTTGGCCGTTAGCACCGTAGTCAAAACTCAGCACATAATTGGTTCCCACAACGGTGGAGATGGTCTGCGACAGCACGCCGTTGGGGGCGGCGTCGTTCCCGGCGTTGAACACGGCAAAGTAGCTGCCATAATCGCTATTGTTAAAACCAAAAAATGGCGTGGCCTGCGCCACGACGTTGCCTGTCGCCGTCCAGCCTGATAACGACCCCGTTTCGAAGTCGCCATTTACAACGAGGGCGGCCCGCGCTGGCATTGCCGCACAAAGCCCCGCTGCCGTAACCAATCCCAAAAACGCGAACTTAATTTTATTGACAATTAACAATTGATATATCCCTATAAGAGGCGAAATTAACCTCACGCGTCATCAAAGCATGCAACCATCCCGGTGACAACCCATGCCACCCATGAAATCGGAATTCGCCGAGCGCA
Organism: Acetobacteraceae bacterium; assembly: GCA_025352995.1. Classification (GTDB taxonomy): domain Bacteria; phylum Pseudomonadota; class Alphaproteobacteria; order Acetobacterales; family Acetobacteraceae; genus CAITOL01. Next base: position 545 of record JANXRN010000502.1, read on the forward strand.
TTTCGTATCGCCTAGCGCACCATCCGTTCATACGGTTTCGTCTGAGCGGATAACGATGATCGTGAAAACATGACGCCAGAGCGTGTCCGCCGATTCAGCGCAACCGAAACACACGCTAGCCATCTGATCCAAGCCTAGCCCGAGCAAATTCAACCGGGAAATCATCGAACCGATCAAGCGCGGCGCGGCACAGCTTCAATTCGTTCCGACGCTCTTGCCGGGGAAAACCAAGTCCAAGGAACAAACTATGTCCGTCCTCAACCGTCGCACCCTGCTTGCCGGCGCTGCCCTGCCATTGGTCACCATCGGCGCCCGCCCGGCCCGCGCGGCGGCCTTCACTTTGAAGCTCGCCAATAATTCCCCGGTGACGCATCCGCAAACCATCCGCCAGCAGGAAGCCGCCGACCGGATCAAGGCGGCGACCAACGGCGCGGTGGACATTCAGATTTTCCCCAATAATCAGCTCGGGTCGGACACCGACATGCTGTCGCAGCTGCGGTCCGGCGCCATCGATTTCTTCACCCTGTCCGGGCTGATCTTGTCCACCCTGGTGCCAGCAGCATCGATCAACGGCATCGGCTTTGCGTTCAAGGACTACGACACGGTCTGGAAAGCCATGGACGGCAAACTCGGTGCCCATGTGCGGTCCGAAATCGACAAGCGCGGGCTTATTGCCTTCGACAAGATATGGGACAACGGCTTCCGCCAGATCACCAGTTCCGGCCGCCCGGTCAAAGGCCCCGCCGACCTCAAAGGCTTCAAGATCCGCGTCCCGGTCTCGCCCTTGTGGACCAGCATGTTCACAGCCTTGGGTGCGTCGCCGATCAGCATCAACTTCGCCGAGGTTTATTCCGCCCTGCAAACCAAGATCGCCGAAGGCCAGGAAAACCCGCTGACCCTGATCCAGATCGCCAAGCTGTACGAAGTGCAGAAATACTGTTCGATGACCAGCCACATGTGGGATGGGTTCTGGATGCTCGCCAATGCCAAGGGCTTTGCTTCCCTGCCGAAGGACGCGCAGGCGATCATCGCCACCGAACTCAACGCCGCCGCCCTGAAAGAACGCGCCGACATCGCCGCGCTAAACGGGTCCGTGATCGCCGATCTGAAAGCCAAGGGGCTGGAATTCGTTGAAGTTGACAAGCCGGCTTTCCGCGACGCGCTGAAATCGGCTGGGTTCTACGCCGAATGGAAGAAGAAATATGGCGACGAAGCCTGGGCCGTGCTGGAAGGCGAAGTCGGCACCTTGTCGTAACCATGCAGCGCCTGGATCGCGCCTTGCGGCTGATCGCCGAAATTCCGGCGGCGATCCTGGTGCTGGCGGAAATCATCGTGTTGTTCAGCGGCGTGGCGGCGCGCTACGCGTTCCACGCGCCGCTGGTGTGGTCGGACGAACTCGCTTCCATCCTGTTCCTGTGGCTCGCCATGCTGGGCAGCGTGGTGGCGTTGCAGCGGTCCGAACATATGCGGTTGACCGCCATCGTCGGCGGCGTGTCAGGGCCGGCGCGGGCGCGGATTGAGGCGTTGGCGCTGGCCTCGGTCGCGGTGTTCCTCGCGGTGATGTTGCCATCGGCCTGGGAATACGCGGCCGATGAATGGTTCATCGAAACCCCCGCGCTCGGCATCCATAACACCTACCGCGCGATGGCGATCCCGGTCGGCGCCGGGCTGATGGCGCTGACCGCCTTGCGCCAGTTGGGGCGGCTGGCGTGGCGCGATGCGGCGTTCGGCCTGGTCGTGGTCGCCGCACTCGCGGCCGTGCTGCATCTCGGCGCGCCATGGCTCAAAGATTTCGGCAACTGGAACCTGGTGCTGTTCTTCGTGGTCCTGCTCGCCGCCGCGGTGCTGGTGTCGGTGCCGATCGGCTTCGCCTTCGGGCTGGCAACCTTGGCCTATCTCGCGACCTTGACCCGCACCCCGCTCACCGTGGTCGTTTCGCGCATGGATGAGGGGATGAGTTCCCTCATCCTGCTCGCCGTGCCGCTGTTTGTCTTCCTCGGGCTGCTGATCGAAATGACCGGGATGGCGCGCGCCATGGTGGCGTTTCTGTCGTCGCTGTTGGGCCATGTGCGCGGCGGGCTGTCCTACGTGCTGCTCGGCGCGATGTATCTGGTATCCGGCATTTCCGGATCAAAGGCCGCCGACATGGCAGCCGTCGCCCCGGTGCTGTTCCCCGAAATGAAGCGGCGCGGCGCCAATGAAGGCGAACTGGTCGCACTTCTGGCCGCGTCCGGCGCGATGAGTGAGACCATTCCGCCGTCGCTTGTGCTGATCACCATCGGATCGGTCACCGGCGTATCCATCGCCGCCTTGTTCACCGGCGGGTTGATGCCGGCTTTGGTACTGGCGGTGGCCTTGGCGCTGATCGCGCGCTGGCGCGGCCGGCGCGAAAATCTGGACGGGGTCAAGCGGCCGCCCTGGGGCGTGGTCGGGAAAGCCTTCATCGTTTCGCTACCGGCGCTGATCCTACCTTTCGTGATCCGCACCGCCGTCGTCGAAGGGGTGGCGACCGCGACTGAAGTTTCCACCATCGGCATCGTCTATGCCGTCGTGGTCGGCATTCTGATCTACCGTCAGTTTCCGTGGCAGCGGCTGCTGCCGATGCTGGTCGAAACCGCATCTTTGTCGGGCGCGATCCTGCTGATCATCGGCACCGCCACCGGCATGGCCTGGGCGCTGACCCAATCGGGATTTTCCAAGCAGTTGGCCCTGGCGATGGCGCAGATGCCCGGTGGGGCGGCCGGCTTCATGGCGATTTCGATCGCGGCCTTCATCGTGCTGGGCAGCGTGCTCGAAGGCATCCCCGCCATCGTGTTGTTCGGGCCGTTGCTGTTCCCGTCAGCGCGCGCGGTTGGCATTCATGAAGTTCATTACGCCATGGTGGTCATCCTGGCGATGGGCATCGGCCTGTTCGCGCCGCCATTCGGGGTGGGCTATTACGCCGCCTGCGCCATCGGGCGGGTGTCCCCCGACGCGGCCATGCGGCGGATCTGGCCTTATTTGCTTGCGGTGCTTGCCGGCTTGATCGTCGTCGCGGCGGTGCCATGGATTAGCATCGGGTTCCTATAGAAATCGCCCGAACAACGTGATTAATTAGAAAAAATCGTAGGGCGGATAAGCCCTTGCGCCATCCGCCACGCGCAGTGCACGCATCAAGGTTGGCGGATGG
>JANXRN010000008.1 GCA_025352995.1 Acetobacteraceae bacterium
TGGGCAGCACGGCAAAAATCGCCGGACAGTCAGTGCTGGAGGCGACGAGGCTGGCGTTAACCGAGGGTAGATTGGTGGGGGTGGGGTGAGCAGTTACGCTCGGGACCAAAGTGGTAAAGTTTTTTTGCTTCTTTGTTTTCAAACAAAGAAGACTTTCGCTCAAAAAATTAAATCCCCACGCGACTATACTTTGCGCTTGCGTCGCGCTGAAACGCGGTAGGCGGCCGCAAGTGCGAGCCGCGCCCAGGCGAGCAGTGCCGTTTCATCATCAAACAGATGATCGGGTGCGCGCCAGAAGGCGAGATCGATCAGCTCGCCCTTTTTCCAGTAGCTGAGCGGTGGCTCGGCGGCGGCTTCGGCGAAGGCGTCCCGGTTGCCGTCATCGACGCGGAAATAAAGCATGTTGTCGGCGACCATGCCGAACATGACGCCGTCACAGAACACGCCCGATTTACCGAACATGCGCCGCACGCTGATCAGCCCGAGCGGGGCGAGCAATTCGCGCAGATAGTCGGCGAAGCTTGGGCTGGCGACCATGGTCAGGCCCCCGTCCTGGCGATGAACCGCACCCCGGGCAGCCCGTCAAAATGCCGATCACAGGTCAGCAAATCTGCGCCCTCGGCTCGCGCGGTCGCATAGATTATTGTGTCCGCCATTTTGTCAGTTCCCACTGCACGATCGTCGGCACCACCCAGTGGGCGCGATCGGGCAGTTCGGATGCCAGGGCCACACCGAGGGGCGAGCCGATCAGATATTCAATCCACGCCGAGCTATCGACAACACGCATTACCCAAGATCGGACCGGTCACGATAGTCGTCAGCTTTTGCGCCACGCGCTATGCCGGCAAGTCGTTCCAGCGGCGGCACCGGCACCAGCATCATGCTTTCGCCCTTTGGAACGAAAGCGAAGACCTGCCCGGCCTGCCAGGCCCGCGCGGTTCGCACCGACTTCGGAATCGAAATCTGGAATTTGCGCGACAATGTCGTGGTGTCCTGCTAGGCCATCACATGGTCCCGATCGATCATGATGTCGTAAGAAATACCACATCGGACAGGTGGAGGCTACCAGAAACCTACTCCCCTAACGCCTCAAACAACCCCAACAGTAGCTTGGTCCGCGGCACCAGGGACGACACGTAAAGCTGTTCCTGGTCGGTATGCGCGCCCTGCCCGTCCACGCCCAGCCCGTCCAGGGTCGGGGCGAACATCGCGGTGAAATTGCCGTCGCTGCCGCCGCCGGTTTTTAGGTCCTGCAGATCGATGCCAATGCCAGCAGCGATTTTGCGCGCGTGCTGGAACAGGGCTTCGATTTCCGGGGATTTTTCGTAGCCCGGGCGGTTGAGGCCGCCGGTCATGGTGAGCGCGACGTCCGGATCATAGGCTTTGACCGCCAGCACCCGTGCGACGGCGGCATCCCCGATCACCTGGTTGGGCACCCGCATATCGATTTCGGCGCGGGCTTCTTCCGGCACCACGTTGGCGCGGGTGCCGCCGGCGATCACGCCGACATTGACGGTGACCTCGGTTGCCAGATCGTTCATCGCTTCGAGGTCGAGAATTTGCCGGGCAAGTTCCTTGATCGCGCTGCGCCCATCGCCGTGGCGGGCGCCGGAATGGGCGGCGCGGCCTTTGATGGTGAGGTCGAAGCGGGCAACACCTTTGCGGGCGGTCACGACCTTGCCGCCTTCGCGGGCCGGTTCGGTGACCAGCACGTATTTCGCCCGCCGCGCCTCCCGCTCAATCACTTCCCGCGAAGTCGGGCTGCCGACTTCTTCTTCGGAGACGAATAAATGCCGGATGGGCAGCGCGGTTTCCTTTCCCAACCGGGCCAGGTGGCGCATCGCGGCAAAGGCGATGTGGGCGCCGCCTTTCATGTCGTAAATGCCCGGCCCGTAGGCGACATCGCCTTCGACGCGGAATTTCAGGCGCGTGGCGAGCATGCCGATGTCATGCACGGTATCGAGGTGGCTGAGCACCAGGATACCGGGCCCATCGCCGCCCCAGGGCGAGGTGACCAGCAGATGGTCGCCGAACCCGTCGCGGCCGGGAATACGTTCCTGCTTCGCGCCGATCGTTGCATAGTCGGCCGCCACCTTGTCGACCACGCGATTAACCGCTTCCGCATCGGTGGTGGGGCTTTCGATTTCCACCCAAGCGCGAATGCCATCGAGGATTTCGGTCACGTCAAGCGGTGGAACATTGGAAGCGGGCATGCGGGTTCTCCTGATCTTCCTCCAAGGCTAGGCAATTCGACGCCATCGTGAAACCCTGTCCCCAGACTCGTCGCAAGGAATAGCTGCATGACCGATCGCCTCCATATGACTGTCCCCGGCCTTAACGCGCCGGCCGAGATCGTGATGGATCGCTGGGGCATTCCGCATATCCGCGCGGCCACACGCCATGATGTGTTTTTCACCCAGGGTTTCGCGGTTGCGCGCGAACGGCTGTGGCAGCTTGATCTGTGGCGCAAGCGTGGCCTCGGGCAGCTCGCCGAGGATTTCGGGCCGGGCTTCCTGGCCGAAGATCGCGCCGCGCGGCTGTTTTTGTATCGCGGCGACATGCAGGCCGAATGGGCGGCGTACGGCACCCAGGAAGCGCAGACCATCACCGACGCTTTCGTGCAGGGCATCAACGCGTGGATTGCCCAAACCGTCACCGACCCCAGCAAGCTGCCGCCGGAATTTGCCGCAACCGACATCAAGCCTGCGCGCTGGTCGGCCGAAGACGTCGTTCGCATCCGCGGCCATGGGCTGGTGCGCAACGTGTTGTCCGAAGTGGCGCGCGCGCAAATTCTCGCCCGTGCCGACGACGCGACCGATCTGGTTCGCCGATCGCTGGAGCCGGCCTGGACGGCGCAAGTGCCCGATGGTCTGGATGTCGCCGAAATCCCTGCCAACGTGCTCGATGTGTTCAAGCTCGCGACCGTCCGGCTTGATTTCTCCCCGGAGCGCCTTGCGGCATCCTTGGAAGATGCCTGGAAATGGACCGGCGTCACCGATCTTGGCGATGTTTACGAACAAGGCTCGAACAACTGGGCGGTATCGGGATCGCGCACCGCAACCGGGCGCCCGATTCTGGCCAGCGACCCGCACCGCGCCCACGCGCTGCCGTCGCTGCGCATGATCATTCACCTGACCGGCCCCGGCATTGACGTGATCGGCGCGGGCGAGCCTGCGCTGCCCGGCATATCGATCGGCCATAATGATTATTGCGCCTTCAGCCTGACCATCTTCCCGATGGATCAGGAAGACCTTTACGTCTACGAAACCGACCCCGCCAACCCGGATCGCTATCGGTACGGCGACGGTTGGGAGGACATGCGCGTGGTCAGCGAAACCATCCCGGTGCGCGGCCACGCCGCGCAAAGCGTCACGCTGAAATTCACCCGCCATGGCCCGGTGGTCCATGAAGACCCGGCCTGCCATCGCGCCTACGCGGTGCGATCGGTATGGTTTTCCGCCGGCGCCTCAGCCTATTTGACCTCGATTGCCTATATGGAAGCTGGCTCTCTGGCGGATTTCGAGCGCAGCTTGCAGGGCTGGTCGACCCCGTCGGTTAATCAGGTTTACGCTGATTGCGACGGCAACATCGCCTGGTACGCGGCCGGCCGCGCGCCGCATCGCCCCAACTGGGACGGCCTACTGCCGGTGCCCGGTGATGGCCGCTATGAATGGGACGGCTTCATCAAATTCGCCGACTTGCCGCGCAGCATCAACCCAGACCGCGGCTTCGTTGCCACCGCCAACGAAATGAATTTGCCGGCGGATTATCCTTACCAGGACCGCAAGCTCGGCTTTGAGTGGGCCGAGCGGTCGCGCACCAGCCGTATCCACGATGTGTTGGACGGCCAAACCAGCCACACGCTGGCGGAGTCGCAGGCGCTGCAAACTGATGATTTTTCCACCCCGGCAAGCCGCATCGCGCCGCTTCTGCCAGCGCCGCCGGCGACCGGCGATGCCGCCACGGCCCTGGCACTACTGGCGGGATGGGATTTCCACTTGCGCCGCAACAATGCCGCCGCCGCGTTGTTTGAGGTCTGGTGGACCAAGCACCTTAAGCCCGCGATGCTCGACCTGGTGGCGGAGGACAAAATCGTCCGTGCCCTGCTGGTCCCTGGCGACATCGAAACCCTGCTCGCCATGCTGGAAAATGCCGACAAGCGCATTCCGGACCGCGACGCGCTGCTGCTGCGAACGCTGACCAATGCCATGGCGGAATGTCGCGCCCGCATGGGTGCCGATATCGAAGCCTGGCAATGGGGCCGGTTGCATCACGGTTTTTTTGCCCACCCGCTCGCCCGCATCACCCCCACTTTGCACAGCGTCGGGCCGGTGCCCAAGGGCGGGTCCGGCTCCACACCGATGGCTGCTGGCTATCGCGTCTCGGACTTCCGTGTCACCACCGGGGCATCGTTCCGGATGGTTGTCGATGTCGGCAACTGGGATGCCAGCGTATGCATCAACGCCCCCGGCCAGTCTGGTGATCCGCGGTCGGCCCATTACGGCGATCTGGCGCCGCTTTGGGCGGCGGGGGAGTATGTGCCGATGCTGTTCTCGGCGGCAGCGGTGGATTCGGCGGCGGAATTGGTGGTGGCTCTGACGCCAAGCTAACGCGTTCCCTTTTGGTAACTGCCCAGGTTCTCCCTGGCCCTTACCGCAGGAAAATTAAAGCCAAGAAAGCACTCCTTTTTTTGAAAAAAAAGGAGCAAAAAAACTTTAACCCTTTGGTTCCCAGCGTTGCGCGATTGCGGGGGAGGCACGCCAACGGCAAGAATGGATAAAAAGTTTTTTTGGTTCTTTTTGTTCACAAAAAGAACTGCTTGCCTTCTGATTCTTCTTGCTTTGGAGTCTCTTTTACCAAAGAAGCCCTTCCGTGCTCAAATCTCCTGCACCGCCGCGCCGACCGCCGCCAGCGTCGCGTCGATTACCGCATCATCATGTTCGGTCGATAGAAACCACGCCCCGCGCTCCAGCGCGCGCACCCCGCGGCGCAGCAAGGCGGCGGTGAATGCGCTGTAGCGCGCCCGATCCATTTTGCCGAGATCGGACCAGTTGCGCGGCGCGGCGCGCAACCCAAGCGCGACATGGAAAATCTGGGGCAAGCCACCAACGTAAGCCGCGATGCCGGCGCGATCGAATGCCGCCTGAATGCCCGCCATCAGGCGCTGCCCGCGCGGTGCGATGGCGGCAAGGGTTGCAGGATCGCCGAGGCGGGTGAGGGTGGCAACGGTTGCCGCCATGGTGACGGCCTGGCCGTTATAGGTGCCGCCATGCACGACGCCTTGGGTGACGAGGTCGATCAGATCGGCGCGCCCGGCAATGGCGGCCACCGGGAAGCCGTTGGCAATGGCTTTGGCGAAGGTCGCGAGGTCCGGGATGACGCCGAGCAATTGCTGTGCGCCACCGGGAGACACACGAAATCCGGTGATAACTTCATCGAAGATCAGAATTGTGCCAGTGGCGGTGCAGGCGGCGCGTGCGCCTTCGAGGTAACCCGGATGTGGAAATATGGCGCCCTGATTGCACATGATGGGTTCCATGATCACACCCGCTACGTCGCCACGGGCCAGGCGGGCTTGTAACGACGGCAGATCATTCCATTCCAGCACTTCGAGTTCATCGGTTTCGCGAGGTTGCCCGAGGCTGCCGGCGACCGGCCCGTTGGCGCCAGGCGGTGGGGTGGTGGACCACAGGATATTGTCGAACCAACCATGATAATGCCCGGCGAACTTCACGATCACCTGACGGCCAGTTGCCGTGCGTGCCAAGCGCAAAGCAACCTGCACGGCTTCACTGCCCGACGAACAAAAGCGCATCCGTTCCGCACACGGTACCATCGCGCAGACCAGCCGCGCGGCTTCGGCCTCCGGCGCCGATTGCCCACCATACAACAACCCATCGGCCATTTGCGCGGTCGCGGCGGCAATGACGTCAGCCGGCGTATGGCCCAGGATCATCGGGCCCATGCCGAGATAATAATCGATCAGCCGGTTGCCATCAGCATCGAACAAATACGGCCCGGCAGCACGATCAAACACCAACGGCGTCGGGGCCATGCCGAGGCGGAAATTGCTCGACACCCCGCCAGCGAGATGCCGCGATGCAGCGGCAATGCGCGTACGGCTGGCCTCGAAGCTCAAATCACTGGGCATTGACGGTCCCCCCAAGACAAAAAAGCCGCCCCACTGACGTGGAGCGGCGATTTTCATAGCACCCTATGTCTTGGGGCGGTATTCAGGCCTTGGGCTTGCGACCCCGCTTGGCGGGCGCTGCGACCGGCTTCGGCGCCGGGGCTGCCGGCTTACGACCAAGGCCAATCGTCTTAGCCAGTTCCGAACGGCGCGCGGCATAGTTAGGCGCCACCATCGGATAATCCGACGCCAGACCCCAACGGGCGCGATACTGCTCCGGCGTCAAATCAAACGAGGTTGCCAAATGCCGCTTCAGCATCTTCAGCTTCTTGCCGTCTTCAAGGCAGATAATATAATCGGCAAACACCGATTTTTTCACCGGCACTGCGGGTTCCGGACGCACCGGTTCAGCAGCTACATGGCCGGCGCCGGACAGGCTGGCATAAACCGAGTTGATCAGTGCCGGCAATGCTTCTGAGGTAACATTGTTGTTGCCGAGATGTGCGGAGACAATTTGCGCCGTCAACTGCAGCATACGGGCGTGGGTCGATTCGTCTGGCATGGAACTCATTCGTTGTTGTGGAGCCGCCTCTATAGCGTGCGATTCGTCTTTGTGCATCTGTTTTGTTTCGGCCGAGGAAAGCGTCAGGCAAAGGCGAGGAAGGTCTTCTTTGTTTGAAAACAAAGAAGCAAAAAAACTTCATCAATTTGTTGCCGTTGGCGTACGCACTATCCAGAGACCCAAGCCAACGGCCGCAAAGTGAGAGAAAGTTTTTTTTGGTTCTTTTTGTTCACAAAAAGAACTGCTTCCTTCCTCCTTCACAAAACCGCATGACCGGGCCATATTGCGGAAGAACAACACGAGAACAAAACCGATGGCCGGCAATATCGTCGTGCGCGGCGCGCGCGAGCATAATCTGAAGAACGTCGACGTCGAAATCCCGCGCGACATGCTGACGGTGATCACCGGGCTTTCCGGCTCCGGCAAGTCATCGCTGGCGTTTGACACGATT
>JANXRN010000027.1 GCA_025352995.1 Acetobacteraceae bacterium
TTTCGAGCAGCCGGGCGTTGGCCATTACGGGCTGTTCAACGGACGGCGCTTCAATGCCGATGTGGCGCCGCGGATCAAGGCCTTCATCCGCGACATGCGCGTCTGAGGCGCGGCAATGGCGGACAATCCGTTCGCCGTGCCGGTGCTGACCACTGACCGTCTGGAAATCAGGCGGTTGGTGGGGGACGATCTGGCGGCGTGCCAGGAATTGTTTGAGGCAATTGGCTGGGATGGGTCGCGGCAAGACCGGGCCGACCGCGCCGCGTGGCTCACCTGGACGGTGGCGAGCTATGACACGCATGAAAATCTCTATCAGCCGCCGCTGGGTGAGCGGGCGGTGGTGGCGCGCGATGGGGGGCGGTTTCTCGGGCTGGTCGGCTATGTGCCGTCGTTTGAGCCGTTCGCGCGGCTGCCGTCGTGGGGTGGGATTGCCGATGCCGGGCGGACGATGGAGCTTGGGCTGTTCTGGGCTTTTCATCCATCAGCGCAAGGGCAGGGGCTCGCGACCGAGGCTGCTTGGGCGCTGATCGATCACGCATTCGCTGCGATGGCGGTGGGGCGGATTGTGGCGACCACGACGCATGACAATGAAGCGTCGGTCGCGGTGATGCGACGGTTGGGGATGTCGATTGATCGCTATGACCAGCCGCATCCGGGGTTGCAGGTGGTGGGCTTGAAAAGGGCGGGGTGATTAGCTAAGTTAGCCGCATGATGAGTGAGGATGTCATGCAGCAACATTCGGTTCATGCGGCCAAAACTAACCTGTCCAAGCTGATCGATGCTGCTTTGGCTGGGGACGAGGTAACGATTGCCAAGGGCAATCGCCCTGTCGTGCGCCTGGTGCCGATCCCGCAAGGACGCTTCCAGATCGGGTTGCTGAAGGCCGAACTGGCGGGGACCGGGCCTGATTTCCTGGCGCCGCTGGATGCTGACGATCTGGCGGCCTGGGAAGGCGATGCGTGAAGGCAGTCCTGCTCGACACGCATAGTTGGGCCTGGAGCTTATCCGGCGATCCGCGCCTGTCGGACCGGGCAACATCGGCGATGTTGCGCGCAGAAACGGTGCTGGTCAGCCCGATCAGTTTTTTCGAAATCGGGCAGAAAACACGCATCGGCAAATGGCCGGAGATGGTGCCGTTTATTGCCGACCTGCCGGCGTTGCTCGAACGCCAGGGCGGAGGCGTTGCCGGATTGGATCAGAGGATTTGCCTGCGGGCAGCCATCATGGACTGGGCGCATCGCGATCCGTTCGACCGACTGCTGGCGGCGACGGCGGAACGCTATGATGTGGCGATTATTTCAGCCGACGCGGTGTTTGATGGGATGGTGACGCGGGTTTGGTAGCGGAAGGATGGTCTTTTTTGTACATTGCGTAGATGCAATGTAATGGCCGTGTTCTGCTCCTGGTGCAATCCTAACGCGCACTACCCGCGCGTAAGGGGGGCCGTTCCACCAAATCAAAGGCGAGTGGATCGAATCTGACGGCTCTTTCCGTCTTGGATCGGGAACTCGGGGAAAAAGCTTGACGGAACATATAGCGAACATATATCGTCGCGATATGATTTCATTCGTCCCGTTCTTCACCCTGCTGCAAGCCGCGTTAGGCATTGCGTCGGCGCGTGACCGGAGCAAGCCGATGTTTTGGCTTGAGCTCTGGAACCGCGTCGGGCGCATGGGGCGGCGGTTGGACCGGTTGGTTGCGCAGTGGCGGGCTGGGACTTTGCCTGCACCAAGGGAGCGCCCGTCGGAGAACGGCAAGCGGTCGGACCGCGTCCGCAAGCCGAGCCTGTCCTTTCCGAAGGGATATGGCTGGCTGGTGGCGCGGATGCCAGACATTCATCAGAAGCTCAGCGATTGGGAGCTTTTGCTGTCACACGAGGAATCTGTGCGGTTTCTGGCCGACGTTCCCGCAGCGCGCAAGATCGTTGCCGTGCTGGAGCGGATGCTGTTCGTGCCGCCTGGGAAGACGGTCGCGAAGGTGAAGCGCGACGTGGCTTGGCCGCCGCCGGCCTGGGTTGAGGCCGTTCGGGGCGCGCAGATGGTGGTCGGCCCCACCGGACGCCTAGAATGGTTATAAGGCGACGTAGCACAGCTACGCTTATTTTGTTACGATATCAAAATTAACTGCGAGAGTAGGTACGCCAACGGCAAGGAACGGATGAAGTTTTTTTGCTTCTTTTTGTTCGCAAAAAGAAGAATCCCTTCCTTCCGTTCCTTCCACCATCTACCTTGTTAGCAAGTTCAAATAGGGAACCAATCCATGCGTCCAAGAATAGCGATAGTCGGCGGCGGCGCGGTGGGCGGCTATGTCGGCGGGCATTTGCATCGGCTGGGCCACGACGTGACGATCATTGATTGGTGGCCGGAGAATGTCGAGGCAATCCGCGCCCGTGGTTTGCGCCTGACCGGGATGACGGACGAAGAAACCGCCAACGTTGCCGTGCCGATCATGCATTTGACCGAGGCACAGGGGCTGGCGAAGCAGCGCCCGATCGATATCGCCATGGTGTGCGTGAAATCCTACGACACCGAATGGGCGACGATGATGATCCGTCAATATCTTGCGCCGTCGGGGTTCGTGCTATCGATTCAGAATTGTTTGAATGAGGAACGGATTGCCGGCGTGGTTGGCTGGGGCAAAGTGGTGGGCTGCATCGCGTCATCCATTTCGGTCGATATGCATGCGGCGGGGGAGGTACGGCGCCTGGTGCCCAAAGGGGGTGTCAACCACACCGTGTTCCGCATTGGTGAAGTGCATGGCCGCATCACGGATCGGGTGAAGATGCTGGTCGAGATGATTTCCGGCATCGACAGCGCCAAGGCGACGCCGAATTTGTGGGGGGAGCGTTGGTCCAAGTTGTGCCTTAACGGCATGCGCAACGGCGTTTCGGCGGCCACCGGCATGTCGAACACGGTGATGGATGGCTATGAAGAAGTGCGTCGCGCGTCGATCCGCTTGGGTGGCCAGGCGGTGCGGGTTGGCCAGGCGCTGGGCTACACGTTGGAAAAGCTCGGCGCGTTCGAACCCGAAGCTTTGGCGCGTGCGGCCGAAGGCGATGAAGCAGCCTTTGCCGCGATTGATACCGCGATGGCCAAAGCCGCCGCCACCAGTGGCCGCAACAGCGAAGGGCGCCCGTCGATGGGGCAAGACATGCTGAAAGGCCGCCGCACCGAAATTCAGTTCATGAATGGCTTCATCGCCGCAAAAGGAGCTGAAATCGGCGTGCCGGCCCCGTCCCATGTCGCGCTCACCGATATCGTGACCCAGGTCGAACGCGGTGAATTGGCGGCGGCGGTGGAGAACGTGTTCGGGATCTGACGGTCTGTTCGGCGCGGTCAGGGATCGTCGGATTTGATCGCCCAGGGCAGCAACTTCAAACCACCAAGCGCGTGGAAGTGGTTGGCGGCGCGGAATGTGATTGCAACGAGGTTGAACAAAACCACGCCCGCAAACGTCGTATCGATAAGCGTGCTGTCGACCGGAAACCCGCCCAGGACCAGCGATCGCGCGCCATAGATCCCGAGGATTGACGTGCCCGCCCCGAGCAGCAAGGTGTCGAACGGCCGGGTAAGGGTGGTGTAGATCGAAACCAGCACCGTGAGCAGCGTTACGATGATGGTGACAAGTTGGATGAAGGCCGGACGCTCCAGTCCGATCTGGGCGACGTAGAGATATTCCAGATCGAAAGCCTTCAGCTTTGCCGAGGCTGGCGGCACGACCTTGAACTCGACCATTTCAAGTCGGGCGAGGCGTTCGTCTATGGTGATCTCTATCGCCCCGGAACCTTCCTGGGCGGTGAGGTATTTCGCGGGCTGGTCCTTGAATACCCGCTCGATGGCGAAGCCAAGTGACAGATCGTAGCGATCCAGCGGAAAATACAAGACATCTCCACGAACCGGGATGGCGACGGATCGATTACTGTCGCCGGTGACGTTGGGGATGTCGAAGACCACTGACGGTGGCATCCGGCGCGAGGTGGTTTCGTCCGTTACGGCCTGGAAGATATGCACGCGATCGATATAGTCGCCGCATCCGGTGGCGCAGTGGTGATAGATCCTGATTTGCGCCGTGATAGTGCGGGCAACTTCGTCGATGTTCTGCAGATCGATTTCCAGGTCGCTGTGATTGGGCTGCAACACCAGGTTCTCAGGTGTTATTGGCAGCCCGATATGGGTTGGCTGGCGCATGATCTGCAGGATGCTGCGCATGGCTGCGGGTAGCTCTACCGCGACGGCGGCCGTGATCAGCAAGGCCACGACAAAACCAATCCGTAAAGCCAACAACGACAATTTCTCGCTCATCGCGAAACGGCCCCCCGGATATATTTCCATTGGGCGGCATCTTGCTTGCTTGGCACGATTTGTAAAGCTGGGTCAGCTTTTGCCGATGTGTCATACCAAGCGCCGTTGACCCATGAAGAATGGGTCAACGGCGCTTGGTATAAGTCTTTGCTTGGCGCACCGCCGCCGGCCAACCCGGTGCGCAATACCAAGTGCCCGAATGGCTGGAACGGTCAGCCATTCGGGCGCTTGGTATCAGCACGGGCTATCGGCCGCGACCGCGGACCTACAATCCTGCCACTAACCCTTCCATAAACCGGTCGCATAAGCCGAGCTGGTCCACGCTCACCCATTCATCCGCCTTGTGCGCTTGCTGAATGCTGCCCGGACCGATCACCACTGTCGGCACGCCATAGGCCTGGAAGAAGCCAGCTTCGGTGCCGTAGGCGACTTTCTCGACCATCGGATCAGCGGCGAGCGCGTGGGACAAGCGGTAAATCGCCGCATCTTCCGGCGCGGCGAGTGCCGGGATGGCGTTGACCAGGGTGAAATCGATCCTGGCTTCATCGGCGATCGCGCGCATGTCGCTTTGCAAAGTTGCAGCGTAAACGCGCAATTCATCGATCATCGCGTCCGCCGGATCGGCGGGGATGTAGCGGTAGTCGAACAGGAATTCCGCCAGCGCCGGCACGATGTTGGGGCCGTTGCCACCGTCGAACAAATTGGTCGAAATCGTGCTGTGCGGCACGTCAAACCCATCTGCCCGCGCGCCATGGTCGCGATAGCGCGCGCCGATCTCAGCGATGCGGGCGATCAGCCGTGCGGCGTATTCGATGGCGTTCACCGCTGTTGGCGTCAGCGACGAATGCGCCGCGCGTCCGGTCACGCGCGCGCGATAAACCCGCCCGCCTTTATGCGCTGATACCAGCCGCATCGATGTTGGCTCCCCCACCACGCAGCCGGTCGGGTGCACATCCCATTGGTCCAGAGCTGCGATCAGATGGGGAATGCCGAGGCAGCCAAGTTCCTCGTCATAAGTCAGCGCAATATGGATTGGCTCGCGCGTGTTTGCCTTACCGAACAGATCAGAATGGGCCAGCACTGCGGCGACAAACCCCTTCATGTCGCAGGCGCCGCGGCCATGCAGGCGCCCGTCGTGGATCGTTGCGGTAAACGGATCGGCGGTCCAGGCCTGGCCATCGGTCGGCACCACATCGACATGGCCGGAAAACACCGTCCCGCCAGGGCCTTCGCCGAAGGTCGCCAGCATGTTGGCCTTGGTGCGATCCGCGTTCCAATCCATCCGCGTGGTCGCACCTTGCGCTTCGACCAGGGCGCGTGCCCAGTCAATGCAGGCGAGGTTGGAATTGCGGCTGGTCGTATCGAAGGCGATCAGCTCGGTGAGCGTGGCAATCGTGTCCATGGTGTTAACCCCGACCTGGGGAAATGAATTCCCACGGACTGACTTCGGTGGCGATATCGGTGATCACCTCAACCAGTGTTGGTCCCGGTTCGTCCAGCGCCGCCTCGATCGCTGGACGGAAATTCTCCGGGCTGGTGACGCGCCAGGATTTCACCCCGAAACTTGCCGCGTACGCCTGCAAATCTGGATTATGCAGCTTAGCGCCATGCACCCGCCCAGCAAAGCGCTGGGTCTGGTCGCGCAGCACATTGCCATAGGCGCTGTTATTAAACACCACCGTGCATAGTCCGATATTATGCTGCACGGCGGTGGATAATTCGTTGCTCGCAAACAGGAACCCGCCATCGCCGGTCAGCGACACGACTTTCTTGTCCGGCGCGCCAACCTTCACCCCCAACGCAATCGGAAACCCCGCCCCCAGCGTGCCTTGCCAGCCGGATGTCACGAAGCCGCCCGGGCGATGGATCGGATAGCCGAAATAGGCGGTAAAGGCGGATTGGCAAACTTCATCGACCACAAAACTATCATTCGGCATCACGCTGCGCAGAATGTTCAAATACTCAATATGGGGCTTGATCGCCTGGATTTCGGATTGCACGGCCGCGCGAACCTCGCCCACCCGTCCGGCCCAGCCGGCGAACGGGCCGGGCAGGGCGGTGAGCAATGCGGTCACCGCGGCCTTTGCATCCGCCAGGATGCCAACATCCGGCTTGCCGCGCCGCAATTCCGCCGGATCGATATCGATCCTGATCCGCTTCTGTCCCGCCCGCGCCGCCGGCCAGCGCCAGCCCGGCGCTTCCATGCGCGTGCCGATGCCGATCACCAGATCAACCTCCGGCCAGATGCGCCCGCCGGACGCCACCGTCATTGCCAATGGGTGGCGATCATCCAGCACCCCGCGCCCACCCCGGAAACTTGCCACCGGTGCGCCGAGCCGTTCGGCCAGTGCCGCGATATCGGCGCCGATCGCGCCCGAGCCGACAAAAATCATCGGTGACCGCGCGGCCTTGATCAATTCGGCGGCGGCGGCAATGCGCACTGCATCGGGCAGCGGATCGGCCAGGCGCGGCAGCGGATCCGTCGGCGTCACTTCGGTGGCGTTGGTGAACATGTCCCATGGCATTTCGAGGGCCACGGGGCGCGGCCGACCGGAAATCATCGCTTGCCAGGCCTCGGCAATTAGGCCTGGCGCCAACGCCGGATCGTCAATCCGCGCCGCCCATTTCACCAGGCTGCGCAAAGTCGCCAACTGGTCGGGCAATTCGTGCAAATGGCCGAAACCCTGGTCGAGGAAGGCGGTGGGAATTTGCCCGGTGACGCACATCACCGGCGCGTTCACCGCGTAAGCCGTGCACAAGGCTGCCGTCGCGTTCAGTACCCCAGGGCCAGGCACCACGGTGAAAACGCCCGGCTTGCCACTTGATTTGGCGTAGCCGAGCGCCATGTAGGCGCAAGCCTGCTCATGGCGCGCGCCGATCAGGCGTATCGCATTGGATTGGCGGGCGAGCGCATCGAATAGCCCATAGGTTTGCGCGCCCGGCAGGCCGAAAATTGTATCGACCCCATGGCGCAGCAAGCTATCGACAATTGCCTCACCGCCGGTCATGCGCGCCATGGATAATCTCCTTTGTTCGCATAACCGGCTAGACCAAGCCGGGCGCGGCGACAAGCCGCGCCCGGCCGGGCTATTGAGGCGCGGGTTCGGCTTGGGCTTGCGGCTTGGCGCGGCCCATCATGCCATGCCCCATCATGCCTTGGGGGCCGCGCACATCGACCAGATGCGCGGCGTCCGGCCCGATCTGGCGGGCGGCGACGACCTTGCCGAGCAGGTTTTCGCTCCCCATTCCGCGCACAAGGATGGTGCTGCCGGGTTTGATCTGGTCGGCGAGGCGCTTGGCTTCGGGCGGTGACAGACGAACCTGGCTGCCATCTTCCAGCAGCACGCCGTCCGTTTCACCGCGCGGGTTATGCAGGGCGGCTTTCACCTTGCCGGACAGTTCGACCCCGCCGCCTTGCATCATACCGGGATGGGGCTTGCCGTGCATCATGCCATGCGGGCCACCCTCTGGCATCTGCCCACGCGGGCTGATCAGAACCGTCTTGCCAGTGGCGTCATTGGTCACCGACATCGCCATCACCATCGGCACCGCGCGGGCCTTCAGCCCATGCACCGTCACCGCATCACCCGGGCGCACGGCAAACACCAGTTCGGTCCCGATCATCGGGTTGAGATGCACTTCGGTGCCGCTATCGAGCAGCAGCCCATCAACCATGCCGCGCGGGTTGAGCAGATATTGCGTCACGCGGCCCTTGGTTTCCGGCAATTGCGCCGGGTCATAGGCCGGGGCAGGGCGCTGCGCCATGGCAGAAGATAGCCCGACGGTCAGGCCGGCGACCAGGCTGGTGGCAAACAAAGCGGATTTGAAGCGGGTCATCAGAATGTCTCCCAAGCGGCGGCCAAAGGGCTGCCTGGCCTCAGCTTTGCAACCGCTGTGCCAGGTACTATCTTGTTGATAATGAACGAGTGAAGAAGGTTCAGGCAGGATTAAGTGTCGGGATTCCCGACAGCCGGTGTCGCCTCTGCCGACAGTTCCAGGCCATAGCGACGCATTTTATCGTACAGAAGCTGGCGCTGAATGCCGAGCCGCCGCGCGGCCTCCGCACGATTGCCGCCGCTCGCGGTCAGCGCCTGGGTGATCATCGCGATTTCGAGGCGTGCCACCGCGTCCGGCATTGTCTCGGACGCGTCGCGCGCGTGGGCGGCGGTGACGCCTGCCAGGAAACTGAGATCGTCCACATCCACCACCGGCCGCCGCGCCAACGCCGCAACCCGTTCCATCGCGTTGCGTAGTTCCCGCACATTGCCTGGCCAGGGATGGCTGCGCAGTAAATTCGCTGCCGCATCGGTCAGCCCGCGCGCCCGGCCGACCCCACGCGCCAGGAAATACTCGGCAAGCTTGACGATATCCTCGCGCCGTTCGCGCAGCGGCGGCAGGCTGAGCGGCACCACGCCGAGCCGCCAATAAAGGTCTTCGCGGAACCGTCCGGCGCGAATTTCGCTGGGCAGGTCGCGATGGGTCGCGGCCAGCACCCGGACATCGACCGCAACAGGCTTGCCGCCGACCGGGGTGACTTCGCGTTCCTGCAACACCCGCAGCAATTTGGCCTGCAAGACGAGATCAAGGTCGCCGATTTCGTCGAGCAGCAAGGTCCCGCCATCGGCTTCGCGAATACTGCCGCGGGCCTCCCCCACCGCCCCGGTAAAAGCGCCGCGCACATGGCCGAATAACGCCGATTCCAGCAGCGCGGCCGGGATGGCAGCGCAGTTGATGGCAACGAACGGCTTTCGCGCGCGCCTGCCATGGCGATGAATGGCCTGGGCGACGACTTCCTTGCCAGTGCCGGTTTCGCCGGTGATCAGCACCGTCGCGTCACTATCGGCCAACATGCCAATGGCTTTCTGCACGTCGCGCATCGCTGGCGAACTGCCGACCAGGCCATCCTCGTTGGGGTCGGCACTGGATTGGGCAAGGGCCGCGACCGCGTCGGGCAGCATCCGGCGCAAAAGATTGGCAATGTCGGCGCGCCCGATCGGCTTGGTGAGGTGGTCGACCGCGCCCAACCGCATGGCCTCAATCGTGTTGGCAGAAGTTGCAACCGCGGTGAGTACCGCGACTGGCGGGCTGTCGGGTCGCGCCCGCATCCGGCGCAAAACCTCCAGCCCGTCCAGCCCCGGCATGCGCAGATCGAGCAGCACCGCCTGGATCGGCGGCGTTTCGGTCAGACGGCTTAGGCCGATTTCGCCATCCGCTGCCTCGGCGACCTCATGGCCGAGATCGCGCAGGGTTTCGCCGATGCTGTCGCGCAAGGCGGCGTCATCATCGATGATCAGGATGCGTGCCATGGCACCTCCAGGATGAAACAGGCCCCGGTTGTTGTGTCGGCCAGGGTCAGGCGCCCACCATGCGCCTCGGCCATTTCCCGGGCGATGGCCAGCCCCAGCCCGGTGCCATCGGCGCGGCCGGTGACGAAGGGTTCGAACAGCGTGTCGCGCAGGGCAGGGGCCACGCCTGGTCCGGTATCGCGGATTTCGAGGCGCAACCAGCTATCGTGGCGCGCCGCGCTGAGCGTGATATTTCCGCCCGGTGGGGTATGCTGGACCGCGTTGTGCAGCAGGTTCGAAATCGCCCGGCCCAGAATTTCCGGGTCGGCAAATATCGTCGCCTCGGGTGCGTGAACGCGGATCGGGGCGCCTTCCAACTCGGCGGCACAGGCTAGCAGGAACTTGCGTAGGTGCACCGGCTGCGGCTCGGGTTCGCGCCGGCTGGTCATGGTCAGCAATTCCGCCACCAGCCGATCGAGCCGGGCGATTTGCGGCAGCACGGCCTCCAACGCCGCTTCGCGCCGCGTCGCATCGCCGGCCAGCGCGTTTTCGACCTTGAGCCGCATGGCCGCCATCGGATTGCGCAATTCATGCGCCACCCCCGCCGCCACCCGCCCCAGGGCTGCCAGCCGCGCGCTGGTCGCCATTTGTGCCGCCAACGCGGTGGCTTCGCCCTGCGCCTGCGCTAACCGCGCCGACATCACGTTGAGGGCTACGACAATCCGGTCAAGGTCCTCCATCCCGGTGGCCTGGAGCAGCGGCAGCCGGCCGGCGACCGGCATGTGCAGCGCATGTTCGATCGACGCCACCCGTCGTCCGTAGCCGGCAATCACCAAGGTGAGCCAGATCGTCGAAACCAGCACCAGCGCCAGCAGCACGCCAAGGCCCGCGCGCAATGCGCCCGCCCCTGGCGTTGCCGAAACCTGGGCGCTGGCCCAGCCGGCGAGGTCTGGCACCGGGCCGGGCAAGCGGCAGGCGCGCAGCACCAGGCTGGCGCTCGGCAGATCGCGCTGGGCGGATGCGCTGTCATCATCATCGAGGGCGGCGGCCGCCAGTTCACCCAGCGTTGGCCGCGCGATCTCAGGCAGGTCGCCGACCAGAACGCCGGCGCTGGCCTGCCAAATGCCGGCGCGGATGCTGGCGGCCTCGGCGGCGGTGATCTGGCTCGCCATCGCCTGGCGCACAATGATGGCAAGGTCGCGACGGAATTCGGCGTCCTCGGCAAGCGCGCCACTGCCTGGCCCGGCCCAGCCGGCACTGTAAAGGCTATAGTTGCCGGCAATCGCGTCGCAGATTTGCCCCAGCACCGCCTGGGCGCGCCAAGTCTGGGCGCTGCTGGATTGCTGGTAGAGCTGGACCAGCAGCAGCGCCACCGCGCCGGCGGCCACCAGCAGCAGGACCCAGAGCACGGCCAGTCGGGCGCGGAGGGATCGCATCGCGGAAGGGTGGGGCCAAGCGCGCGCGGTGACCAGGACGAAATTAGCTAAAATTAATAATGATAATTGTCTTAATTTGCACATTCATCCAAAAGGATGATTGTCATCAAATGTGGACCGGCATATGGTCACGAAGTCGTGATCGCTGTCGGCGCTTTGATGCCTCGCACGCAGTCTGATGCTGTGAAAAATCGCCTTGATGGCCGACGCAGCGCACGCACACTGGGAAAGGACAACCCGCATCGCGATGGAGACCGCGCCGAAATCCGCAGCGCTGCAACCGCCCGCCCCGCCATCACCGGCGCTGGACGGGGCTGCCGTGAACCGCCTGGCCGCGCCACACGCGCCGGGTTCGGCAGATCGGTTGTTCGCGGTCGGCGCGCTGGTGATGATCCTGGCGTTGGCGGTGGTTTGTGTGTTGCTGCTGCAACGCGGCGCCGAACGCGCTGATCGCCGGGCCGAGGATTTGGCGCTTGGTCTGGCTGGCACGCTGTCGAGTGAAGCACTGCGCCTGGTGCAGTCCACCGACCCACTCCTGCTCGATGCGACCAATTTTGAGCCTTCTACCCGTGGCGCGATGACCAATGACCGCCGTCTGGGTGAACAAATCCGCGAAGTGCCCCAGGTTCGGGCGCTTCTGCTGCTCGATTCCGGCGGCACGGCGATCAATGCCTCCACCCCGGAACTGATCGGGGTTAATTTCGGCCAGCGGTCCTGGTTCGTCGCGATGCGGCGAAATCAGCCGCTTGACGCGCGCGGCCCGCAATTGGGGGAGCCGGAACCCGGTTGGCTGCCGAGCAATGACGCGGTGTCCCCGACGCGGGACGTGTCGGGGCAATGGACCTTGCCGGTCGCCCGCGCGCAACGGACCGATGGCGTGTTTGTCGGCGCGGCGGTGGCCTTGCTTGATCCGGAGCCGCTGGTGCGCGCCGCCGAACAGGTCGCGCTGAGCTTCAGCGTCGATGTGCGCATCTTGTCGGCCCAGGGGGTGGTGCTTGCGGTGTCGAGCCCGTCGGTTGGCCGGGTCGGGCAGGTCATGGATCGGTTGGTGCCGTTCACCGATTTCCTGCCGGCAGTGCCGACCGGGGTCTGGCATGGCGCCATCGATGTTAATCCTGCCGCGAGGGATGGCAGTCGCCGCCCGGAGGAAGATGTAGCGGCCTTCGTCGCTTTTGCGCAATCGCCCTTCGTGGTCGTGGTCAGCCAGCGCCGCAGCCTCGCGCGCGCAGCCTTTGGCGAAGATGGGCTGCTGATCATCGGCAGCTTCAGTTGCCTCGCCATCGTTGTGGTGCTGGCACTGTTCCCCTTGTTTCGACAGGCCCGCATCCTGCGCACCCAGGGCTTGCGGTTGATCGACAGCGAACGCGCCGCCCAGGCCGCCGCACGCGCCAAGCAGGATTTCCTGGCGGCGATGAGCCATGAAATCCGCACCCCGATGAACGGGGTGATCGGCATGACCGGCCTGCTGCGCGATACCGAGCTTGATCCTGAACAGCGCCGCTACACCCAGACCATCCAGAACTCGGCCGAACATCTGCTGACCGTGCTGAACGACATTCTCGATTTCTCCAAGATCGAAGCCCACGCGGTTGAACTTGAATCGACCCCTTTCATCCTGGAAGAAGAAGTCGCCACCATTGCCGAGCTGTTCGCGCCAACGGTTGCCATCAAGGGGGTGGAACTGGTGTGCCGTCTCGGCGATCGGCTGCCGGCCGGCGTGGTGGGCGATCCGGGACGCTTCCGCCAAATCCTGCTCAACATCGTCGGCAATGCGGTGAAATTCACCGAACAGGGCTGGATCGAAATCACCCTCGACGTATCGCAGGAACTCAGCGCGGTGCGCAATGATGGCCGGGTGATCCTGGAATGCCGGGTCGCTGATACCGGCATCGGCATTGATGCCGATCGGGTGCCGATGCTGTTCGAGCGGTTTTCCCAGGCCGATAGTTCAATCTCGCGCCAATATGGTGGCACCGGCCTGGGCCTGGCGATCTGCAAGCGTCTGGTGCAGGCAATGGGTGGCACGATTGGCGCCGCACCGCGGCCCGGCGGTGGCAGCACTTTCTTCTTCACCTTGCTGGTCAGCCCGAGCGAAGGTGAAACCCCGCAAGCCACCATGCCGTTGCGTGGGCGCCGATGCCTGGTGGTGGATGATTTGCCGCTGAACCGTGAAATCCTGCTGCATCAGCTGGTGCGCCTCGGCGCGGAGGCGGAAGCGGCTGAAGACGGTATCGCCGCGCTGCGCCGCCTGCGCCACGCTCGTGACACCGCCACACCCTATGATTTTGTCCTGGTCGATCGTGCGATGCCGCTGATGGATGGCATCGCCTTTGCCCGCGCGGTGCGCCAGGACCCAAGTTTCGTCGGCGCCCATGGTCCGCTGCGGCTGATTTTATGTGCATCGGGCCAGCTTGGCACCAGCCGCGATGGGCTGGACTGCTTTGACGCCCAATTGCTCAAGCCGGTGATGGTGTCACGGCTGCGGGCGTTGACGGTGATGCTGGATCGGCCGATGCCGGCGATTGCCGAACGTCCGGTGGAAACCATGCCCGAAGAACGCCCCGCGCCCAATCCGGCAGCGCCTTTGCATGGGCTGTATTTGCTGCTTGCCGATGATAACCCGACCAATCAGTTTGTAACCCGCTCGATGTTGCAGCGCGCAGGTGCCCGGGTCGATGTAGTGGCCGATGGCGCCGCGGCGGTGGCGGCGGTGATGTCGGCAAATTTCGACCTGGTGCTGATGGACGTGCAAATGCCGGGAATGGACGGGTTGGAAGCCACCCGCCTGATCCGCGCCGCCGAAATCGACGATGGTCCCGATCGCCACCCCAAACGCCCGCGCTGCCCGGTGGTCGGGCTGACCGCCTCGATCGGGATGGAGTTTGAGATGGAATGCCGCGCCGCCGGGATGGACGGCTTCCTCAGCAAGCCTTTGGCGCGGGAGGCTTTGGTCGCGGCGATCTTGTCTATTCTGGCAAGCCAGCGTCAGGACGCGCGCTAGACCTCACCCGTCGGCCTCGCAAATTGCGGCATTCGCAACCTGCGGGCGGTTGATCCAAGCCCTACTCGCAATTTGCATCGCAAATGCCCAGGCATTCTGGCCTGAAGCCCAAACCGGTGCGCCCATTTCGCCGCGATTTCAGTCTCTCAACGTAAGCCTCATGTAATATCATAGGGTTATAAGTTTTTATTGGCGCTGCATCTGCATGGCACAGGCTGGCACACCGCTTGCTCTACTCTGCATAGCTGGACTGAAGACGCATTAGACCACTTCGCGACCCTGACCGTGATTACGGAGACATAGTATGTTCGAATGCATTGAAAACGGACCTGACCGGGTTGTTCTGACCCTGACCGGCGTTCTTGACGGCGAGGGCGCCAGCCTGATCCGCGATGGCTTTGAGGAAATTTCCGCCTCTGGCAATCGCGACGTCGTGATCGATTTGACCAATTTGACCTTTATGGATGGTTCGGGCATTGCAGCGATTGGCTTTCTTTTCAAGCGTTTGGTTTCCACCGGACGTCGGATCGAAATGATCGGCGCCGGCGGCCAGCCCGCTCGCCTTTTGCATGAAATGGGATTGGCCGAGCTTTTCGGCCTGGCAAGCAAGGCGCGCCGCCGCCCTCTTTTCGGCCGCCCCGGTTGGGCCCTCGCCCGCTAAGCCGGTTCGGCGCGGTCATACAATTTTATAGCCGCGCATAGTCAGCCTATTCGGCATGAAGGTTCCCGGAATTTCCCCGGGGCGGAAAATTTGGTTTTGAGACTGGTTCGGCGTTTTAAAGGCCTGCCCACACCGACGCTATTTCAGCCATCTACGCATTGCAGCCAGGAATTACCCTGGCAAAGTTCTGAATTGGTTCTGGATTTTTATGACACGCATTTCAAGCTCCAAGAATTTCAGCAACACATCCCCGTCTTGGCCCGTGCGTGCATGGGTCAAGGCGGGGTTGTTGCATCTTGCCGCGGATCATGATCCGGGGCACGTGCAACCGCCGAACGCCACGCATCCCATCTCGGGGTGCGGAGCTGACGCAAAACTGATGGGGGATAGCTTCCTCGATCAGTCACTCAGCGTCATGACCGGGAGTAAGACCATGCCGGAGCCGAGCTTTGCTGCCCAGCTCGCCGAAGATTTGTCGGAGGACGACCTCCGCCATGTGCTGCTCGTGTTCGGCGACGATGTTGCGCGCCTGACCGGCGTGCTGCGCGATGCCGCAGCCATTGGGGATGCGATCGGCTTCCGCCGCGCCGCCCATGGGCTTGCCGGCGCCGCCGGTGCTGTCGGCGCCATGGCGCTTGAACGGCAATGCCGTCTGGCGATGGCAGCGCCCGGCGTCGATGCCCATGCTGAGGGCAGTGATGTTGATCCGGCGGTCCTCGCCGATGCCTTCGTTGCGATTGAGACCTTGGCACAAGGTGCAATGCAGGAACTTGCCCGCTTCGTCGCCGGCCTCGACGCCCAGGCTTAACGAAGTGTGGGGGCTGGTATAGTGTCGGGCATGACCGCTGCCGACCCGTCTGGGCCCGCGCGTATCCTGGTGGTGGAAGATACACCAACCCAGGCCGAACTCGCGCGCATGCTGCTCGGCGGCCTCGGCTACCAGGCCCGCATCGCCGCGTCCGCCGGCGCCGCCCTGGTCACCGCGCGCGAATGGCAGCCGGACGTCATTCTGGTTGACATAGAACTGCCGGATTACAATGGCTTCGAGCTGATGCAGCAATTGCACGGCGAAGGCATGACCGCGGCCGTCATCGTCGTCACCGCCAATGCGTCGATCAACGCCGCGGTCCAGGCAATGCGCGCGGGTGCGGTCGATTTCGTCGTCAAACCCTACGCCAAGGCCCGCCTTGCGGTCACCATCGCCAGCGTGCTCGAAAAACGATCGCAGGCTGGGGAGATCGTGCGGGTCAAATCCCAACCCGATCGGCATCAGTATTTCGGCTTCATCGGCGCAAGCCTCGCCATGCAGGCCGCCTACCGCACCATCGAAAGCGTGGCCGCGAGCAAAGCCAGCGTGTTCATTACCGGCGAGTCCGGCACCGGCAAGGAACTCGCCGCCGAAGCCGTGCACCGCGCCAGCCCCCGCGCGGCGCGCAATTTCGTCGCCCTGAATTGCGGCGCCATCCCGCGCGACCTGCTGGAATCGGAAGTCTTCGGCCATGTCAAAGGCGCCTTCACCGGCGCCACCTCAGACCGCGAGGGCGCGGCCAAACTCGCCGATGGCGGCACGCTGTTCCTCGACGAAATCGGCGAAATGCCGCTCGACATGCAGGTCAAACTGCTGCGCTTCGTGCAAACCGGCACCTACAGCCCGGTCGGCGCATCCAAAACCGAGCGCGTCGACGTCCGCTTCGTCTGCGCCACCAATCGCGACCCGATGCAGGAAGTCCGCGCCGGCCGCTTCCG
>JANXRN010000045.1 GCA_025352995.1 Acetobacteraceae bacterium
GCGGCTTCGGGTTCCACCACCACCAGCCTCGGCAGCGGCCGGCAATGGGCGCGCAAATGCACTGAAACTGCCGCCGCGACCCCGCCGACCCCGCCCTGGATGAAAACATGGGTCGGCGGCGCCCCGGTCCATTGCGCCAGCGCCTCATCCACCATCACCCGGTAGCCCTGCATCACCTGGCGCGGGGTTTCGGTGTAGCCCGCCCATGACGTATCCGAAATCACCAACCAGCCGGACGCTGCCGCAATTGCTGCCGCTTCGCGCACCGAAGCATCATAATTGCCCGCCACTACACGGATTTCCGCGCCGTATGCCGCCATCGCGTCGCGCCGCCCCTGGGTGACGCCGGCATGGACAAAAATCACGCATTTCGCACCGAATCGTTGCGCGCCCCAGGCGACCGACCGTCCGTGATTGCCATCGGTCGCGCAGGTCACGGTAATGGCGGAAGTGGCATCTGCCCAGCGCCCGGCTGCAAGATCGGCCATCGTCGCATTGGCCGCAACACCCGCCCGCGCCAGTTCATCGGCCACCACCACGCCAACCGCATAGGCGCCACCGAGCGACTTGAAGCTGCCCAGGCCAAAGCGCGACGCTTCGTCCTTCATTCGCAGGCAGCCGATCCCATAGGCGGCCGCAAGGCTCGCCAGATCATGCATCGGCGTGACCGCATAGCCCGGCCAGCCGCGAATTTCGGCTTGGGCGCGGCGAAACCCGGCTTCCGGCAGCACCACCGTGCCCGGTGTGCCGAAAGCGGGATTGATGAACAGATCGAAAGCGTTTGGGGCAAGCATAACGCCACAGTGAAGGGCTGTGTCCCCGCCGGCAAGTCGGCCTATGCTGAGACAGGCGATACAAACAGGGATAGATGGCGATGAAGATTTCAATTCTCGGCGGCGGCGGGTTTCTCGGCCGGCGCCTGGCAATCCGGCTTGCCGCCGATGGCCAGCTTGGCGGCCACGCGATTTCTGGGTTGACCTTGTTCGATATCGTCCCGCCCCCGGCGCCGGATGCCGCCTTCCCGGTCCATTGCCTGGGCGGCGACATCGCCGAGCTTCCCGCCGCGGCCATCCCGCCCGGTACCGATGTGGTTTTCCATCTCGCCGCCGTGGTCAGTGCGGCCGCCGAAGCCGATTACGATCTCGGTCGACGGGTTAATATGCGCGGCACCGATGCCGTCATCGATGCCTGCCGCGCGCTGGCAAAGCCGCCGCGCCTGGTGTTCACATCCTCGGTTGCCAGTTTTTCCGGCGGGCAAGGCGCGCTGCTCCCGGACGACGCCCGCCAGGTCCCAGCCAATTCCTATGGGGCGCAAAAGGCCGCCGCCGAACTGTTCCTGATTGATGCCACGCGGCGCGGCTTCATGGACGCGGTGTGCCTGCGCCTGCCGACCATCATCGTCCGCCCCGGCCGCCCCAACAAAGCGGCGTCGAGCTTCTTTTCCGGGATCGTGCGCGAACCGCTATTGGGCCTCGAAACCGATCTGCCAGTGCCGGATGATTTCGCCGTCTGGGTCGCAAGCCCGCGCAGCGCGCTCGGCTGGCTGATGCAGGCGGCGGTGATGGACACCACATCGCTCGGCCTTGATCGCAGCCTCAACCCGCCGGGCATCAGCGTCACTGTCGGCGCGATCATTGCGGCGCTGGATCAGGTGCGCCAAGGCGCCTCGGCGCTCATCCAGCGCCGGCCCGATCCGGCAATTGCCGCCATCGTCGGCGGCTGGCCGGCCGGCTTCACCGCCACCCGCGCCCGCGCGCTCGGCTTCGCCCCGAACGAAGATCTAGTGACCCTGGTGCGCAGCTTCGTCGCCGACGATCTGGACGCGACGCGGGAAGATCGCGGGATTTAAGCCCCCTCTATCCGCCGCGGAGCGATACCCCGTTGGGGAACTTCGCGCGATAGGCATCGACCGCGGTTTCCATGGTGACGAACTGGGCGCCCTCGGCCCGCAACGTCTCAATCATGTGTTCAAACATGAACATCCGGTGGCCGCGCCCGATGACGTGCGGGTGGAACGTGTAGGTCAGCACGCCCCAGTCATAATATTTCTTCATATATTTGAATTCGTTGATGAAATTCTCGATCACCAACCGCGCATTGGACCCGCCGGGCAAGATGCCGGCGTCGGACCGCGTGTATTCGAAATGCGGGAAATCATCGAGCGCCCAGGAAATCGGCATTTCGACCAACGGGGTATCGGGGCCGAACTTCATCGGCTCCAACAGCGAAATCTCATCGCCCTGGCGCGCCTGATAAGGGATGTAGTCATGCCCCATCATCGAGCTATCATAAACGAAGCCGTGCTTGATCAGCAGATCGATGCTGTGCGGGCTGAGGTCCCATGACGGCGAACGGTAGCCGCGCGGCGCGCGGCCGGTAAGCTTGGTGATCGCTTCGATGCCGCGCAGCAGTTCCTGTTCCTCGCCCTCAGCGCCGAGCGTTGCCGGCACCCGATGGGTCCAGCCGTGATGGCCGATCTCATGGCCCGCCGCATGCACCGCCGCGACGCACGACGGATAGCTCTCGATCGTATGGCCGGGGATGAAGAAGGTCGCTGGAATACGCTCGGCATTGAGCAGGCGCAAAATGCGCTGGGTCGCCGGAATGCCGAAATCACCCCGGCTGATCGCGGTCGGGGTGATGTTGTTACGCGAAATCTGCCCCGATACGTTATCGTGGTCGAAGGTGAGGCAGACGAGTAGATCGGCCATGAGGGACTCCCTGATGAGTGTGTCGCAACTGGCATGCAGCATCCAAGGTTGTGGGGCGCTTGCCAAGCCGGCTTGGGTGACGGACAATTTCGCGGTCAAATGACGGCCACCACGGTCGAGCAGAGGGAAACGCCATGAGCATCAAGGGAAAAGCCTATATTGTGGGGGCCTATGAGCACCCAACGCGCAAGGCGCCGGACAAATCGGTCGCACAATTGCATGCCGAATGCGCCGCCGGCGCGTTGAAGGATGCAGGCCTGACCAAGGACGATATCGACGGCTATATCTGCGCCGGCGATGCGCCAGGCATGGGGCCGATCAACATGATCGACTACATGAACCTGACCAAAATCCGCTTCATGGACTCGACCGATGTCGGCGGTTCGTCCTACCTGCTGCATGTCGCGCATGCCGCCCAGGCAATCGCGCTGGGCCGGGCGAGCGTGGTGCTGATCACCCTGGCCGGCCGTCCGCGCAGCGAAGGCCAGGCCACCGGCACCGCGCCGCGCGCTGGCAACCCGCTGGTGCCGGACACCCAGTTCGAACAGCAATATGCCGCCGTGACCGGCAACGGCTACGCCATGGTCGCCGCCCGCCACATGTATGAATACGGCACCACCAGCGAACAGCTCGCGTGGATCAAGGTCGCCGCATCGCATCACGCTCAGTACAACGAACACGCCATGCTGCGCGATGTTGTGACCGTCGAAGACGTGGTGAATTCCCCGATGGTGGCAACGCCCTTGCATCGGTTGGATTGCTGCGTGATTTCCGACGGCGGCGGCGCGCTCATCGTGACCTCCCCCGAAATCGCCAAAAGCCTCAAGCGGCCATTGGTGAAGGTGATCGGCGCGGGCGAGAGCCCAAAAGGCCAACTCGGCGGCATGGTCGATCTGACCTATTCCGGCGCAGTGCGGTCGGGGGCCGCTGCCTGGGCGGAATCCGGCGTGAAGCCGGCTGACATCAAATATGCCAGCATCTATGACAGCTTCACCATCACCGTGCTGATGCAGCTTGAAGATCTCGGGTTCTGCGCCCGTGGCCAGGGCGGCAAGTTTGTGTCGGACGGCAATTTGATTTCCGGCGTCGGCAAGCTGCCCTTCAACACCGATGGCGGCGGATTGTGCAACAACCATCCGGCCAATCGCGGCGGCATCACAAAGGTGATCGAAGCGGTGCGCCAGTTGCGGGGTGAAGCCCATCCGAAAGTGCAAGTGCCGAACTGCGACATCGCGCTCGCCCATGGCACCGGCGGCATGCTCGGGACACGGCATGGCTCGGCCACACTCATCATGGAGCGGGAGTAATCACCATGGCACGCAAAATGTTCCCCTCCGTCCCGTCGGCAGAAAACGCCGCCTTCTGGGCAGCGGCCGAAGCCGGCACCTTGATGGTTCCGAAGTGCAAATCCTGCGGGAAATCGCACTGGTATCCGCGGGCACTGTGCCCGCATTGCTTCAGCGATGACATCGAACTGATCCCGAGCAAGGGCACCGGCACGATTTATAGCTGGAGCCACATGCCCCGCGCGCCGGAGCCTTACACCATCGCCTACGTGACCCTGGCCGAAGGGGTGACGGTGCTGACCAACATTGTCGATTGCGATCCCAAGGCCTTGAAGATCGGCCAGGCAGTTAAGCTCGCCTGGCAGAAGGTCGAGGGCGGACCGCAAGTCTGGGTTTACACCCCGGCGTAGAGCACGATGTTTGAGTGGGCGATTCACGCTTTTGGCGAAGCCGCCAAAAACGATCGCGCACTAACGTGATCGGCGTCGATTGGGGCACCAGCTCCTGCCGCGCCTATCGGATGACCGGGGCCGGGCAGATTATCGCCCGCGCCTCGTCGCCATCCGGAATATTGCAAGTGGCGGCTGGGGCGTTTCCCAGCGTCTTGCGCGCGATCGTCGGCGATTGGTTGGCCGACGGCGAAACGACCATCATCCTGTGCGGCATGGTCGGCAGCCGGCAAGGCTGGGTCGAAGCGCCATATCTCCCCTGCCCGGCCGATCCCGCCGCCATCGGTGCAGCATTGGTTCGCGTGCCGTTTGATGGCGCCGATGTGTGGCTGATCCCCGGCCTGTCCGATCGGGATGAGGCTGGCACGCCCGAAGTCATGCGCGGGGAAGAAACCCAGATCATTGGCGCGCTCGATGCGATCGGCCCATCCGGTCTGGTCTGCCTGCCCGGCAGCCATTCGAAATGGGCGCACATCGATGCCGGGCGGATTGCCGGGTTCCGCACTTATTTCAGTGGCGAAGCGTTTGCAGCCTTGCGCGGCGGCACCATCCTGGGGCGAATGATGGATGATGCCCCACATGACAGCGGCGCCTTCGCACGTGGGGTAGCGCGATCCGCCGACGGCGGGCATTTGCTGCACCAACTTTTCGGGGTGCGCAGCCTGGCGTTGTTTGGCGAACTCACCACCGCGCAAACCGCGTCCTATTTATCCGGGCTGCTGATCGGCCATGAAATTCGCGCGGCGATGCCGGCGGGGGCAGCGGTGCATCTGATCGGCGCGGCCGGACTTTGCGGGCTATACGCCGAGGCAATCGCGCTTTGTGCCGGGCATGCTATCCTGGTGGACGAAGACGCCGCCGCCCATGGGTTGGCGCGCGTTGGCCACGCGAGGAGCGCCGTATGAACGATCCGATCCCATTCCGACCGGCGGCGCCCGGCAGTCAGCCGGATAATAATTCGCCGCAATATCGGTCGACCGGCGCGCGGCATCCGAAGCAGCCTTTGCTGGGCTGGGCGCATACCGTGACCGAAACCACCGGACCGCAGTTCAGCCCCAGCCATTTCCCACCGATCCAAGACCTCAGCGCCGGCAGCATGGGCGAACGCATTATCGTGCGCGGTCGCGTAACGGATGAAGATGGCCGCGCGGTTCCGAACACGATGATCGAGGTTTGGCAGGCCAATGCCGCCGGGCGCTATAATCATCCGGGCGACACGCATGACGCGCCGCTGGATGCGAATTTCAAAGGTGAAGGCCGGGTCTTCAGCGATGCCAATGGCTGGTACCAATATGTCACCATCAAGCCCGGCGCCTATCCGTGGGGCAACCATGCCAATGCCTGGCGGCCCAACCATATCCACTACTCGCTGTTCGGTGCCGGCTTTGCGGCGCGGTTGATCACCCAGATGTATTTCCCCGGTGACCCGCTGCTCGCGCTCGATCCGATTTTCCACACCGTGCCGGATGCCGACGCGCGCGACCGGCTGGTGTCGAAATTCGACCTCGATATCACAAGGCCCGACTGGGCGTTGGGCTATCGTTTTGACGTCGTGCTGCGGGGCCGGCTTGCAACCCCGATGGAGGGTTGAGCGATGACTGCCGCCACCGCCTTTCAGACCATTGGTCCCTACTGGCATCTGCTCGAACATAGCGAACAGGCCGATCTGACCCGTTTCGGCGCCGTCGGTGAACGGATCGTGCTGACCGGGTCCGTCCGCGATGGAAATGGCGACCTGATCGCGGATGCTGCCATTGAGCTTTGGCAGGCAAGCCCCGTTGCCGATGACAGCTTCCCCGGCTGGGGTCGGGCGCGCACCGATGCGAACGGGGTTTATCGTTTCACCACCGTCAAGCCCGGCCCGGTGCCGGGGCGTGGCAATACCCAGCAGGCGCCGCATTTCGCCATCACGATTTTCGCGCGCGGCATTCTAACCCGGCTGTGCACGCGGGCCTATTTCGCCGGCGACCCGCGCAACGATGCCGATCCGCTGCTGAACCTGGTTGATGACCCGGCGCGGCGGGCAACCTTACTTGCCCAGCCCAAAGGTGACGCCTGGCGCTTCGATATCGTTCTGCAGGGCGCGGGCGAAACCGTTTTTCTGGATATCTGACATGGCGGTTTTCGTTGGCGACAGTCTGGCGATGGGCACGCTCTACGGCTCCGACGCCATGCGCGCGGTTTTCGACGATAGCGCCTGGTTTCAGGCGATGCTCGATGTCGAAGCGGCGCTCGCAAGGGTACAATCGCGGCTCGGGATCATTCCGGCCGACGCAGGGGCCGCGATTACCGATGCGGCGAAAATCAGCAATCTCGATAGCGCTGAACTTGCAGCCAGCGTGCGCAATGTTGGCTATCCGGTGGTCGGCGTCGTCCGCGGCCTGTCGCGCGCGGCAGGCGACGCCGGCGCCTGGACCCATTGGGGGGCGACCACCCAGGACATCATGGACAGTGCCACAGTGCTGCAAATTCGCACCGGGTACGATCTGATCGAAGCTGACCTGCGCGCAATCATTGCGGCACTGGCGGCCCAGGCCGATGCCCATCGCAACAGTGTCATGGCCGGCCGCACCCATTTGCAGCATGCGCTGCCGGTGACGTTCGGCTTGAAATGCGCGATCTGGCTGATGCCGTTGCTCGATCATGTGCAGCGTATCGACCAGTTGCGCCCACGGATCGAACGGCTGCAATTCGGGGGGGCGGCCGGCACGCTGGCATCCCTTGGCGCGGATGGCCCGGCGGTGATTGCGGGCCTTGCCGCCGAACTCGGCCTGGCGGCACCGCTCGCCCCCTGGCATGTCGCGCGCGATGGCATGGCCGAAGCGGTAGGGCTGCTCGGGTTGATCTGCGGCAGCCTGGCCAAGATCGCCACCGACGTGATCCTGCTGGCGCAAAGCGAAATCGGTGAAATGGCGGAACCTTATGTCGCCGGGCGCGGCCAGTCTTCGACCATGCCGCAGAAGCGCAACCCGATTGCGTCCGAATATATCCTCGCCGCCGCCCGCCAGGTGCAGGCGCTGGTGCCGGTGATGCAAGGCGCGATGGCGCAAGATCATGAACGCGCCACTGGGCCGTGGCAGGCGGAAATGCTGGCGCTCCCGCAAGCCTTCGTGCTGACCCATGGCGCGGTTTTGCATGCGCGCGCGATCGCGGAAGGCATGGTCGTCGATGCCGCGCGCATGCGCCATAATCTCGATGTCACTGGCGGGTTGATCGTTGCCGAAGCGGTGATGATGGGCCTCGCCCCGGTTCTGGGGCGCGAAGAAGCGCATCACGTGGTCAAACATGCGTGCGACCGCGCCCTTGCCGACCGCATCACCCTCGCCGCCGCCCTCGCGCTGGAACCCGATGTCACCGCGCGCCTCGACCATGCCGCCATCGCCCGCCTGACTGACCCGGCGGCCTATCTCGGCAGCACCCAGATGTTCATCGACCAGGTTTTGGCCGCCGCCCGATCATAACAGCATTGCATTTTCCGCTGATATTCGCTTAGTCTCCCCCTGCAAGCAGGCCGCAAAGGTCGCTGCGTCCAAGTTATCATAGCGTTGGGGACCCACCCGACGCAGCAGGGAGTTTCCGGCAATGACAAAGTCAGTCGCGACTCGGCGTAAAATCCTCAAGTTTGGTGCTGCCGCTTCGGCGCTGCCCTGGGTGCATGTGCGCACCGCAGCGGCCGCCGGGAAATTATCGATTTTCTTCTGGGACCATTGGGTACCAGCCGGCAACGATGTCATCAAGAAGCAAGTCGCCACCTGGGCTGACAAGAACAAGGTCGATGTCAGCGTCGATTTCATCACCTCGAACGGCTTCAAGAACCTGCTGACCATTAACGCCGAAGCCCAGGCCAAGACCGGGCATGATGTGATTACGATTCCGAACTGGGAAGTGCAGAACCAGGCGGCATTCCTCGAACCGGTGGATGACGTGGTCAAGCGTCTTGAAGCCGCGAACGGCCGCGCCAACCGGGTGTCCTATTATCTCGGTCAGAGCAAGGGCAGTTGGCTCGCTGTGCCATCGAGTTGGGGCACCCAGAACAAAGGGCCATGCGGGAGGATTTCGCTGATGCGCGATCTTGCCGGCCTGGACCTGCCGAAAATGTACCCGGCATCGGCCACCGCCACGCCCGAAGCCGCCGCCTGGACCTATGAGGCGATGCTGAAAGCCGCCGAGGCTTGCCACAAAGGCGGGAAAACCTTCGGCATCGGGCTGGGGGTCACGGCTGACTCGGTCGATACCGCCGGCGCCATCATGGCGAGCTACGGCGCCGAGCTAATCGATGCCAAGGGCCAGATCGCGGTGAAGTCGGACGCCATGCGCCAGGTGCTGGAATACGCCCAACGGCTGGTGAAATTCCTGCCGGCTGATGCGGTCAGCTACGATGATGCATCGAATAATCGTGCATTAATCTCGGGCCAAAGTGCGTTGATCTGGAATCCCCCCTCGGCCTGGGCAGTGGCGGTGCGCGATGCGCCAGCAGTCGGCGCCGATAGCTGGACCTTCCCAACCCCGATGGGCCCGAAAGGCCGCTTCATGCCG
Source organism: Acetobacteraceae bacterium (assembly GCA_025352995.1). Lineage (GTDB taxonomy): Bacteria > Pseudomonadota > Alphaproteobacteria > Acetobacterales > Acetobacteraceae > CAITOL01. Next base: position 8,983 of record JANXRN010000045.1, read on the forward strand.
CACAACATGAATTTCTGGGGCATTTGGAAATTCAGCCCGAACAAGACCGCCGGCAAGGAATTGGTCGAATTCCTGATGGGCGCCGACAATGTCGCCGCCCGCAGCACCGCCGTGCTGGGCTATGATCTGCCGCCCTACGAAGCGCTGAATGAGTCCACCGTCTGGGACGACGTCGGGCCGCCCAAAGGCACGGTCTACAACTATCCGGTGCGCAAACATCACAATATGACCGAGCATCTGGCGATGATGCCGGCGCCGCCTGATATCGCAGTGCAGGCTTACAACCGCGGCACCAACGCGACCATGTTCGCCAAGCTGCAAAGTGGCCAGACCATCAAGCAGGTCACTGACTGGGCCGCCGAGGAGCTTGAAGGCTTCACACGCTGATCATCCGCCAAGGGCCGCGCGACCATCAGCGTCGCGCGGCCGCAGCCAATGTGATGACGGACCGGGGGGACGCGTGATGGATGATGGCGCCATGCTGGAACGGCAGGTGATGGTAGATATTACCCGGCGGCCCAACTCGATCCGGCGTTTCATGCGAAAACGCTCAACCATTGCCGTCTTGCTGTGTTCGCCGCTTATTGTGCTGATTGTTGGCCTGGTGATCTACCCGGCATTCTATGCATTATATCTCAGCATGTTGAACAAACGCATGACCGCGTTTGTCGGGTTCGACAATTATTTGTTTTTGTTCAAGCGTAATACGTTCCAATTAGTGATCTTCCAGTCCTGCCTGTTCGCGGTTACCTCGGTGATCCTGAAGGCATTGCTTGGCTTCGTGCTCGCGCATCTGATGCATAACATCCCCACCCGGCGGCAGCGGGTCTGGCGCGGCTTGCTGCTGATCCCGTGGGTGATCCCGCTGGCTTTGTCCACACTGACCTGGTGGTGGATGTTCGACCCGGCCTATTCAGCCATCAACTGGGTGCTGAATGCGATGGGGATGGAATCGATCCCCTTCCTGGGGGTCGCCACCAACGCCCGCATCGCAGTGATCTTGGTCAATGTCTGGTTCGGCACCCCGTTTTTCATGATCATGTATCTCGCGGCACTGAAATCGGTTCCGGAGCAACTCTACGAAGCCGCCGCGATCGATGGGGCCGGCGCTATCCAGAAACTGCTGTTCATCACCTTGCCGATGATGCGCAACATCATTTCGATTACCGTATTGTTCAGCCTGATCGTCACCTTCGCCGATTTCGACATCGTGCGCATCCTGACCGCCGGCGGACCGCAGGACAGCACCCATTTGTTCGCAACCTACGCGTTCTCGGTCGGCATCCAGTCCGGCGACGTCCCGCTGGGGGCAGCGGTCAGCCTGTTCATGTTCCCCATCCTCGCCGTTGCCGCCTTCTTCGTGCTGCGCGGCGTGACCAAACGCAGCGAGGAGATCGCAACATGAGCGCAAGTGTTTCAAACCAGCGGCGCTGGGCGCTGTGGGTCAGCTACGCCGCATTGTCGGTGTTCGTGGTGATTTTTTTGGTGCCACCATTCTACATGATCATCACCAGCCTGAAATCATCAGCCGAGATTTCCGCCCAATCGGGCAATCCCTGGATTGTGAAATCGCCAAGCCTGGAGAATTTCACCTATTTGCTGACCTATCGGAACTTCCTGATCTATTTCTGGAATTCGATCTGGGTGACGGTGCTGACCGTGGTGTTCAGCATGGTGATTTCGATCATGGCGGCGTTCAGCCTGACCCGAATGGGGTTCTGGGGCAGCAAGACCATCGCCACCGGGGTGTTCCTGACCTATCTGATCCCGGCATCGCTTTTGTTCATCCCGCTGTTCCAGATTGTCGGCAAGCTCGGGCTGATCAATTCGACCTGGAGCCTGGTGCTGCTGTACCCGACGCTCGCAGTGCCGTTCTGCACCTGGATCATGATCGGCTATTTCAGTTCCATTCCGCGCGAACTGGATGAAGCCGCCTTGATCGATGGCGCGAGCTATCCGCAGATCCTGTTGCAAATTTTCGTGCCGGTGGCGCTACCCGGGATTATCGCTGCCACCATCTTCGCCTTCACCGTCGCCTGGGGATCGTTCTTGTATCCGCTGACATTTCTTTATTCCGGCGACCAGCTGGTGCTGACCGTCGGCATCATCAGCGATCTGATCCGCGGCGACGTATTTCTGTGGGGCAAGATCATGGCTGCCTGCCTGCTCGCGGCCGCGCCACCGGTGGTGGTGTATGCATTCTTGATGGACTATTATATCGCTGGCCTCACAGCAGGCGCAACAAAAGGGTAATCCGGGATGGCGCAGGTTTCGATCCGCAAGGTTGTGAAAATGTACGAAGGCGG
>JANXRN010000066.1 GCA_025352995.1 Acetobacteraceae bacterium
TTGGCGGACAGCATGCTGATATCGACCGGCGGCACCGGGCCTGACGCATTGCCGAAGCTGACCATCAGACCGAGCGGGGCCAAGCTGTCGATGCTGGGCATGAAGCTGTCTTTGCCGACGCTGTCATAAACCACCGGGACCCTCGCGCCGCCGGTGATGCGCTTGACCTCGGCGGGTAGATTCCCATGGCCGATCAGCACGTGATGGGCACCATGGGCGCGGGCGAGTTCGGCTTTGCCCTCGGTGGACACCACGCCGATCACCGTCGCCCCAAGATGGCGCGCCCATTGGCACATGATCAGCCCAACCCCACCGGCGGCCGCGTGGACGACGATGGTTTCGCCCGGCATCACCTTGTGGGTACGGCGCAGCAGATATTGCGCGGTCATGCCTTGCAGCATCATCGCGGCCCCGGTGGCGAAATCGATGGCGTCGGGCAGTTTCACCAATTTGTCGGCGGCGATGCAGCGTTCGGTGGCGTATGCGCCGATTGCACCGCCGGCATAGGCGACCCGGTCGCCAACCGCGACTTCGGTCACCCCGGCGCCGATCGCCAGCACGGTTCCTGCCGCCTCCATCCCGAGCGTTGCCGGCAAGGCGGTTTTGTAAAGGCCGGTGCGGAAATAGACATCGATGTAGTTCAGGCCAACCGCACCATGGCGGACCAGTGCCTCCCCCGGCGCCGGATCGGGGGTCGGAACGCCCTCCCAGCGCATCACTTCAGGGCCGCCGGTGGCGTGGATTCGGATGGCTTTGGTCATGGTTGGGTCCGTCTGGTGAAATGGTTCAGAAAGGAAGCATGGTACTGGCAAGCCGGGCTTCGAGGTCGAGCAGGATAAACTTGGTCGGCAGACCGTCACCACCGGAATAGCCGCCCGGGCCGTTGGTGGCGACAACGCGATGGCACGGGATCAGGATCGGGATCGGGTTGCGGCCATTGGCGCCACCCACCGATCGCGGCGATCCGCCAGCGACGCGGGCAATATCGATATAAGTACGCGTGCTGCCGGCCGGGATATCGCACAAAGCCGCCCAGACCCGACGCTGATAGTCACTGCCAGCAGGCGCGAGCTTGAGGTCGAAATCCACCCGCTTACCGTCAAAATAGTCATGCAACTGATCGCGCGCTTGCAGCAGCACCGGCGTTTCGGTCTGATCGCGCCCCCAGCCCCAATCCAAGGCCACGATCGCGCCGTCCTCCTCGGACACGGTAATGTCTCCGACCGGGGTATGTAGCGAAATCTGCGCCACGCGCATGGGACTCCTGGAACCAAATGTGGCGAAGCGATGGCACCGGCGGGGGCGCGGAGTCAAGCTTGTGATTGCATGGGCCGACGCGGCAGGCTAGCGTTTCAGTTAACGTCCAAACGCCCGGAGGAAACAATGAAGTTCACCTGGTTCAATCTGATGCCCTGGCCTTATCTGCCGGATGATTTTCGCGAAAAGAACCGGTCGGTCTGGGTCGATATCGACAGCAAGCTTTATGATCCGGTGCGTGGGCACGTGGTTTATAACGACTATCTCGATCTGCTCGAATACGCCGATACGCTGGGTTTTGACGGCGTTGGCATCAACGAACATCACCAGAATGGCTACGGGCTGATGCCGTCGCCGAACATCATGGCGGCAGCACTGACACGGCGGACCTCGAAAGCGGCGGTTGTCGTGCTGGGCAATTCCATCGCGCTTTATAACCCGCCGGTGCGGGTGGCCGAAGAATTCGCCATGCTCGATGTCATGTCGGGCGGGCGGCTGGTCGCGGGCTTCCCGGTTGGCACGTCGATGGACACTAATTTCTGCTACGGCCAAATCCCGGCATTAACCCGGGAAAAATACGCCGAAGCGCATGAAATGATCATCCGCGCCTGGACCGAAGACAAACCCTTCGCCTTCAACGGGCGCTACAATAAGCTGCGCCACGTCAATATCTGGCCGAAATCGCTGCAAAAGCCGCACCCACCGATCCATATTCCGGGTGGTGGCTCGGTTGAAACGTACGATTTCTGCATCGACAACACGTACTCGTATTCGTACCTCAGCTTCAGCGGGTATTTGCGCGCCAAGGCGCTGCTGGCGGGCTATTGGGACCAGGTCGTCAAGCGCAATGCGCCCGATACCTCGCCCTACCGCGCCGGCTTCGCGCAAACCGTGTTCGTCGCCGAGACGGACGAGGAAGCCGAGCGGCTTTATTCCGAACACGCGTTCTACTTCTATAATCGCTGCCTGCACGTGTTCGCGGGCTTTGCCGATGCGCCGGGCTATCGGACGGTCAAGACCATCCAGTCGGGTGCGCTGAACCAGTACGGCCGGCCCGAATATCCCAAGCTGACCTGGAAAGACCTGGTCGATGGCGGCTACATCATCGCCGGCAGCCCGGAAACCGTGCGGCAACGGTTTGAAGACCTGATCAAAAGCCTCAATGTCGGCAACATTTTTCTGCTGCTGCATGTCGGCAACATGCCCAAGGATTTGTGCATGTATTCGACCAAGCTGTTCGCGGAAAAAGTGCTGCCGCATCTGCGCAATATGTGGCCGGAATATGCCGACGATAACCGCTTCTGGTGCAGCCCGCTGGCCGAACGCGCCCTGCCGGCGCCACTCGGCCCCGACTTCGCCCCAGCCCTCGCAAGCGCAACCCAGCCGCAGATGGTGCCTGCCAAATGATCGAGAATAAAACTGTCAAAACCCCGAAAGGGACGGTCGAATATCTCGAAGGCGGCAGCGGCCCCGATCTGGTGTTCCTGCACGGGGCGGGTGGGGTGACCGCCGACAGCCCGTTCATGGCGGCCCTCGCGGCAAAATATCACGTCGTTGCGCCGTTCCTGCCGGGCTATGGCGAGTCGGAGGACAATCCCGAAATCCGCGACATGCTGGACGTGACCTTGCACACGTTCGATGTGCTTGATGCCTTGGGGCTTTCCAAGCCGATCCTGGTTGGGCATTCGCTGGGCGGGATGGTGGCAGCTGAAATGGCGGCGGTGGCGCCAAACGATGTCGATCGGCTGTGCTTGATCGCGGCGGCCGGGCTGTGGATTGACGCCTATCCGGCGCCCGACATGTTCAGCCTGCTGCCGCGGGAATTGCCGGAATATTTGTTCCATGACGTCCAAGCCGGGACGGCAATGATGACATCCAATGTCAGCATGTCCGATCCGAAATTCCTCATCCCGTTCCTGGTGCGCAATGCGCGGCAACTGGGCATGGCCGGCAAGCTGCTGTTCCCGATCCCGGAACGCGGGTTGAAGGACCGCATCCACCGGATCAAGGCCAAGACCGTACTGGTGTGGGGCGATAGCGACCGAATGTTCCCCGCCCCTTACGCGCAAGCGTTCAAGGGCGGGATCAAAGGCGCCGAACTGGTCAGCGTGCCAGAAGCTGGCCACATGGTGATTGTAGAGCAGACCCCGGCGGTGATGGCGGCGATCGCGCGCTTAGGTTAGCCCCGCGCGGCGTGGGGTGACTGCTGGCGAACCGGTCGGGGTTTGAGGACACGCAACGCGTTTGGGTCGTGGTCGAGCAAGGCCAACGCACTCCCGATCGCGCGGCTTGGCAGCAGATCGCCGGCCTCGTATTTCTGAAACGCGCGGGGGCCACCGCCGATCAGCTGACCGGCCTCGCCCTGCGTCAGCCCAAGCTTTTTGCGGATGCGACGGATTTCGTCGGGTTCCGGCAGCCCTTCGGCGCGCGCTTTCAGCCGGACCAACATTCGGTCGGACACGCGCATATCGGCGCCGGTATGGACGCTCTCCTCCGAACGATCGCAATACCAGCCCGGCATGGCGAAAGTGACTGACTGGCCTTGGAATGTCAGCGTCATTGGCCTTGTGTCGCGGTGCATCGGCGCGCCGGTGGCAGGGCAGACAGGGTCAGGCATCGTCCTTCTCCTTAAATGACAGCAGCAGAAACTCCGCCACGACGTCCGTCGTGAACTTAACGTAGAGCACCCCGACCGCCGACGGCACGTGATACACGTCCTGCCAAACCCGATGACCGGCATAGGATGTCATGGACTTGTAGAAATGCGCCCGCCGCATGGTCTGAATGACAGCAACGATGTCGGACCGGCTAAATCCGATCGAGACCGCACCACGCAGCGCACTGCCGGTCAGATGAAGCTTGTCGATCGTGGCGAAAGCGGCTTTGAACCCATCAAGATCGTAAGTTGGTTTCCGCTTCTCCACCATTACTCTATGATACACCATTATGGTGGAATGTCAAAATAGCACCATTATGGTGTCCGAAAAACATTCCCGCCGGCGTTCACCTTGCCTTGCCGAGAAACCATGGCTCGGCATCTTGTGCGCGCCCCCCGTGCCCACTAACTGACGCGACGTCGCAGATCGTGCAGCGAACCGCTGTCGTATCGCCAGATGGATGAGAACATGCAGCCCGAAACCCCAGTCGACACGCCCGAACCTGCCGCCGAGGTGCCGCCCCTGACCGGGTCGGAATTCATCATCCAGGCCGCGTCCGACCGCATTGCCGAGCTTGAGGCCGAAGTGGCCGACATGAAGGAACGCTGGATGCGGGCGGAGGCGGAAACCGCCAATGTGCGCACCCGCGCCAAGCGCGACGCCGATGATGCGCGCCAGTTCGCGACGCAGAAATTCGCCCGCGATGTTGCCGAAGCCGCCGAGAATTTGCGTCGTGGGCTTGATGCGATCCCGGCGGCGTCAGCCGATGAACCGGCAATCGTGGGTCGGGTGCGCGATGGCTTCACCGGCGTCGAACGCAGCTTCATCGACCTGCTGGAACGCAACGGCGTCAAGCGCGAAGACCCGACCGGGGCGGTTTTCGACCCGAATTTGCATCAGGCGATGGCCGAACAGGAAACCGACGCGCATCCGCCCGGCACGGTGATCCAAGCCTGGACCCAGGCCTGGACGCTCAATGGGCGCTTGCTGCGCCCGGCCATGGTGGTGGTGGCCAAAGCGCCGGCGGCAGCCATCAGCACGGACGCGCCGCCGCACCCTTTACCGCAGGAAGATTAACGCCAGGAAAGCACTCCTTTTTTTGAAAAAAAAGGAGCAAAAAAACTTTGCCACTTTGGTTGCGAGCGCTTCGCTGTTGCGGGGGAGGCACGCCAACGGCCAGAATGGATAAAAAGTTTTTTTGGTTCTTTTTGTTCACAAAAAGAACTGCTTGCCTTCTGACTTCCCTCGACTCGGACCCTTCCTGAACAAAGAATCTGGGCAGTTACAAATTAGGAAAAAAAACGATCAGATCAGCCCTTGCCCTGGGGCCGATCGGTGAATACATCCGGGGTGTGAAAATCATAGGGATGCGGACGGTGCTTCGGGCCGATCGCGATCCGCTGCAAAGGAGCCTGATATGAGTAAGGTTATCGGTATCGATCTCGGTACCACCAACAGCTGCATTGCGATCATGGAGGGCAAAGATGTCCGGGTGATCGAAAACGCCGAGGGCGCCCGCACCACGCCGAGCATTGTGGCGATGTCCGACAGTGGCGAACGCCTCGTCGGCCAGTCCGCCAAGCGCCAGGCGGTGACCAACCCGACCAACACGCTTTATGCCGTCAAACGCCTGATCGGCCGCCGCTTTGAAGACCCTTTGGTCGCCAAGGACAAAGGCATGGTGCCGTACGGCATCGTCAAAGGCGACAATGGCGACGCGTGGGTGGAAGCCCGCGGCGAAAAATATTCCCCGAGCCAGGTCAGCGCCTTCATCCTCGGCAAGATGAAAGAAACCGCCGAAGCCTATCTTGGCGAGCCGGTCACCCAGGCGGTGATCACCGTGCCGGCCTACTTCAACGACAGCCAGCGCCAGGCAACCAAGGATGCCGGCCGCATCGCAGGGCTTGAAGTGCTGCGCATCATCAATGAGCCGACGGCGGCAGCCCTCGCCTATGGCATGGACAAGAAAAAGTCCGGCCTGATTGCGGTCTACGATCTTGGTGGTGGCACGTTTGACGTGTCGGTGCTGGAAATCGGCGACGGCGTGTTCGAAGTGAAATCGACCAACGGCGACACGTTCCTCGGCGGCGAAGATTTCGACATGCGGGTCATCGAATATCTCGCCGACGAATTCAAGCGCGACCAGGGCATCGATCTCCGCCGCGACAAGCTGGCACTGCAACGGCTGAAGGAATCCGCCGAAAAGGCGAAGATCGAGCTGTCGTCTTCCAAGGAAACCGAGATCAACCTGCCCTTCATCACCGCCGACGCCTCCGGGCCGAAGCATCTGGTGCTGAAGCTGACCCGCGCCAAGCTCGAAAGCCTGGTCGATGATCTGATCAGCCGCACCCTCGCACCCTGCAAGGCGGCGCTGAAAGATGCCGGCGTGTCGGCGAGCGAAATCGACGAAGTGATCCTGGTCGGCGGCATGACCCGCATGCCCAAGGTGATCGAGGCGGTGAAGCAGTTCTTCGGCAAGGAACCGGCGCGCAACGTGAACCCGGACGAAGTGGTCGCCATTGGCGCCGCCGTGCAGGGCGCGGTGCTGTCGGGCGACGTCAAGGACGTGCTGCTGCTCGACGTGACGCCGCTGTCGCTTGGCATCGAAACGCTCGGTGGCGTGTTCACAAGGTTGATCGACCGCAACACCACCATCCCGACCAAGAAAAGCCAGGTCTTTTCGACCGCCGATGATGGCCAGACTGCAGTCACCATAAAAGTGTTCCAGGGCGAACGCGAAATGGCCGCCGACAACAAGATGCTCGGCAATTTCGACTTGCAGGGCATTCCGTCGGCGCCGCGCGGCGTGCCGCAGATCGAGGTCACGTTCGACATCGATGCCAACGGCATTGTCTCGGTCTCCGCCAAGGACAAGGCGACCAACAAGGAGCAGCAGATCCGCATCACGGCCTCCGGCGGCCTGTCCGACCAGGAAATCGAGCGGATGGTGCGCGAGGCCGAGGCCAATGCCGAAGCCGACAAAGCCCGGCGGGAAACCGTCGAAGCGCGCAACGGCACCGACGCGATGATCCATCAGGTCGAAAAAAACCTGAAGGAACATGGCGACAAGGTCGACGCCGCCGACAAGGCCGAAGCCGAAGCGGCGATTGCCGCCGCGCGCACGGCGCTTGAAGGCAGCGACGCCGAAGCGTTGAAGGCGGCGACCGAACGCCTAAGCCAGATCGCGATGAAAATCGGTGAGGCGATGTACAAGGCCCAGCAGGCCGAGGCGGCCAGCCCTGGCGCCGCCTCCGGTGCACATCATGACGACAAGGTGGTTGACGCCGAGTTCGAGGATGTGGACGACAAGACGAAAAAGCCCCACTAATCCGGGGTTTCAGATAAATCGGTAGAGCTGCCGTGATCGCGCCCGCGCTTCAAACCGAAGGCGGGCGCGAAACGGTATGCAGGGCATGAGGGCTGGATGGCGAAGCAGGATTTTTACGCGACCCTGGGGGTTGCGCGCGAAGCGGACGGCGATGCGCTGAAAAAAGCCTATCGCAAGCTGGCGATGCAGTATCACCCCGACCGTAACCCAGGCGACGCAAGTGCCGAGGCCAAGTTCAAGGAAGCCAACGAAGCCTACGACATCCTGAAGGATGAGCAGAAGCGCGCGGCCTATGACCGGTTCGGCCATGCTGCGTTCGAAAATGGCGGCCCGGGCGCCGGCGGCGGGCAGGGCTTTGACGGCGGCGGTTTGGGCGACATTTTCGACCAGATGTTCAGCCAGTTCGGCGGCGGCCAGCGCCGTGGGCCGCGCACCGGCAACGACATCCGCGCCCAGGTCGACATCGAGATGATTGACGCCTTCAACGGCACCAAAGTGCCGCTGCGGGTGCCGACACGGGTGGCGTGCGAGGCTTGCACCGGCACCGGGTCGGAAAACAAGGACCAGACTGCCACCACCTGCGCCGGCTGCAATGGCGCCGGCAAAGTGCGGGCGCAACAGGGCTTCTTCCTGGTCGAACGGACTTGCCCGACCTGCGGTGGATCGGGCCGCACCATCCGCAACCCGTGCAAAATCTGCCGCGGCGCGGGCACTGTGCAGCGCGAACGCTCGCTCAACGTCGCCATTCCGGCCGGCGTTGATGACGGCACCCGCATTCGCATGACCGGCGAGGGCGAAGCCGGCGGACCGGGTTCGGTACCGGGCGATCTCTACGTCCATATCGGCATCAAGCCACACCCGATTTTCCAGCGCGACGGCAATAACATTTTTTGCCGGGTGCCGCTGCGGATGAGCCAGGCGGCGTTGGGCGCGGACATCGATGTGCCGTCGATCGACGGCTCGAAATCGCGGGTCAAAATCCCCGCCGGAACCCAAACCGGGGAGCAGTTGCGGCTGCGCGGCAAGGGGTTTTCGGTGCTGCGCAGCCCGCAGCGCGGCGACATGTTCATCCAGGTAGTGGTCGAAACCCCGCAGCATCTGACCAAAAAGCAGCGCGAATTGCTGGAAGAGTTCGAGAAGGAAGCGGTCGGCCACAAAAAGGGCAGCCCGGATTCGGAGGGCTTCTTCGCCAAGGTGCGCGATTTTTTCGATAGCAGCGGCCGGGCATGATGATGCGGGCCGGAATTGCCGGTATTTCCGGGCGGATGGGGAAGCTTCTGGCAGAAGAAGCCCATGCGGCGGGAATGGTTTTGGTCGGCGGAACGTCCCGCACGCCTGATCCGGCATCCGACATCGCCCATTTCGCCGATGCAGCGTCGTTGGCAGCGGCGAGCGATGTGCTGATCGACTTCACCAATGCCGGCGCGGTGTTCGGCCATGCGGCGGCGATTGCGGCAAGCGGCTGCGCCTGGGTGCTGGGCACGTCAGGCCTGTCGGCGGCTGATGAAGCGGCAGTGGCCGAGGCTGCCAGCAAAGCCGCCGTGGTCTACGCGCCGAATTTTTCCCCGGGGGTCAATCTCGCGCTCGCCCTTGCCGAACGCATGGCCGCTGCCCTGCCGGCGGAGATGTACGACGCCGAGATCGTCGAAATGCATCATCGCCAAAAGGTCGACGCGCCGTCAGGCACCGCCATCGGGCTGGGGCGCGCGGTGGCGCGCGGGCGCGGCGTGAAGCTTGAAGACGTGATGGAAAGCGGCCGCGATGGCCATGTCGGCGCCCGCAAACCCGGCGCGATCGGCTTTGCCGCCCTGCGCGGCGGGCAGGTGGTGGGTGAGCACACGCTGATTTTCGCTGCCGGCACCGAACATATCGAACTCAGCCATCGCGCCTATGATCGGCGCGCCTTCGCCACCGG
>JANXRN010000090.1 GCA_025352995.1 Acetobacteraceae bacterium
TATGCAGAATAACGGCATAAAGCGCCCCCATCGCCCCCACCATCAGCCCGGTGGACAAGGTCAGCCATAACGGCCCGAGCATCGATCCCCGGTAGCGCAAACGGATGTCGAGCCAGGCGAGGCTCCAGCACAGTCGCCACAGCCCGGCGGCCTCGGCCAGATCGGCCAGGGCAAGCCGCCGACGTGTTTGGCGCGATTGATCGGAGGTGAAGGCGAGGATGAGGTTTTCCGCCAAATTGTTAGCCGCCAGCGCGCCCGATCCGGGTGCGGGCGCCGCGGGTCAGGATCACCCTTTCACCCGGGCGGAAGTTCTCCTCGTTGGTTTGCACGACGGAAATCGTCTGGCCGCTATCTTCGCGGATGATGAACTCGACCGCCTGGCCCTGGCTTACGCCGCCTTCGATCGCGGTGCCGACCAGGCCGCCTAGCACCACGCCACCGATGGCGCCCAGAATATTCGACCGCGCGCCGCCGCCGATGAAGCTGCCGGCGACCCCGCCGGCGGCCGCGCCCGCCAGGGTGCCCACCCCGCCGCCATTGTTATTTTGCACCGTCACCCCGCGCATCGACATGATCACCCCAAAGCTGACCTGCGCGGTGCGGCCGATATCGGCGCCGCTATAGGTGGTGTTGGTGTTAACCGGCGCGCACGCCGCCATGCCGAGAACCGCAGTCAAAGCCAGGACCGGGGCGACGCGCGCGGCCTTGCCACAGAGATGACGGATCATGATGGGCAAACTCCTGAAGACTGAAGAATAGCAACATATCTAGCACATCGAAACTTTGCTGCCATTAATTTGCCCCATCCTAAGGGTGAAATCATCGTTAGCTTGATCCAGCCCATGGGTTCGGCTAATGGGTTACAGGTTGAACTTGAGTCCGCGAGCGAGCGACTGCCGGCAAGGCGGCGTTTGGTTGCCGTGCTGCCACACCGGAGGCTTTTGCCGCGATGACCGCTTCGACCGCCCGCCTGCTGGGATGTTTTGCGCTGCTGGCGCTGCTCGGCGCCTGCTCGCAAACCAAAACCGCCGGCATCACCCCGTATTATCCGCCGCCGCATCGTGACTACAAGGCACCTGGCCCGGCATCCGATCCGTGGGGGCCCTATATCATTGAAGCCGCGCAAAAATATGATGTGCCGGAACGTTGGGTGCGGGAAGTGATGAAAGCGGAATCCGGAGGTCGATTGTACGAAAATGGGCAACTGATCACCTCTGCCCCTGGCGCCATGGGCCTGATGCAGGTCATGCCAGGGACCTATACCGAGCTACGGGCGCGCTATAATCTCGGCGACGACCCGTATGAGCCGCACGATAATATCATGGCTGGCACAGCCTATCTGCGTGAAATGTATGATGTTTATGGCTCGCCGGGCTTCCTCGCCGCCTATAATGCCGGGCCGGGCCGGCTGGAAGATTACTTGCTGCGGCGCAAGGAATTGCCGCTCGAAACGCGGCGCTACGTCGCCAAGATTGGCCCCAATATTACTGACGTCGCGCCGCTGAAGCCATCGGGCGCCACCCAGTTCGCCATGTATCAACTGCCGATCAACATTCCGGCGGGCCCACGCTACCCTGGCCGTGGCCAGCCCGGCCCGGTTATGCTGGCCGACAACAAGCGCAGCCCAGGCGGCTTTCAGCGCGGCCCGGTGCAAATGGCCGCGTTGCCCGATCCCGCACCGCCGCCCCCGACCCGAACCGCCATGTCCACCCCGGCGCCCGCCGCGCGATCGGGGGGCTTCCACCTGATTACCCCCGCGGTCGCCGATACGCTGTCGGCGCGCCAGCAGGCGAGTTCGGGCATGGTCTGGGCGATCCAGGTCGGCGCTTACGCCAATGAAGGCCTCGCCCGTGCTGCTGCCGAAAGCGCGCGTGGCACTGCGCGCGACTTGTTGGGCAATTCCCGCCCGGTGATCGGCACGGTGCAGCAGCCCAAAGGCACGCTGTATCGCGCGCGGCTGGCGGGGCTGACGCGGGATACCGCGATGCAGGCCTGCTCGCGGCTGGCGAAGTCGCATAGTGCTTGCATTGTTATTTCGCCAGAGTCGCAGAGTTAAGGAAGAAAGCAGTTCTTTTTGTGAACAAAAAGAACCAAAAAAACTTTCTCCCACTTGGTACTGTTGCCGAGGGACTGCGGATGGCCCGAGCCAACGGCCAGGCAGTAGCGTCGGAAAGTTTTTTTGCTTCTTTGTTTTCAAACAAAGAAGACCTTCGCTTCAAAGCCTGAAAGAACCAAAATGCAGACCACCGCCCTCGCGAGCGCGCTGTTTGCCCCGCAGCGCATCGCGCTGATCGGTGCATCGACCGATGCGACGCGCCTGACCGCACGCGCCCAGGTCTATTTGCGCCGGCACGGATTTGGCGGGGAAATCTTCCCGGTCAACCCGCGCGCGTCGGAGGTGTTGGGCGAACCGGCCTTTGCCAGCCTGGCGGACGTACCCGGGCCGATCGATTTCGCTTATGTGCTGGTCAATACGGGCCAGGTTGAGCAGGCGATCGAAGCTTGCGCGGCGCGGAACATTTCGGTGGCCTGCGTATTGGCGGACGGGTTTGCCGAAGCCGGGCCGGACGGCGTGGCGTTACAGGCGCGCATTCTGGCGGCGGCGAATGCGGGGGGCGTGCGGCTGCTTGGGCCCAATTCCATGGGCGTGATCAACGTTCCGGCGAAAATGGCGTGCAGCGTGAACGCGGCGTTGGAGGCCGAAACGCTGGTCCCGGGCCGCTGGTCGCTGGTGTCCCATTCCGGTAGCGTGATGGGCACCTTGCTGTCGCGCGCGGCGTCACGCGGGTTTGGTTTTGCCAAGGTGATCGGGACCGGCAACGAAGCCGATCTGTCGGCGGGCGAAATTGCTGATCTTCTGGTGGACGATCCGGAAACCGATGCGATTTTGCTGTTCCTGGAAACCATTCGCCGGCCGGAATTGTATGAAGAAGCGGCGCGGCGCGCCCATGCGGCCGGCAAGCCGATCATTGCGTTCAAGCTCGGCCGGTCGGACGCCGGCGCGGCACTCGCCACCACCCATACTGGCGCAATGGCGGGATCGGATGCGGCGACGGAGGCGTTTTTGCGCGCCATTGGGATTGTGCGCGTCGAGCTGCTGGAAACCTTGCTCGAATTGCCGCCGTTGCTGATCGGCGCTCGCCCGATTGCCAATCCACGCCGCGCGGTGCGGGTTGTCACCACCACCGGCGGCGGTGGGGCGATGGTGGTGGATCGGCTTGGCATGTTGGGGATTGCGACGGCGGCGATGGTTGATACGACGCTCGCCGGCGCCCGCAAGGATACCGTGGTTGCCGAACTGGATGCGGCGCGGGCGGCGGATGATGCTGATGTGACGTTGGCGGTAATTGGATCGTCGGCGCAATTCAAACCGCAGGACGCGCTGGCCGGGGTGATTGCGTCGGCTGGCCCGCGCCCGATTGCGGCGTTTTTGCTGCCGGAAGCGCCGGCATCGTTACGGCTGCTGGCCGAGGCGGGGATTGCCGGCTTCCGCACCCCGGAAGCTTGCGCCGATGCGGTGCGCTGCCTGATGGACTGGCAGGCGCCGCGGGCGACCGTGGCCGCCGCCGACCTGTCAGCTTTACGCACATTGCTTCCGGCATTGGACGAACAGGCCGCCCGTGCCGTCTTCGCGGCGCTCGGCATCGCCAACCACGCGGTTGCGGTGGACCCGGCGGCGCCGCCTTCATTGCAGTACCCGGTGGCATTGAAAGCGGTTTCCGGCAGCATTGCGCACAAGACCGAAGCCGGGCTGGTAGCCCTCAACATCGCCGATGCGGCTTCGTTGCAGACGGCGGCTGCTGACATGATGGCGCGGCATGGTGGGAAAATTTCCGGTTTCATCGCCCAACCGATGGTCAAGGGGGTCGGCGAGGCGATCCTCGGTTACCGGCGCGATCCGCTGGTCGGGCCGGTGGTGGCGTTGGGCGCGGGTGGCGTGCTTGCCGAGATTTACCGGGACATGGTGGTGCAAGTCGCACCGGTCGATTTGCCGACTGCGCACGCAATGATCGAAGGCGTGAAGGGTCTTGCCCCGGCGCGCGGCTATCGCGGGTTGCCGAAGGGCGATCTTGACGCGCTGGCGGCGGCGATCGTTGCGGTGTCACAACTCGCGGCGTTGCCGGAGGTTGCAGAGGCGGAAATCAATCCGCTGATCGTGATGCCGGATGGGGTGGTGATGGTGGATGCGCTGATTGCTGCTTGACAGATCGCCTCCGGCGGTCGGCAAGACTCTTCTTTTTGTGAACAAAAAGAAGCAAAAAAACTTCCCGACGATACTCCCTGGCCGTTGGCTTGGGAGCTTACCACAGTCGCATGGCGACCGTAGCAAGTGTCAAAAAGTTTTTTTGGTTCTTTTTGTTCACAAAAAGAACATGCTTTCTTTTCAACTATTAGCCAATACGGCCGAGCATATCCGATCAATCTGCGCATCGCTCAAATCCGGATGGATCGGCAGCGCCATGATCCGGGTCGCCAGGTCTTCCGATACCGGGAGGGCCGTTCCATCGTGGGCCTGCGCGTAGGCCGGCTGCTGATGCAAGGATTTCGGGTAGTAAATCGCGCTCGGCACCCCGGCGGCTTTCAGGCCATCTTGCATGCGGGTGCGTGCGGCGCTGTCGGGGAGCAGGATGGCGTAAATCGCCCAGGCGCTTTCGCTGTTGGCGACCCTGGCGGGGATGGTGACGGCGTTGCCAAGGCGCTGATCGTACATGCGGGCGATGCGTTCGCGGATGCGGAGTTCTTCTTCGAACACCTCGAGCTTGCATAGCAGGACCGCGGCTTGCAGCGTGTCGAGCCTTCCGTTCATGCCGGTGCGGTGGACTTCGTAGCGGGTGGTGCCCTCGCCGTGCGATCGCAGGCTGCGGAACAGGGCCGCGCGGTCATCATCTTCGGTGAACAATGCGCCGCCATCGCCGTAGCCGCCGAGGGGTTTGGAGGGGAAGAAGCTGACCGAGGTGACATCGGCGGCGGTGCCCAAACGCCGACCATGCAGGCTGGCGCCGAAGCTTTGCGCGCAATCATCGAGAGTGGACAGCCCTTCCCGCGTCGCGATCGCCGCCAGCGCCGGCCAGTCGGCGGGTTGGCCGAACAGATCGACGCCGATCAGCATGCGCGGGGTGAGCGAGCCCGCCGCGCGCACGGCGGCGATCCGGGCGGCGAGATGATCGGGATCGATCTGGAACGTCCGCGGATCGACATCGACAAAAACCGGCGTCGCCCCGAGCACCAGCGGCACCTCGGCGGTCGCGGTATAGGTGAAGGCGGGCAGGAACACCGCATCGCCCGGCCCAATCTTTTCCGCCATCATGGCAATTTGCAGCGCGTCAGTGCCGTTGGATACCCCGATGCAATGTTTGGCGCCGCAAAATTCGGCGAGCCTGGCTTCGAGTTCGCCCACTTCCGGGCCCATGATGAACTGGCAATGGGCGAGCACGGCATCGAGCCGGCGGCGCAACGGCCCAGCAATGCGCGTCTGTTGCGCTTTGAGATCGAGAAACGGAATTGGTGTCATAGCGAACCTCTCAAGCCCTGCTCGGTCGGGGCAAATTCGGGCACCATCAGTGCCAGTTGGGCCAGCGCCACGCGGCGATTGCCGGCGCGGCAGGCGGTTTCGATGGCGAACATCGCATGGCCGATGATTTTGGCGTCGCCGGTGCGGGGCCGCGCCATTAACAGGCCGGGATGGCCGGTCGGCACGGCGGGTTCGTGGAAATGGAACAGTTCCTCGTAGAGTTTTTCCCCTGGCCGCAGCCCGGTGAAACGAATTTCGACGTCTTCATCTGGTCGCAGGCCGGCGAGGCGGATCATTTTGCGGGCGAGATCGACGATGCGCACTGGTTCACCCATGTCGAGCACGAAAATCGCGCCTTCTGGCAGGGCTTCACCGACGCCGGCAACGCTTGCCTGCAACACTAGCCCGACGGCTTCGCGCACCGTCATGAAATAGCGCCGCATGTCGGGGTGGGTGACGGTAAGCGGCCCGCCGCGCGCCAGTTGGCGTTCGAAAACCGGCACCACGCTGCCGGTGCTGCCCAGCACGTTGCCGAAGCGGACGGTGATGCAGCGCATGCCATTTTCGGTCCGACGGCCGAGAATATCGAGCGCCTGGCAGTAAATCTCGGCGAGCCGCTTGGACGCGCCCATTACGCTGGTCGGGTTTACCGCCTTGTCGGTTGATATCAGCACCATCGCCATCGTGCCGGCGGCGCGGGCGGCGTCAGCGACGATGGAGGTGCCGCAGGCGTTGGTCAGCAGCCCTTCGAGCGGATCGGCTTCGACCATCGGCACATGCTTGAGGGCGGCGGCATGGAACACCAGTTCGGGTTGGTGAAGGGTGAAAATCGCGGTGATCCGGGTGGCGTCACGAATATCGGCCATCAGCGCGCGGCGCTTGATGTCGGGCGCGCGTTCGGCAAGCTCGGCATCGATTTGCCACAAGGCGAATTCGCTTTGGTCGAGCAGCACCAGTTCGGCCGGCCCCAGTCCGGCAACCTGGCGGGCGAGCTCGGCGCCAATGGTGCCGCCGGCGCCGGTGATCAGCACGCGGCGGCCTTGGACCAATTGCGCCATCGCATCGCGGTCAAGCTTGATTTGCGGCCGGCTGAGCAAATCATCGATGGACACCGCCCGGCCGGTGATCGGCGCGCGCGGACGGAAGCGCAGCCGGTGGGCACGGCGATAAAGCGCCCAAACGGTGGCCAGCAGCCCGAGGCCGAGCAGCATTTGCCACCCCGGCACGGCAAGCCACAGGCCAAGCGCCAGCGCCCCGGCGGCGACAGTGCCTTCGACGATCGCTTTCAGCCCTATCCGCAATTTTGCCCGCGCTGACGCCATGCAGGCGCTATAGCCCACCCACCGGCGTTGCATAAAATGCCTGGGTGAAACCAAGCACGTTCGGCGTGTACGTCACCCGGTCCTTGCGCATTGCCCAGTTATAGGCGGTGAAAATCACCGGGATCACCGCCCGGTCGGCGACCGTCTGGTGCATGGCTTCCGCCAGGTCGCGCGCCCGTTGCACCGGATCGAGCTGGCTGATCCCGGCGAGAAAGGCGCGGTCGAGCGCCGGATTGCTGTAATCCATCCGGTTGAGCTGACCTTTCGAGCCGCCGAGCGATTTCGACAGCACCAACGTGCCGAGCACGGTGACGCTGCTTGAGGTCAGATAGCCGGTCATGAAAATCGGATATTCGCGCGCGTTGATCTTGGGGTAGAAGGCGACCGGGGTGAAGGTGTCGAGGCTGGTTTCGATGCCCACCCGGGTCAACATTTGCGCCAGCGCCTGGGCGATCTTGGCGTCGTTCTGATACATGTTGGCGGGCGACACCATGGTCCATTTCCAGCCATCCTTGTAGCCGGCTTCGGCGAGCAGCGCTTTGGCGCGCACCGGATCGTAGGGCAGGGGTTGCAAGGTTTCGTCGCGCCCGATGGCGCCGGGGGCGACCATCTGGTCAGCCGGCGATCCGGCATCGTTCATGATCGCGCGGGTGATCGCGTCGCGGTTGATGGCGAGGCTGATGGCTTCGCGCACCCGGATATCCTTGGTCGGGTTGCGCCCGAGCGGATGGCCTTGCTTGTCAAAGGTCAGCGGCAAGCTGGCGTGGACGCTGTCAGGGAACATGTAGATCACCTGATGCGCCCGGCTGCTGACCAGGGTTAGCTTGGCGTCGCCACGAATGCGGTCGAGATCGTCGGGCGCCATGCGGTCGGTGAGATCAACTTCTCCAGCTAGAAGTGCGGACAGGCGCGAGGCATCATTGGCGATCGGGCGCATGAGCACCTCGTCCCACGGTTGCTTCGGCCCCCACCAATCGGGGTTGCGTTCCAGCACCAGCCGTTCACCGCGGGCGAACTTCACCAGTTTGTACGGGCCGGTGCCGATCGCGGCCTTGCCGCTGTTGAAATCGGCGGTCGTCGCCCCGGCATGGGTTTTGCGTGACAAGATCACCACGCCGGTGAGGTTGAAGGGCAGGAACGGCTCGATTTCCTTGGTTTTCAGGCGGAAGCGCCGGTCATCGATGCGTTCATAGCCGGACACGGCTTCGATGAAATGATTGTAGGAACTCGGCCCCTGCACAGTTGGCACCCGGGCGAAGGTGAAGGCAACGTCGTCCGGGTCGAGCGGCGTGCCGTCATGGAATTTCACCCCGGGGCGCAGGGTAAATTCCCAGGTGACGCTATCGATCATGCGATAGCTTTCAGCGAGCCAGGGGATCACCTCCCCATCTTTGCCCTGATAGGTCAGCGCGTCGAAAATATGATCGTCGACCGAATGGTTGAACTGGACGTTGTGGAAATGCGGATCGAGCGAGGTGGTTTCGACCGCGACCGCCATGGTGAGGGTGCGCGCCATCGCGGGGAATGCGAGCAGGCTGAGCGCGAGGGCGAGAGCGGTGCGCATCAGACGATCCTTCCGGTGACAATCACGTTGGTATCGATGGTGATCTCCCCGCGCGCCTTGAACCGGGCGTGGGCGGCGGCGGTTGCCGGGTTGGGGTTCGCGGTCCAGAAGCGCGAGGCGTCCCAGGCGGCGAGGTCGCTGTACCAGGTCACCAACCGCATGTCGGCGATACCCGGTGCGGCAGGGGTCTGGCTGCGCCACATGCCGATGGGCTGGGCGGCCTGGGTTTCCTCGAAATTACCCCAGGCATCGCCGGATAATGCCAGGAATTCGGCCACATCGTCGTCGCGCACAGTGAAGCGGCGATGGGTGACGATGCCGGGGCCGACAGTGATGACCGCGCCTTCCGCCGGGCGGATGGTGGCGTCCCACAATGCCTGTTCCACGGTGGTGACGCCCGCCGGAAGCGCAGGCGCACGGACGGATGCGGCATCCGGCCAGACATTCATCACGATCACTTGATCGCGCGGGATGCCGATTTGCGCGGTGAAGACGCCGAAAACCCGGCCGCCGGGCAGGCCCTGATCAACCAGCGCGCGGGCAACCGCCGCACTTTGGCGCGGCGGGCAGGCGAGTAGGCGATAGTCATAAACAGACATCTGTGTGTCCTTCACTGATTGGTGGCAAACGGATCAGCGACCCGCGGCCAGTATGGGGTGGTGCGCTTGGTAAAGGCGATGGCGGCGTAGTCCGGCGCCATCGCCCCGGCAGTGGCGACGTAGCGCACATCGCGCGCAATCGGGGCAAAGCCGGCATAGAAATGCTGGGTCGATTTCACCACGATGATGCGCTTGTCGGTCAGGGTGCAGCCCAGCCCGGTGAAGGCATCCTGATGAAAAACCTGCCCGCGTTCAGTGATCAGGATGATGTCGATGCCGCCCGCCCGCACCCATGCCGACGGTCCGAAATACGCCCGCCCACCGGACAGGCCGCCCTGCGAGTGATTGTCCGACAAGCCCATCACGGTGATGCGCAAATCGACTGGTGCGCCGGATGCCACGCCCGATTTGCCGCCAATGCGCAAATCGAACGACGCCCCCAGCCCGGCTTCGATGCAGAAGCTGACCGCAATCGGGTCCCAGAAACAGCCGATCACCGCGCCTTGCGCATCGCGGGCGACCAGGCGCTGCAAGGTTTCGGTATTGTCCGACGGCGCGCCGCCGCCGGCATTGTCGGCGACCTCGGCCAGCACAATCGGCTGGCCGTCAGCCGCCATGTCGAGCGCTTCATCGATTGTGTCGTGCCGGGGTGCAGCTTCGTTGCGCATTGCCCAGATTTCCGCGCCCAACTGATCGGCCAACGCCTGGGCGCGGGCCATGTCGCCATCGGCGACCACGACGATCTTGGCGCCGACATCGGCGACGTCGCCCCACGGGAAGCCATGCCCGAATGACACCGACAAGATGCCGTCCTTGCCTTCGAGCGCCTGCATGCGGGCGACGAAGCTTTTCACGGGTTCGGTCGGGGTGCGCCACATCGAAATGCTGCGGCAATCATGGTAGGCGATGACCGGCTTGATCTTGCCCAGCCTGGTCGCCACGCTCAGCGCGTAAAGTTCGACCGCGCGATCGCCGATATCGGTGTGGGGATATTCCTTGTAGGTGATGATGATGTTGGCTGACCGCCGCATCAGCTCGGTCAGGTGGCAGTGCAGATCAAGCTCGATCCCGACCACCACCTCCGGCCCGACGATGGCACGCACCCGCGCCAGTAGGTCGCCCTCGCAATCATCGTAATCATAGGCGACCATCGCGCCGTGCATTTTCAGCAGCACCACATCGACGGGGGCGGCGTCACGCAGGTCGGACAGGATATTGTCGCGCATTTCTTCATAAATCGCGCGCAACGTGGTGCCGGCGGGTTGGGCGAAGGCGCAGACGCTGTCGATGATGGTATGGCCATCGGCCTCGGCCAGCTTGCGCCACACTTGCAGCGCGAGATTGCCGTGCCCGGTCGGGCCCAGGCTGCCATCGCGGCGGTAATAGCCATGGGTCATGAAGCCGGCCCGCCCGGTCGGGATCGGGGAAAACGTATTGGTCTCGGTCGATAAAGTCGCGATAAAGATGTGCACGCCACTCTCCATTCCGCCGGTCGGCTGATTCCCGTCTGGGGTCGCAGGATGCATCGTCTTCGTCTAGTTTGCCACCGCCCATCATCGCTGAGGCTACATCATTGACCCCTGACGATCAGAACCGCCCGCCAGCTATCAATGCCTTGCCGCAAGGCCACGTGTCCCTGCCGGCCGGCGAATTGCTGGTGGTGGCGAGTGAATATGTCGAAGCAGGCCGGATCGATGCCGCCGAACGCCTGGCCGATCACATTTTGCGCAGTATCCCTGGTATCGGTCAGGCGCTGCAACTGAAGGGGCTGATCGCCTACAAGCGCGGCCGCCATGTTGATGCGGCAGGCCTGATCGAAGCCGGGATTGCCGCCGGTGCGGGCACTTTCACCGACTGGCGCAACCTGTCCGAACTTTATCGCCTGCTGATGCGGCTGGATGAGGCGCTGAGTGCGGCGCGCAAAGCCCTGTCGCTCAACGCTGCCGACCCGTTGAACTTCTTCAATTTGGCGATGGTGCTGTACGAGCGCATGGATATCGACGGCAGCATCAGCGCGGCCCGCAGCGCGATCGATCTGCGGCCCAATTTGCCCGAAGCGCGGATGAAGCTCGCCCAGGTGCTGCTCGCCAAGGGGGAGTTCGCGGAAGGTTGGGCGCAATATGAATGGCGCTACCAGATCCCCGGCGCGGCGGCACTGATGCCCGCGACCGACAAGCCGCAATGGGACGGGCAGAAGCTTGACGGGCCATTGCTGCTGATCGGCGATCAGGGCTACGGCGATGTGGTGCAGTTTATGCGCTATCTGCCGTGGGTGAAAAGTCGGACTGATGCGATCGTGATCGCCACCAGCACCGAAATGCACGGCATTGTCGACCAGATCGCGCCCGGCATCGCCCAGTATCATAAATGGGAGGACATCCCGCCTTACGCCGCATTCTGCCCGCTATCGGGCCTGCCGCGATTGCATGGCACCACGCTGGAGACGATCCCGGTGCAAATCCCCTATGTATACGCCGATGCGGGCTTGGCAACGGACTGGAAGGCGCGGCTTGATGCCCGCATCCCGGCGGGCAAAATCCGCGTCGGTATCGCCTGGGCCGGCCGGCCGACCCATAATAACGACCTTAACCGGACCACCGCGCTGGAGAATTTCCGCCCGTTTGCCGACGTGCCCGGGGTGGCGCTGGTGTCGTTGCAAAAAGGCCCCGGGGCGGTGCAGGCGAAGGGGTTTCCGATCCTTGATCTCGATGCCGAAATCCAGACCTTTGAAGATACGCTGGCGATTATCGATGGGCTTGATCTGGTGCTGGCGGTCGATACATCGATCATTCATATGGCGGCTGCGATGGGCAAGCCGACTTGGGTGATGCTGCCATTTGCGCCGGATTTCCGCTGGCTGACCGATCGCAGTGATTCGCCCTGGTATCCGTCGCTGCGCTTGTTCCGCCATCCCATGCCACGGCGTTGGGATCTTCTGGTGCCGCAGGTGGCCGAAGCGCTTACCGAATTTGTTGGATCGCACGCATGACCCGAAATCTCCGCATTGCCACCTGGAACATCAATTCACTGCGGCTGCGGATCAATCTGATCGGCAAAATCGCCGACGCACTGAACCCCGACGTGATCTGCCTGCAGGAAACGAAGGTCCCCGACGAACTATTTCCGGCCGAGACGGTGGCAGCGTTCGGCTATACCCACATGCTCTACAAGGGCATGAAATCCTATAACGGCGTCGCCATTCTGTCGCGCCTGCCGCTGGTGGCGCATGATCTGGCGCCGGACTGGTGCGGCAAGGGCGATTGCCGGCACATCGCCGCCATGGTGCAAACGCCCGGCAAGCCGATTGAGCTCAATAATTTCTACATCCCCGCCGGCGGCGATGTCGCGGATCGGGCGGTGAACGACAAGTTCGGGCACAAGCTTGATTTCGTGTCCGAGGCCACCCAGTGGTTTGCCGCGCGCACCAAGCTTGCGCGCACGGTGTTGGTTGGCGACCTCAACATCGCGCCGCTCGAACATGATGTGTGGAGCCACAAGCAACTGCTGGATGTGGTGAGCCACACGCCGGTCGAAACCGCCGCGTTGACCGCAATGCAGCAGACCTGCTTCGTCGATGCGATCCGCCATTTCGTGCCGGCGGACGAGAAGCTTTACACGTGGTGGTCGTATCGCAATAAGGACTGGCGCGCATCCAATCGTGGCCGGCGGTTGGACCATATCTGGACGACGCCGGATCTGGGGTTGAAGGGGTATGAGATTCTGACGGATGCGCGGGATTGGGTGCAGACGTCTGATCACGTGCCGGTGTGTTTGGAATTAGAAATTTAACCGGCCGAGGTCCCATGCCTGATCTTTTCAGCCCCTTCACCTTGAAGGGCGTTACGCTGCGCAATCGTATCGCGATGTCGCCGATGACCATGTACCGCGCCACTGACGGCATAATGAGCGATTTTCATATCATGCTGCTAGGGTCGCGCGCCGCGGGCGGTTTTGGATTGATCTTCCCTGAACAACTCGCCATCACCGCCGACGGTCGCACGGGAACCAGTTGCGCCGGGATTTATGATGACGCGCAGATCGACGGGCTTTCACGGGTCACCGCGATCATCAAGGATATGGGCGCGGTGCCCGCCGCCCAGCTTGGCCATACCGGCCGCAAGGGCAGCGAGCTAAAACCGTGGGAAGGTAAAACCCAGTTGGCGCCGGACCATCCCGATGGCTGGCAGACACGCGGTCCGTCGGCGATATCTTTCGGCGGGCGCTACACTTTTCCGGTTCACGAAATGGCGGTCGACGAAATCAAGGACATTCATCTTGCCTATGCGAACGCCGCGCGCCGGGCGCTCGATGCCGGGTTCGAATGGTTGGAAATGCATTTCGCCCACGGCTATCTCGGCGCCAGCTTCTTCTCCCCGCTCGCCAACCGGCGCACTGACCAGTACGGCGGCAGTCTGGAAAACCGGTTGCGCTTTCATCGTGAGGCGATGGATGCGGTGCGCGCAGTGTGGCCGGAGCGGTTGCCGCTGACGATGCGGTTGGGATCGGATGATTTCAACCCCGACGGCGTCCAATTCGATGATGCGGTCTGGGCGGTTGGCCAATTGAAGGACCATGGCCTCGACTTCGCCGACCTCAGCCTTGGCATGAACACCGAAGCGACAAAAGGCATTCCGTGGAACGATGTTGGCTTCATGGTCGACCGCGCGGCGCGGGTGCGGCGCGAAATTGGCATTCCGGTTGGGGTTAGCTGGAATCTCGGGATCCCGGCGGTCGCCGACCGGGTGATCCGCGAGGAGTTGATCGATTTGGTGTTCCTGGGGCGGCCGGCGCTCGCCAACCCGCATTGGCCCGTGTGGGCAGCGCGCGAGTTGGCGCAGAATAATCCGTTCAGCCTGATCCCGGAAGACTGGGCGTGGTGGCTACGCAGCCGGCCAGGCCCCGAAGGCTCCCTCGGGTGGCCGCCTGTGCTGGGGTAGAGCGTGACCGCGATCGGTGCGCCTATGCCATGCCCCTGACGGCGAATGGCGAAACAGAGTTCCAGACGCACGGGAATCCCCACAGGTACGTCAGCATCTTCAGGGAATGGGATGGGTTGGTGTATTCGGCTTGCGATGGCGGATGGCGCAAGCGCTTATCCGCCCTACGGCGGGGGTTAGTTGACCACCTCATCGGGGAAAATTCCCCAGATCGCGTCGCGCTTCAGCCAGCCGCGAAAGCCGCCGGCTTCGACCTCGCACCAGGGCGCTTTGGCGGCGCAACCGCGCAGGCGCCCGGCGACCCCGGTGCGCAAGGTGGCAACCGCCGGGGCATCGTCGGCGGCGGATTTGCGCAAGGTCTGATCGCCGATTTTGATCACAAAGCCGCGCCGGCCGGCAAGCGTTGCCGAATGCACCCAGCCTTTGACGCCGTCCTGGTCTTCGATCAGCCGCCAGGCTTCAAACTCGCGCTGGATTTGCACTGGCAGGTCGCGGCGATGGTACACCCAATCAATCGGGTAGCGGGTGCCAGGGCCGGTGCGGAGATTAACCTCATCCGATCGCAGTGCCGCCCAGCGCGGCAGGACCGCGCCGGTGGTGGTGCCTTTGTTGGGGTCGGGCTTTTCGGCTTCGGGCTTTGGCGGTTCGGCGGGTGGCGGCAAGGCGGGCGTTGGCTTGGCGATTGCGACGGCGGCAGCCCCCCCCACCACGGCGCCGGCGGCAAGGGCGCCGACCACCGCGGCCTTGCCGGGTTTGGGCTTGGGTTTCACCGCATGGGCGTTGGTCGGCGCGGGCACCACGGGGGTAGGTTTGCCGGGCTTGGAGGCCCCGAGGCTGGTGGCGGCGGTGCTCGGCCCGACTTGCTGGACCGGCGTGCGCGGCGCGGCAACTGGCGGCGTTGCCTTGCCCTGCGGCACAATCTGCGGCTTGGTTGGCGCGCCGAGCACGCCCTGCGGTTGTGCCAAAACCGGGGACACCAGGAGGCCGAGCACGCAGAGTGTGGCGAGCGTCTGTTTCATCCGCCATGGGTGCCAAGTTTCTCCGCGCCCGGTCAAGCTTCTCATTCAGAGTGTGACGATCTGCCCGTCGCCGACGGCTGCCAGAAAGCTGGTGATGCCGGCGACTTCGACGCCGTCGGACAGTGCCGATGGGTCCATTCCGGCCATGCGCAGGCCGGATTCGCAGGCGATCAGCCGCACCCCAAGCTCGGCGCACGCCGCGCGCAAGATGGCGATGCCGGGGACGCCGGTGGCTTCGATGTCGGCTTCGCGCGCGGCATCGCTCGCGCCATCGGTCAGGCCGTGGCAGCCATCGTTGGTGGCGAAAATCACGACGTCTCGCCCGATGGCGGCGGCGCCGGCGGCCAGCATGAACGCGTAATGCGCGCGCTCGTGGCCGCCCGAGATCAGCAGAACCCCGAGGCTAGACGACATGATGCGACAAATCTTGATAGCCCGCGGGCCCGCAGGATGGGCAGTTCGGGTCACGCGGCAGGCGGATGGTGCGGAAACGGGTGGCGAGTGCATCCCAAATCAGTAGGCGGCCGGCCATGGTTTCGCCGATGCCAAGGATTTCCTTCAACACTTCGGTTGCCTGCAAGGTGCCCATCACCCCGGTGACGGCGCCGAGAATGCCGGCTTCCGAACAGCTTGGCACCAGGCCGTCGGGCGGGGGGGCCGGGAACAGGCAGCGATAGCAAGGGCAGGCCGGGCCGGCATGGGGTTTGAAGACCGACAACTGGCCTTCGAACCGCAGCACGGCGGCTGACACCAGGGTGCGTTTGCCGAGCACGCAGGCGTCGGCCAACAGGAAGCGGGTGGGGAAATTATCGGTGCCGTCGCAAATGATGTCGTAGCCAGCGATCAGTGCCGCGACATTGGTGGCCCCGAGCCGGGTTTGATGGGTTTGGATATTGACCGCGGGGTTGATCGCGCGCGCGGCGGCGCTGGCCGATGCCACTTTCGGCTTGCCGAGCGATGCGGTGGTGTGGGCCACCTGGCGCTGCAAGTTGGATAATTCGACCACATCGTCATCGACCAGCCCAATCGTGCCGATGCCGGCGGCGGCGAGATACAGCACCATCGGGCTGCCCAACCCGCCCGCGCCGACCAGCAGCACTTTGGCATCGCGCAGTTTGGCCTGCCCGATCCCGCCGACATCTGGCAACAGAATATGGCGGCTGTAGCGGGAAATCTCGTCTTCGGTGAAATCGAGGTTCATGCCCTAGTGTCCGTCCGCCGCAGTATTATGGCAAGATCGACCGATGACCGAACGATCCCAAGACCACGCGCTGGTGCTGCTGTCCGGCGGCCAGGATTCCGCCACGTGCCTGGCCTGGGCGCTTGATCGCTATGCCCATGTCGAAACGCTGGGTTTCGCCTATGGCCAGCGCCATGCGGTCGAATTGAGCTGCCGGCAGCCATTGCGCGACGGCATGGCGGCGCTGGGCGACTGGGGCCGCCGGTTGGGGCCGGACCATATGATCGATCTCGGGCAAAGCCTGGCCGCGATCGGGGCCACCGCGATGACGGAAGACGTCGCGATCCGGTTCAACGAGGACGGGCTGCCCAATACATTCGTGCCCGGCCGCAACATCGTGTTCCTGACCTATGCCGCCGCCCTGGCCTATCGCCGGGGCCTGCGGCGCATCGTCGCTGGCATGTGCGAAACCGACTATTCCGGCTACCCGGACTGCCGGGATGACACGATCAAGTCACTTCAGGTGACGCTGAGCCTGGGGCTGGATCGGCGCCTGGTGCTGGAAACCCCGTTGATGTGGCGCGACAAGGCGGCAACCTGGGCGCTGGCGCAGGGTCTGGGTGGCGCGGCCCTGGTCGATCTGATCATGGAACATAGCCATAGCTGCTACCTCGGCGACCGCACCCGACGCCATGCATGGGGCTATGGCTGCGGCACCTGCCCGGCGTGCGATTTGCGGGCCAAGGGGTGGCTTAGCTACGCGCCAAAATAGCCGCCGCGAGATGGGCGGCCTGGGGGAAATCCTCCGCCACTGCCATGGCACCGGCCGCCATGTCGCGCCCGCCATAGCCCCAGGCGGCAAAAATCGCCGGAACCCCGGCGCCGGTCGCGGCCAGGATATCGTTCTTATGGTCTCCGATCATAATGGCGCGATCGATGGCGCCGCCGGCACTGGCGAGGGTCGCCAGCAAATGGCCGGGATCGGGCTTGCGCATCGGGTAGGTGTCAGCGCCACCGATGGCCGCGAACAGCCCGCCCAACCCGAGGGCCGCGAGCAGGGACCGCGCCGGGGCCTCCGGCTTGTTGGTGCACACTGCAAGCTTCCAGCCATCGGCGACAAGCTGGCGCAAGGTGGCTTCGACGCCAGGATAGGCGACGCTGGCGGACGCGGTATGCGCGCCGTAGTCGGCCAGGAAATCGGCCAGCGCGGCATCGTCGGGTGTGCGGCCATGGGCGGCAAAGGCGCGATCAAGCAGCACCGCTGCGCCATCGCCCACCATGGCAGCGACCGTTGCGTAGCCGAACCCGGCCAGGCTGCGGGCGGCCATCAGCCGGTTCAGCGATGCCTCCAGGTCCGGCACCGAGTCGACCAGCGTGCCATCGAGGTCCAAGATCATGCAGCGCGTCATGCCAAGCCTTTCGCGATATACGACGTAACCAAAATTGTGCAGTGTTCCCTTTGACATGGTCCCGCGCGGACCGCTACTCGGACGATACCATGACCTCCACCGCCATCATCCTCGCCGCCGGTTTCGGCATCCGCATGAAATCGACCCTGCCCAAGGCGCTGCATCCGATTGCCGGGCGGCCGATGCTGCGCCATTTGCTGGCAAGTTGCGAGGCGGTGTTTGACCGGATTATTGTGGTCGTTGGCCCGGATATGGACGCGGTGGCAAAAATCGCTGCGCCGCATAGTGTGGTCGTGCAGCACGACCGGCTTGGCACCGCGCACGCGGCATTGCAGGCGGCGGATCATTTCGGCGATGGCGAAGTGGCGGTACTTTATGCCGACAATCCACTGATTACGCCTGCAACCCTTTCGCGGCTGCTCGATCGGCGCGCGGCGACCGATATCGGCCTTGCATTGCTCGCGATGCGCCCGGCCGACCCCGGCCGTTACGGACGCGTCGTTGCCAATGGCGGGCTGGTGGAGCGCATCATCGAATGGGCGGAGGCCGACATCGTTGAACGCGAAATCGGCTTGTGCAACGCCGGCGTGTTGTGCGCCGGGGCGGCCGCCATGCGACGCTGGCTGGGGGCTGTGCGCAACGATAATGAAAAGGGCGAATATTATTTGACCGATCTGGTCACTTTGGCCCGCGCCGAAGGGGAGCATGTCGCAGCCGTCGAAGCCCCCGAAGCCGAATTACGCGGGATAAATTCGCGGGTGGAACTCGCCGCCGCCGAAGCCACCGTGCAGGCCTGGCTGCGGG
>JANXRN010000169.1 GCA_025352995.1 Acetobacteraceae bacterium
CCGGCTTCACCGACATCGCCCATCGTGTCGAATACGGCACGACAGGCCGATCAATGGACGAGCCCCTCAGCGACAGCGAACTTGATGATTGGCTGTTCGACCAGTGCAGCGATGCCCAGCATGCCACTGGCACTTGCCGCATGGGCGCGGTGGTCGATACTGATTGTCTGGTGATCGGTGTCACCGGCCTGCGCGTTATCGATGCCTCGATCATGCCGGAAGTGCCGCGGGCCAACACCCATCTGACCACGGTTGCCATTGCCGAGCGTATGGCTGATCGGATTAGGGCAAGTTAGAATCTTCTTTTTGTGAACAAAAAGAAGCAAAAAAACTTTTTATCCATTCCTGGCCGTTGGCGTACCTCCCCCCGCAGTTGGGAGCGCCCGGAACCAAAGTGAGAAAAGTTTTTTGCTTCTTTTTTTCAAAAAAGAAGCGCTTGCTTCCCCTTACTTCGGAGGAGAGAAACCAAAATGTCCATTGACGCCCGTATCGCCGAACTCGGCCTGGTCCTGCCGCCGCCGCCCAAGCCTGGTGGCAACTACGTGCCGTTCCGCATTGGCGGCGGGTTGCTGTTCCTGTCGGGGGTTCTGGCGCGCGGCGCGGACGGCGCCAGCATCGCCGGCGTGGTCGGTGCGGAGCTTTCGGTAGACCAGGCCTATCAGTTGGCACGCCAATGCGGCCTGATTTTGCTCAGTAACATGAAGCTCGCGCTCGGCTCGCTCGACCGTATCGATACGATGATGAAGGTCTTCGGCATGATCCGCGCGACCCCGGATTTCGGCCAGCAGGCGGCGGTGATTAATGGCTGCACTGATTTGTTTGTCGAAGTGTTCGGCGATGCCGGCCGCCCGGCGCGCAGTGCCGTCGGCATGGGTAGCCTGCCGGGTGGGGGGGCGGTGGAAATCGAAGCCATCGCATTCATCCGATGAAGCTCGGCCTGCTGCTGGTCTTTGCCCTGATCGGATCGGCGTCCGCGCAATCCTTCGCGCCGGTCACGGTAACCAAACTGCGCAATCCGGGCTTCGGGCTGGTCATCCGCATTACCCCCAAAGTAGGCTCGGTCGATATCCGCCGCATCACCGTCGATCGGGGCCGCTGCACCGCGGTCAGCGCGGCAATGATGGGCAATGAGGGGGTGTTGGCGACCAAGTTGCCTTTCCAACTCAGCCTCAATCGCTGGGTCAAGGTCGATGTCTTCGGCGTGTCTTGCCCGGCGCATGAGGTTCAGGTGGAAACTGGGACGGGGAGTTGGGAGTTTCGGTTGGATTAAGGAGGGATCTTCTTTTTGTGAACAAAAGGAAGCAAAAAAACTTCTACTATTGTTGCCGTTGGCTTGGGACCTCTCCAGGGTCCCGAGCCAACGGCAACAAAGTGAGAAAGAGTTTTTTTGGTTCTTTTTGTTCACAAAAAGAACAGCTTGCCTTGGTTTTCTGCTAGACCCTCTCTACACTAACTCGGAATCCAAACGCAGATGAACCAAGCCGCCGCCCTGTTGCGCCAGAACCAGGTCGATGCGCTGAGCCAATATGACGTGATGTACGCGCTGGTCGAAAACGCCGGCGCCAAGCTCACCTATCTCGATACGTCCTCGATTTCGAAATTCCCGTCCAACGGCTTCGTCGCCCGCGAAGACCGGCTGGAGAAAAACCCTGCCGAGGCTATCGCGCTCGGCCGCGGCTATGCCATGGGCACGATCTTCACTATCGCCAACCCCGAAGCCGCCGTGCGCGCTTTGTGGGAGGTGTTTCCCCAAACCCGTGGCACCGGCCGCGAAGAAGCCGCAGCCCTGGCCGAGGACATCAAAACCGTTTCCGCCCGCATTCCCAACTGGAAACTCGAAGCCGGCGGGGTAGCCCAGTGGGGGGAGAATTCAGTGGTCAACTACGATGCCTATGTGGATTTCCTGCTGCAGTGGAAAGTCGTTCCGCAGAAAGTTCCGGCATCGGAACTGGTGACCAACGCCCTCATCGCGGAAATCAACAAGCTGGATATGGCAAAAATTTCTGCGGCGAGGTAGCCCCGTGCAGTTCCGCTTGGAACTGCACCGTTCCACTACAGGTTAAGTAACCGTTCAGGTTTTTTTAAATAGGCATCAATTCAAAAAAAAATCAAAAAGCAAGCTGTTATCTTTGTGAACAAAAAGAACCAAAAAACTTTTTATCCTTTCCTGGCCGTTGGCGTGCGTTCCCCCGCAGCTGCGGAGCGCTGTGAACCAAAGTGTTAAAGTTTTTTTGCTCCCTTTTTTCAAAAAAAGGAGTGCTTTCTTGATTTCGGTCCGCCGACGGCAGGTTTCGGGGAGAACCTGGATAGTCCCCGAAACAATCACCCCCCAATCACCCCACCCCCAGCCCAAAATGCAGCACCACGCTCGCCGCCGAACACAGAACCAGTGTCCGCAGCACCCCAAGCTTGAACCGAAACAGCGCCACCCCGGCCACCACCGCCAGCCCCAGCGCCCAAGGGTCAAGGCTCGCTAGCACCGGCGCTTCGAACGACATCCCCAAGCCATGCACCGCCACCGTGCGGCCAAACAGCACATGCAGGGCAAACCACACCGCGAGATTGCCGATCACCCCGACGATGCACGCCGTTACCGCCGCCAGCGCCCCGGACAGCGCGCGGTTGTTCTGCAACCGTTCAATCCACGGCGCGCCCATGAACACAAACGCAAAGCACGGCATGAACGTGACCCACAGCACCAAAACCGACCCCGCCACAGCACCCGGCACCCCGGTCAGCATTCCTGGTGCACGAAACCCAGCCAGAAAACCAACAAATTGCAGCACCAGAATCAACGGCCCCGGCGTGGTCTCGGCAAGCCCCAGCCCGGACAGCATTTCCGGCGCCGATAGCCACTGATACCCGGTCACCGCATCCTGCGCGACATAGGCCAGCACCGCATAGGCGCCGCCAAATGTCACCACCGCCATTTTCGAAAAAAACCAGCCAATATCGGCAAAAGTGCCGCCAGCCTTCATCACCGCCGCCAGCGGCACCAGCCACAATGCCAGCGCAATTATCCCAGCGCGGCGCGCGCCGCTGGCCAGACGATCAGCCCGCCCCGGATCAGCATCCATCACCGCATCGAGCAAGGCAGGCGGCCCGTCCTTGGCCCGGCCGTGGCTGCCGCCGGCGAAATACCCCGGTGCCATGAACCCGATCAGCCCAGCCGCCAGCACCACCACCGGAAATGGCACCGCGAAAAAAAACAGTGCGACGAATGCCGCCGCCGCCAACCCCCAGGCGATGCGCCCTTTCAGCGCCCGCCGACCAATCCGCAACAACGCTTCCACCACCAGCACCAGGACCGCCGCTTTCAGCCCGTAGAAGATCGCGCCCACCAGTGGCACCGACCCCAGCAGCGCATAAATCAGCGACAGTCCTAGCATCACCAGCGCGCCGGGGATGACAAACAGCGCCCCGGCAATCACCCCCCCGACCGGCCCGTGCATGAGCCAGCCGAGATAGGTCGCCAACTGCATCGCTTCCGGCCCTGGCAGCAAAGTGCAGAAATTCAGCGCGTGCAGAAAGCGCCGGTCGCTGACCCAGTTGCGATCATCGACCACTTCCCGATGCATCAGCGCAATCTGCCCGGCCGGCCCGCCGAACGACAGGCAACCGATCTTGAACCAGACCTTGGTGGCTTCGGACAAGGTGGGCAGTGCGGTCATGCGCGCGCTCCTGGGGTTGCCGGCCAGTCATGGGTTTCCCCGGTCGCATCGCGCGCCCAGCGATAAAGCGCATCATACACAAACATTGCCGCATCAAGCTGTGCCAGATCGTCGCGATACATGCGCGACAAACCCAACGAAACCGCCAGTAACCCGGCAGCTTCCGGCGCCAGGTCCAGCGCCGCCGTATCGGCGCCCCGCACAATCGCTGCCACCCGATCGAGTGCGTCCGATTGCACGCCAAACGCCTCAATCATCACGTCAAACGTACAATTTTCCCCGCGATGGCTCCAGAACACGCCTTCGATATCGAACGGCGTGGCGCCGAAACGATCAGCCACGTCGGCGACTTCCGATGGCCCGACAAACAGAAATAGTGCGTTGGGATCAACAAAGCGCCGGATCAGCCACGGGCAGGCAATCCGGTCAATTTTCGGGCGCGTGCGGGTTACCCACAAAGTGCGGCCCAGCCGGTCGCGCGGCGGCATATGATCCGGCCGCACCAGCGGCAACTTGCCGGCCGCCCAGGCCTCAAACCCACCCTCAAGGTTTTCCGCCCGCGTGCCGGACTGGCGTAGCCAGGCCGCCACCCCGTGGCTCAATTTCTGCCCGCGCTGGCAGACAACGGCAACCGACTGCCCGGCGAAATCGCCGACCCAATCAGCGACCTTACGAAAGTCACGAAATTGCGTCCCCGGCAAAATCCGCGGATCAAGCGCGATGTCATCGGCAATCCGCACATCAAGAATGGTCGGCGCATCGGGGGTGCCGATCAGTCGGGCAAGCTGGGCAGTGGTGATGGTATTGGGCGCGGCCATGGCGTCCCCTCCCTCAATTGGAGTTTGGACGCGATCCTTTGGCCGAAGCCTCACGGGGCAATCGCAACAATCCCCTTGGCAAGGAATTGAGCAAGAGTAGTTAGGCAAGTCAAGGACTTCTTTTTGTGAACAAAAAGAAGCAAAAAAACTTTCCCACTTTGGTTCCGAGTTCGCACCGGCAGTGGTGCGCCATGGATAGAAAGTTTTTTTGGTTCTTTTTGTTCACAAAAAGAACACGCTTCCTTATCCCCGCCGCACATTCCAGAACTTGGCCACCCCCGGTAGTACCCCGATCAGGTCGGACCGCCACGCACTTGGCTGCATCGTTACCCCACACGGCACGAACGGCACAGTCTCCATCGCATCTAATTGGATTTCCCGTTCATACGCCGCGCGCTGGGCCAGATCGGTGGTCGTTGCCCATTTCGTCCGAATCGCCTCGTAATTCGGCCCGTTATACCACCCGGCCTCGACCGTTTCATTGCCGCGCAACCGTGAATTGACCAGTGGCGTGGCGAGTGACAATCCGGGGATGGACAGCATGTGGATATGGAACCCGCCTTTGTCGATCGGGTCGCGGCGGGACACGCGGGTGGTCATGGTGGACCAGTCAGTGACTTGCAGATCGAGATTG
>JANXRN010000270.1 GCA_025352995.1 Acetobacteraceae bacterium
CGTCACTGCGTTCCGCGCCCGGCACATTGTCAAAGCTTTGCCGTATCGTCGCCGACAGCTCAGCCAGATTGCCGATATTACCAAAAACGCCCCTATCAGTCCCCGAAACGATGGTCGCATTTGTGGTCAGCACCAGCACACTGGCTGATGCCGGCGTAGAAATGCCCACGCCAAACGCTAGCCAAAACGCGGCTATCCGCGTCGGAAACGCCATCATGGCCATGTCCCCTACTCGATCGTTGCGCAGAGTAGCCGACATCATCCCGGGACGATGTCAATCTTTGTTGTGTCGCCGATGCGCGCCCCTCGCGTCGATTTCCACCCTGGCCGGGATACCGCCATAAGGTGGAACATTCGGTTTATATCCGCACTGATGCGCGGGCAGGGGCTGGGTCGGCGGCTGGTCGCGCCCCCACCGAATCGCGCGGCTGCGTTGGGCAAACACGTGATGATCGCTGGCACCGATGCCGCCAACCCCGGCCTCGATCAAGCTCCATGAACGCCTCGGCTTCGAACAGGTCGGCACGCTGCCGGAAGTGGGCACCAAGTTCGGGCGCTGGCTTGATCTGGTATTCATGCAGCGGATGCTGGAGGGGTAGGGGCGGCGGCATTCAGGGAAAAATCATATGCAGCCGTCGATTGGTCTCGGTAACGATTGAAGCGGCAGCATTGGCCTCGAACTGAATGTCGCGTGATGCATAATCAAGGCAGCGCAACCGGACAGCAGCGCCACACCGCGAACCCGCCCGGCCTGCATCGGGATTTCAAAGCCGGAAAGATTGTTGCGTGCCGTGGTAATCGGGACGACGGCCACCATGCCAGTGGCCGTATTGAACAATGTCGCCAAGTTCAGGAACATAGCTATTGTCCTGAAAATTATCCCCCCGACGCGCCACCGTCAGAGCGCTTCGTTGACTGCCGGCTTGTCTTCCAACCAGCCTTTGAGGTTGGCCTTGATGTCGTCGGCGTCATAGAATTCGAGCATGTCTTCCAACGATTTGGGGCGCGGATCGCGCGCATCTTCCACGATGTCGTTGAGCTGACGCTCACGCAGCACCACGAACACTTCATTCATACGTCGCACCCGCACGGCGCCGTGACCAGCCATGTCGAGCACCTGGCTCGCCCGTTTGGAAAAATCGGTGGCCGAGTAGTCGGCGACGAAGGGGAGCGTGATCATCGGAATATCCAGAAATTAAGGATTATCACGATATAGTCCGCAAAATACGGATATTCAAGATTTTCAAGGATTGGCCACCATCAAACATGTAATACCAAGCGCCGGAATGGCTGACTCTTCCAGCCATTCGGGTGCTTGGTATGAGATTGGTGCCAGTACTGTTAGCAATCATTCTATGAGCGGATTGGAGGGGCAGTGCCGCGCCACGAATAGGAACGCCCGGATTTCCGCGTCGGTGAGTTTCAACTTCTCAATGTCGGTTTCAAGGCGGAATTTTCGATCGCCGAAGGGACGGTCACGGGCGGGGATTTTGGCCCTTGCCCGGATTGCCGGTTTGAAGAACGTAGGTTCCGTCACCTTTCGACCAGTTATATTTGCGCTGGTTGAAGCGCCGGTCGCCATCCACCCATTCGACTTCCGACAGAATGATGCTATCCCCGGTCGGGCCATCATAGGTCCAGAGCGGAATCCCGCGGCTGCCCGCCTCGAACAATTTGTCGATTTTGCCGTTTTTGATGCCGTACACCACGACTAAATAGGCGACACCGGTTCCCCACGTTGTGAATATTTTTTTATTCAAACCGTCAATTCTATATAAATTTATAAATCCCCCCGGGGTATCTTCAATGTAATCCGATTTATCGATGCATCCTTCGAAGCATTTGATCTTAATTTTCGTGTTTTTCAGAGGATCCGCTGCGTTACGTGGCGAAATGATAAAAATTTCATAAGATAAATCATCATTTATGACGCTCTGAAAGAATTCCAGTTGTCCAGCAAACGCTAGATTCGATAAAAATGCAAAAATCATCAACATTAAGAAAGCCAAACACGGGATTCGTACAAAAATCATCGATCTATTTCCCAATGGTTTGGCGAAGCGCCGCCATCGGATCAGCTGGGTGCTTTTTCAGGGCAGCAGCTGCGGCGAGCACGCGTGGAACATAAGTGCCCGTTCGATCCCCGTATTGAAAGAGCCCCCCGTTCAATCCCCCTTTATGCTCAATCGCCCAACGTAAATACAAGGACGCAAGCTGGACTGCGTCTGCGGATTTCGTTCGCGATAGCCCCGCCGATACCGCCTTTGGGTATGATTGTAAAAGCTGCTTCACCGCACTATCGGATACCTGCATCAAACCAATTGGTGTTGCGGTGGGGCCAGGTGTTTTCTCATCTGCGTTGAACCGCGACTCGATATAAGCAATGGCAATCAATACCTCATCATCAACTGGTGCAAGATTGTTCGCACGGACAAGTGCCACCATTTGCTCGTAGGATAGCCGGCCAGCAGGCTGAGGCGTAGGTGGAATGTCCGCATCATGTCGGTCGCCGCGGGAAGGCGTGACCGGCGGAAAGGCTCCCGTTCCAATTAGACGAGCGTCCGTCGCTGTCCCTGAAGGCGAACGTGGCAAATCCATTGCATAGCGAACGCCTGATCCATATTTCTCCGTCCCTAGACCAAACCCAAGGTCAGCCACATCCCAAGACCGGCGAGTATGGGCGTCAACCTCCGTCCCGAACGAGGCGGGTTGCGCCAAATTGGGTGGATAGTTTCCCGGTACCGGGGCGGCTACCGAAGGCGCCAGCGCGGAAACATTGGTCCGTCCCTCAACATCGGTTCTACCCGGCACCGCCCGCCGCCCCATGAAGCGCCGGAACTGCGCCGGCGTGCCTTTGAAGCGCGCCGGCAGGCTAATATAGTCCGGATGCCGGCGTACCCAGTCATGTGGAAACGGCGCCCCGTTGGGCACGAAGACGAAATCAACGACCAGATCGTCTGGCATCTCATATGACCTTGGAAAATGACAGTCATTTTTTATAACATTGTTGTCAAAATTGCAAGAAAAAAATCTTACTTGCGCCGCAACGCCCAATAAAGCGGCCCGCGCCCGGCCGCAAGCGCCTTGGCCTCGTACCGCGTCGGTGGCCAGCCATCGGGCCGCGCGGTCGCAGGCGGCGGTACATCGAACAGGCTTTGCCCGGCCAACACCTCGGCCACCCACGCCTGATAGGTCGGATCATCGCTCGCAATCCGCCACTCCCCGCCCGGCCGCAGCACCCGCGCGAGCTCCGGGATCACCGCCGGATGCACAAAGCGCCGCTTGGCATGCCGCGACTTCGGCCACGGATCGGGAAACAGCAGAAACACGCGGTCTAGGCACGCATCCGGCAGCGCCCGGATCAAAGTCCGCGCGTCATCGTCCCAGATGCGTAAATTATCCGCCAAAGGCGCCGTCGCCTCGCCGCCCTCTGGCACCAGCCGCGACAGCAAGGAACACAGCCCGTTCTCGAAAACCTCGCAAGCGATCAGGTTCACATCCGGATGCGCATTGATCTGCGCCCATGAATGTTCGCCCCCGCCAAACCCGACCTCCAACCAAAGCGGCCGCCCGGTGGGGGGGGCGGCCGGGTCGGCAAGCCGCAAACGCGGCAAAGTGTCGGTCAGCAGCAGTTTCTGGCGGGCACGCAACGTCTGGCCGCGCTGGCGGCCATAGAGTCGATCGGGAGGCGCTTTTACCGCCCGAACGCGCTTTTCAACTGGCTCACCAGATCGGTCTTCTCCCACGTGAAGGTGCCCTTGTCCTCGTCCGGCGTACGGCCGAAATGCCCGTAGGCAGATGTCGGCACGTAGATCGGCCGGTTGAGATGAAGGTGTTCGCGAATGCCGCGCGGCCGCAGATTAACCAGCTCGTGCAGGGTCTTTTCCAGCTTGCCTTCGTCAACCTCATACGGGTTGCCATGGAGCTCGACATAAAGCGACAGCGGGTCCGAAACCCCAATCGCGTAGCTGATCTGCAAGGTGCATTTATCGGCAAGCCCAGCCGCGACGACGTTCTTCGCCAGATAGCGACAAACATAGGCCGCCGAGCGATCAACCTTGGTCGGGTCCTTGCCGCTGAACGCGCCGCCGCCATGCGGGGACGCGCCGCCGTAGGTATCGACAATGATTTTGCGCCCGGTCAGGCCGCAATCGCCGTCGGGGCCACCGATGACGAAATTGCCGGTCGGGTTGATGTAAATCTCATTCTCCGCCGGCATCCAGCCTTGCGGCAAGCTCGCCTCGATGATCGGCAGCAGCGCGGCCTTGATGGCGCGCTGGCTCATGCCTTCTTCATGCTGGGTCGAGATCACGAACGAGGTGCAACCCACCGGCTTGCCATCGACATAGCGCAAAGACACCTGGCTTTTAGCGTCCGGCAACAGGCCAGCCACTTCCTTGTCGCCAGCGCGGCGCATGTTGCGGATGCGGTACAGCACGTCATGCGCGTAATGCAGCGGCGCCGGCATCAGGCTCGGGGTTTCAGTGCAGGCATAGCCGAACATGATGCCCTGATCGCCGGCGCCTTCATCCTTGTTGCCGGCGCTATCGACGCCTGCGGCGATGTCGGCGGATTGCGCATGCAGATGAACGGCGATATCGGCGTTGCGCCACGAGAAACCGGATTGATCGTAGCCAATATCCTCGATCGCCATGCGGCAGAGATGGGCGAGATATTCGTGCGTCACGCTGCCCGGGCCACGGGTTTCACCCGCCAGCACCACGCGATTGGTGGTCACCAGGGTTTCGCAGGCCACACGCGCATAGGGGTCGGCGGCCAGGAACGCATCCAACACAGTATCGCTCAGACGATCGGCAACCTTGTCGGGATGTCCTTCCGAGACAGATTCGGACGTGAACAGATATTCGCCTTTGTCGCGCATGATTTATCCTAGGCTGCTGGGTAAAAATCGCCGGCAGATCCGACTGAAAGCCAAAGCCAGCGCTGTTTGGCCTAAAGGGGAGGGGGGGTCAAGGCATCCCCAGAACATCCATCATGCTGTATAATCCCGGAATCTGTCCGCGCGCCCACAACGCGGCGCGAATCGCACCGGTGGCGAAAGCGCGACGATCATAGGCGCGGTGGGTCAGCTCGATATGCTCGGTGCCAGCGGCGAATATCAGCGTATGCTCGCCCACGACTTGGCCGCCGCGGAGCGCCGCAAAGCCGATTGCGCCGGTTTTGCGCGCCCCAACATGGCCGTCCCGCCCGCTTTCCATCACATCCTCAAGCTTCACCCCGCGCCCGCGTGCCACCGCCCGACCAAGCCCGATCGCGGTGCCCGATGGCGCATCGACTTTTTGCCGATGATGCATCTCAACGATTTCGGCGTCGTAGCTGTCGGCCGGCAGGGCGGCCGCCATGCGCTCGGCCAAGGCCAGCGCGAGATTGACGCCGGGGGAGAAGTTCGGCGCATAGACCACCGCCACTTTTTGAGCCGCGACCGCAACCGCTGCTTCATCCGACGCCGACAGCCCCGATGTGCCGAGCACCCAAGCGCAGCCCCCCGCCGCCACCGCTGCGGCATGGCCGACGACAGTGGATGCGTGGGTGAAATCGATCAGCACGTTGCAGGCCGCGGC
Organism: Acetobacteraceae bacterium; assembly: GCA_025352995.1. Classification (GTDB taxonomy): domain Bacteria; phylum Pseudomonadota; class Alphaproteobacteria; order Acetobacterales; family Acetobacteraceae; genus CAITOL01. The sequence continues at coordinate 5,583 of JANXRN010000270.1, forward strand.
CAAGGTCGGGCTATCGACAAAATACGCGATGTCCGACGCCGGATTATGGGTGCGCGACGTGCCGCCGACGAGCACACTTCCGGCTGCCAGGGCTTCCTCGGCGAGCAACTTGCCCATGCGACCGGAAACCCCGGCAATGCCGATGCGCGCGATCATGACCGGCCGCTGGTGTCGAAGAAGTCGCGCACTTTGGCAAAGAAGCCTTCCGAATCCGGGCTGCCCTTCTTGTGTCCCACGGCTTCCTTCTCGAAATCCTCAAGCAATTCGCGCTGTTTCTTCGTGAGGTGCTGCGGGGTTTCGACCACCACCTGGATGAACATGTCCCCGCGCTGGTTGCTGCGCAGCACCGAGAATCCCTTGCCGCGCAACCGCAACTGTTCCCCAGTCTGGGTCCCGGCGGGGATTTTCACCCGCGACTTGGACCCATCAATCGAGGGCACATCAATATCCGCGCCCAACGCCGCCTGGCTCATCCGCAACGGCACCCGGCAGAAAATGTTGTTGCCGTCACGCTGAAAGATCGCATGCGGGCGAATGGCGATGTGGACATAAAGATCACCAGGCACCGACCCCGGTCCACCAGCCTCGCCCTCGCCGGTCATGCGGATGCGGGTGCCGTCATCGACGCCGGCCGGAATGGCGACGTTGAGCGAACGTTCGCGTTGCACCGTGCCAGCTCCCCGGCAGATTTTGCATGGGTTGCGAATGGTGCGGCCAGAACCGCCACAGGTCGGGCAGGTGCGTTCGACCAGGAAAAATCCCTGCTGCGCCCGCACTTTGCCAGCGCCGTTGCAGCCGGTGCAGGTGGTGGCAGTCTGGTCCTTGTTTTCCGAGCCAGTTCCAGTGCAGGCCTCGCAGGCCACCCTGGTCGGCACCCGCAGCGGCACCTTGGTGCCGTTGAAGGCGTCAATCATCTCGATTTCGACCTGGGCGCGGATGTCATTGCCGGTGCGCGGCCCGCGACGCTGGCCGCCACCCCCGAACTGGCTGAACATCTGGTCGAAAATATCGCCCAAGCCGCCGCCCTCGAAGCCTTGACCACCGCCAGCGCCCGGCCCGCCATTCTCGAACGCGGCGTGGCCAAACCGATCATAGGCCGCGCGCTTTTGCTCGTCCTTGAGGATGTCGTACGCCTCGTTCACTTCCTTGAACTTGGCCTCGGCACTTGCGTCGCCGGGATTGCGATCGGGGTGATACTGCATCGCCAGCTTGCGATAGGCCTTTTTCAGCGCATCACCGTCCGCTTCGCGCGCGACCCCAAGGGTTGCGTAAAAATCATTCTTCGCCATGCCAGCCCTCATGTGACGCAACCGCCCTTAGCGCGAATGCGACGCCCCGCATACCGTTTCGCGCCCGCCTTCAATGTGAAGCGCGGGCGCGATGGCGGCAGCTCTATCGTTCTACCTCAAACCCCGGATTAGTGGGATTTTTTCTTCTTGTCATCGACGTCCTCGAACTCAGCGTCGACCACTTTGTCGTCATGCGGTGCCCCGCCGCCTGGGCCCGCGCCCGGACTGGCTGCCTCGGCCTGCTGGGCCTTGTACATCGCTTCACCGATTTTCATCGCGATCTGGCTGAGCCGTTCGGTCGCCGCTTTAAGCGCCTCGGCATCAGTGCCTTCAAGCGCCGTGCGGGCCGCAGCGATCGCGGCTTCCGCTTCGGTCTTGTCGGCAGCCTCGACCTTGTCGCCGTGCTCCTTCAGGTTCTTTTCGACCTGATGGATCATCGAATCGGTGCCGTTGCGCGCTTCGACGGTTTCACGCCGCGCCTTGTCGGCTTCGGCATTGGCCTCGCCTTCGCGCACCATCCGCTCGATTTCCTGATCGGACAGCCCGCCCGACGCGGAAATGCGGATCTGCTGTTCCTTGTTGGTCGCCTTGTCCTTGGCCGAAACCGAGACAATGCCGTTGGCGTCGATATCGAACGTAACCTCGATTTGCGGCACACCACGCGGTGCGGACGGGATGCCCTGCAGGTCGAAATTGCCCAACATCTTGTTGTCGGCCGCCATTTCACGCTCGCCCTGGAACACCTTGATGGTGACCGCGGTCTGGCCATCATCGGCGGTCGAAAAGACCTGGCTTTTCTTGGTCGGAATGGTGGTGTTGCGGTCGATCAGGCGGGTAAACACGCCGCCGAGTGTCTCGATCCCGAGCGACAGCGGGGTGACATCAAGCAGCAGCACATCCTTGACATCGCCCGACAGCACCGCGCCCTGAATTGCCGCGCCAATCGCGACCACTTCATCCGGGTTGACGTTGCGTGCCGGTTCCTTGCCGAAGAACTGCTTCACCGCCTCAATCACCTTGGGCATGCGGGTCATGCCGCCGACCAGGATGACCTCGTCGATCTCGCTCGCCGATACCCCAGCATCTTTCAGTGCCGCCTTGCAGGGCGCCAGGGTGCGGCTGATCAGGTCATCGACCAGGCTTTCGAGCTTCGCGCGCGTCAACTTCAGTACCAGATGCTTCGGCCCGGAGGCGTCGGCGGTGATGAAGGGCAGGTTAATCTCGGTTTCCTTGGAAGACGAAAGCTCGATCTTGGCCTTTTCGGCGGCTTCCTTCAGCCGTTGCAGCGCCAGCTTATCCTTGCGCAGATCAATCCCCTGGTCGCG
>JANXRN010000279.1 GCA_025352995.1 Acetobacteraceae bacterium
TCCGGAAACAGCGCGCGGGCGCCGCGATGGCCGTGCAGTTCAAAGGGGGTTTGCTTGGCGCGCGGTTTGGCGCGGCGGGGCCTGATCGGTCAAGGGGCGGGTTCGGCATCCGACGTTTGGGGTGCGGACGGCTGTCGCGTGGTCCACACCGAACCAGCAGCTTTGCACCACGGCCTGTCACGAGCGCCCGGGACGCTCGATTGCAAATGTCGGATGATTTGGTAAAAATTTCGCGGTTTTTGGATTGCGCAAACTGCTATTCATTACGATGATTGGTGCATTGGTGGATCGACTCTGAGGGTTTTTTGCGTCAGCTTCTATCCACTCGTCGCGGTCAAATTCGCCGGCGGCGCGACCTTGCAAGGTGAGATCGCTGCCAGCTTGCCTGCGATGACCGACGATCCGGACCTGGATTTGGTGGCTGATGGCGCCGTGCTGGCACCGGCCAACCGGGATTGCGAGGTGGTCCACTTTATTGTGCCCGAAGGCGAGATGCGTGTCGGGATATGCTCCCGCCGCGCCTGCGCGATCGGGCGCGCGGACGCCGGGCTTTCCATCGGCTTTCATACCGATGAGGGCACCCAGCGATGGACCAACGGGCCGGGCCTGGTGCCATCGGCGCTGATCGACGCCATGTGCGGTCGTTCACCTTGCGCCTGCGTATCGCCGGAACCACGACCTACAGGATGCCGGCGGAAGGGGGCAGCGGCGCACTGCAGCGCGCCCGGGCGCTGTCGGTGCCGACGGCCATATCTCGGCTGGATTGAACCACCGAAGCTGAGCAGTGAAGCTGGCGAGCCACGCTCGATGAAGATGAGCACTATGTCTGCTCTATAGTCCCCTCTTCTCCTTAAGAGGCCGGCGAGGGGCGTGGTTTTGGCGATCGCTTTCCGGCCGCCCGCAACGAGGGTAACATACTGCCATGTGAAATTTTGCGCGTGCTCGGGCGGCTCCGGGTGCTGAGTGAGGCAGCATGGCGTCCCGTCCGTATTTCAACCATGGAGGCCAAGACCTCTTAGCGGCATTCGAGGCTGGTAGGGATGACCCGCACGCCCTTGAGGCACTCCGCGCCGAGCTCGCTCGCCGCAAGACGCCGCAGATGCGTGATCTCCGCGTCCAGGTAGATCAGGCCTTAGCCGCAATCAAAAAGGCCTTGGCCGACCAGCCCCCTCGGCGTTCATCGGTTAGCCGCCCTCATCAACCCGAGTTGCCTCTGGCGCCAGACAGTTTCCTCGGGCCTGACACGCCGGCCGTGTCGTCCAAAGGGAAGACCAAGCGCCGTGAGCAGTCTGACCCCGCTGAGGCCGTTAGGATTGACGACATCGAAGAGTCAATTCGCAGGAACGTTGGTTCCATTCGTCCATGTGGCGCTATCCCCGGAGTGCCCAGTCGCAGGACATTTCCGGACAAGCGGGATTTCGAGATTGACGTCGGCACGCATGCAACGAGGGTCGAAAAGTTCGTGGCCGCGCTTCGGGCGCTCGTCAAAGACATGCGCAGGCGCGGCAGCGGCATGCGAACGGTGACCCTAGAACACGGTGAAGCGGTCGCGCTAGATGGCCGTGAGCGTGGCTATCGTTTTCCATATGATGGTGACGCTGAACTGTTCGAGGGCGCCAAGGTCACCATCGCAATCGGAAATCGAAACTGTGACGGTAGGATCGTCTCGGTTTCTAGCCAATGGCTTGTTGTATCATTCGATGAGGACTTGGGTCCGCGCATTGCGACCTGCGTGCTGCGCATTGACAATACTGCGATGATCGAAGCCCTGGCCGACCGATTGGACAAAGTACGCAGTGGCGAAGCAAAGCTAAATTTGTCTCTGGCCGATGATGTTCTCGACAATAGAGAAGAGCAGAAAGCATCTCCTGACCGGAAAGCTCGATCAAAAACTGATCAACTTCTCAATGTCCAGCAAAATAAATTTGTCGATCATGCGATCGAAAACGCTGTTACGTATCTATGGGGGCCTCCTGGTACAGGAAAGACCCGCTCTCTCAGCACTTTGAATGAGATTTTATTTGATTCCAATAAGCGTGTCCTCATTTGTTCAAATACGAACCAAGCCGTTGATCAGGTTCTCATCAACCTCTGCAAGACACTCTCAACGAACCATCCGGCACTGGAGGATGGCAGAGTGCTACGGATCGGCAAGGCCGACGGAATTCCGCCTGAATACAATGAATTCGTGACCCTGGATGGCATTGTTCGTCGAAAATCTGTCGATCTCCAGCAGCGCAAAAAACTCTTAGAGCAGGAGGTACAACGCCTGCGCTTGTCGACAGAGGATGCCCAGCGCGTTTTAGCCGATTTCAATAAGTTGGACGAATCGGAGCGTAAGATCAATGACTTGGCTAACAGGCGCGAGGCACTCAAACAGGCAGTTTCTGATGCCGAAATAGCTGAGCGAGACGCATCAATGGCAGTTACTCGGCTTGAGCGCGACCTGTCGGAGCGCCTGGCGGCGGGAGTTATGCGACGGCTTCTTATGCGCTCTGAGGCGACGATCCGAACCGATCTGACGACGGCGCGGTCGCAAAAAGGTGAAGCCGGTACGCGGCTTCGGTCGCATCGCCTAGCACTCGAGGATTCCGAGAAATTGGCGATAGAACAAGAGGCGGTGGCGCGGCACCGAGGACTGACCGCGGCGCTGCGAGATCAAGATAGGGTGGCCGCCAAGAGGCTAGTCGAACAAGCCGAAGAAAAACTTTCTCCGGCTATTCGCGAGATATCAGACATTAATAGTAAGTTGGAGGAAATTGAGAAATTGGTTGTCGCGGAGGCGCGGATCATAGGCGCGACAGCTGAACACCCATCAGTTTCCTGAAGGATTAATTTGAC
>JANXRN010000299.1 GCA_025352995.1 Acetobacteraceae bacterium
CGTTGTTGGTGGTTTGTATTGGTGCCTGGGCGATGCCGCATGCGCAAGCGGCGCTGGTGATGCCGGTCTATGTGGCCGGCATCCAGGTGCCGCCCGCGGTCGTCGCCGATACCGGTATGGTTTTGCAGGCCCGTGCGCTGGGACCTGGCCAGCAGGGTGACGCGCTCTGTGCTGACCGTTCGTTGTGCCAGGCATGGAACGATCCGTTCGGGGAAGCCAGTTCCCCGGCGCCATCCGGCCTGCTTGGCCGGACCACATTGCTGGCCAATACTGCCCTGGTCGCCATCGGGCTGTTGTGGATGGTCGTTACCCGCCGCAGCCTGCGGGTCGCGCTGGCGAAACCCCGCCGCGGCTGAGCGTCCCTTAACCGGCGCGCCATTTTTCGAGCAAGGTCGCGGCGGATTGATGCGCGACGCTTGCCTGGACCGCGGATTCGGTGCGTGAGAAGCGTGGTGCCGGCGCCGGTTGGCGCAAACCATCGATTTCAATGAACGTCTTCCGCGCTGCCATATGATGATGGGTGGGTGCTTCGGCCAAGGTTAGCACCGGGGCCACGCAGGCATCGGTGCCTTCCAGCAGCACGCACCATTCGTCTCGGGTTTTGGTGGCAAAAATCGCTGCCGCCTTGGCGCGCAGATCGGGCCAGCCGGCGGCATCGCGTTGGGCGTCAAACGCCGGATCATCCAGCCCCACCACTTTGCGCAAGATCGCGTAAAATTGTGGCTCGATCGAGCCGACCGACAGGAACTTGCCGTCCGCGCAGCGATAGTTGCGGTAGAAATGCGCCCCACCGTCCAACATGTTGGATTCGCGCCGATCCGCCCAGCCGCCAGCGGCGGCGACGCCGTAGAACATTGTCATCAAGCTCACGACATTGTCCGAAATCGCGCAATCCACCACCTGGCCCTGGCCGGTTGATTTGGCCGACAGCAGGGCCGCAAGCATGCCCATGATCAGATAAAGCGACCCGCCGCCGTAATCGCCGATCAGGTTGAGCGGCGGCACCGGATGCCCGTCCGCGCCCCCTGTGCCGATGGCGTGCAGCGCGCCGGTAATGGCGATGTAGTTGAGGTCGTGCCCCGCCGCATGGGCCAGCGGCCCGGTCTGCCCCCACCCGGTCATCCGGCCATAAACCAGCCGCGGATTGGCGGCGTGCACCTCTGCCGGGCCCAGCCCCAACCGCTCCATCACGCCGGGGCGAAACCCCTCAATCAAGGCATCCGCGCTGCCGAGCAATTCCATCGCGGTCGCCACATCGGCGGGTTTTTTGAGGTCAAGCTCCAGATTATGCCGCCCCCGCATGGTGAAATCTGTCGCCCGTCGCTGGGCGCCGGGCCGGTCGATGCGCACCACATCGGCCCCCATATCGGACAGCAGCATCGCCGCAAACGGCCCCGGCCCGATGCCGGCGAATTCAACGATACGCACGCCGGCGAGCGGTCCGGAGGCAGAGGTCTTGGACATGGTTCAATCCCATGGTTGTTAGACCGCAAACTCTAGGGTAGTGACGCGAGCGAGGAAAGCATGCGTCCCGGCAGCTTGCGCTGTCAGGGTCCGCTGCTATTTTGTGCCTGCGACCGGCACGGAGGGATGGCCGAGTGGCTTAAGGCGCACGCTTGGAAAGCGTGTGTGCGTGAAAGCGTACCGAGGGTTCGAATCCCTCTCCCTCCGCCAGCCCCCTGTTTTTGACAGTCCGTAGACGTCCACATCCTTCCAAAAAAGCCACGGAAATCTGCGGTATTCGGGCATTTGCCGTCCGTAATTCGCCGCTTGCGTTCCTCCCTGTTCGCGTGCCATGGTGCGGAACGCTGAAAGGGACGGTTTCGCATGGCCAGGACGCCAGGGCTTTCCGCAGTCAAAGTCAGGACCGCACCGCCGGGCAAATATGGCGATGGCGATGGGCTGTATCTGTTGGTGCGAGACGCGGATACCGCCTTCTGGTTTTTCCGCTACAAGCGCGCCGGCCGTTCGCGGGAAATGGGCTTAGGCCGTGCCCGTGGCCGCAATAGCGTCAGCCTTGCGGAAGCGCGGGAGAAAGCTTCCGTCCTCTGGCGCATGCACCGGGCAGGGATAGACCCGCTGGAGGCACGGGAAACCGATCAAGCCGCCGCCAAGGCTGCAACCCAAGCCACCGCCGTCCGGATGATCACCTTCCGCAGTTGCGCCGGCTATTTCCTGGAAGCGCATCGGGCGAAATGGTCCAACCCGAAGCACCGCGCGCAATGGGAAATGACGCTCGAAACCTACGCCCATCCGTTCCTTGGTGATCTGCCGGTGGCCGATGTGGGGACGGCGCATGTGCTGGCAGCCCTGGAACCGATCTGGCAAGACAAGCCCGAGACAGCAACGCGGGTGCGCGGGCGGATCGAAGCGGTATTGAATTATGCCACCACCCGCGAATGGCGCACGGGAGAGAACCCCGCCCGCTGGCGTGGCCATCTGTCCAACCTGCTGGCACCTCGTGCGGCCGTGGCGCCCGTAATTCACCATGCGGCGCTGCCCTGGGCAGAATTGGGGGCCTTTATGGCGACACTCCGCCAGCAAGCCGGGGTGGCCGCGCAAGGGCTGCAATTCGCCATCCTGACCGCTGCCCGCACTGGGGAGGTGCTGGGTGCGACCTGGGCGGAGATAGACCTTGCCGACAAGCTTTGGACTATCCCAGCCGGCCGCATGAAGGGCCGCAAGGAACATCGGGTTCCATTGTCTGCGCCTGCCCTGGCGGTGCTGTCCGATATGGCCAAGCTGCGCGCCGAACCCGAGCCGACCGCGCCGGTATTTCCTGGCATGACCAAGGGCCGGCCGCTGTCTAACATGGCAATGACTGCTGTTCTACGCCGGATGGGCCGGGGCAACATAACCGCGCACGGCTTCCGCTCGACGTTCCGCGATTGGGTGGGCGAGCACACCGGATACTCCCGAGAGCTTGCCGAAGCAGCCCTTGCCCATGTCCTGCCGAGCAAGACCGAAGCTGCCTATTCACGTGGCGATGCACTCGACAAGCGCCGCGCCATGACGGCCGCTTGGGCGACGTTCTGCGCTGCCCCCTACGTCAAGCCACAAGCCGGGAACGTGGTGCCGATGCGGGCGGACGGCTGACCAAACCGCGCCGGCCGGATGCCGGTATGAACGGGGATGGCGACGGGTGCAGCAACACCCGCCGCCGATGGCCCCCGGTAATGTGGAGACTACCTATGAACGGGACCACGACGACCAGTAGCACGGTGCAGGGTGCGGCGCACGCGCTGTCGGACCTTGAGCTAGCTCTTCTCGACCTGAATGGCATTGAAAGTTTGATGGTGGCACTGTCCTGTTCGGGGCAAATGATCGAACCCGAAGCGCTCGGGCCTATCGCGCGCCTGCTGGAAGGCGTGCATACCACCGCTTCAGGCGCACACGACGTGGTCTGGATGGCGATCCACCAGAGGACGCAAGACGGATGCGAAATTGCAGCCCCGCGATCGGGCGACGGTGGAGGGTCTGGGCAATTCCAAAATCCCGATGCCGACCTGATCGCGTTGTGTGCCCAGCGCGCAGTCAACCGCCGAGCCTATAACACTGGCGCGGGGCCGGACGCTGAAGGCCCGCTATGGGCTGCCTACGAGCAGACGCGGGATGCAATCGGGAACTCTCGCCCGCAAACCATGGCCGGCGTGCTGGCCAAGATTCGTGCAGCGAAGGGCGAAGCGGTAACCCTCAAAGGCACCGAAGACCCGGAAGGAACCGCTGCCGCTCTGTGGTCCTGGCAAATCGCTAACGACATCCTAACACTGCACGGAGCCGCCTGACATGGCCCGCCGCCCTCGGGTGCGCAAACCGGCGGCGGCGGGAGGCGAGCCGCCACATGTCATGGCGGAAGAAGTATCGCGATGGTTCGCGGAGGCTACCCAAACGGCGGCGGGAAAGGCATCGCGCTTCAAACTCCCAGATAAAGCCGGTTGCCAGCGCGTCGCGAATGCAGCGAATCGCGGGCTATCGTTTTTTCGAGAGCGGTTGCCCGGTGGCAAATGGTATTCGGGGCAGCCTGACCTGATCCCCGGACAGGCTCTCAAGCATGCCCGACTATTGCTTCGTCATCTGCCAAATGAAGCGGACCGCCTTGAACGCTTGGACCCACCATCAAATAGGACCAACTGGCTCTTTCAAGCCCATACCAAAATAAACATTGGATTTGTCAGGGGATTTACTGACGAGTTGTCGGAATTAATCCGGGCGATTGACACAACGCCTCTGAGAATCAGGAAGGACTGGCACCAGATCGCCTATGATATAGCGGCATCCGCCCAATCTGCCTGGTTCTATGCGGGTATGTTGGCGGGCAGGGTGCCGCGATCCACCAAACCCGATGACCCGCTCTGTAAGCTGGTGTGCATCGCGTTGGAGCGCATCGGGCACCCACAGACACCCGAGGCTGTCGAAGCCGTTCTAAAAGGGGGAAAGAAATTGGAACGCAAAACGTCCCCCGACAGATAAGCGCGCGCATGGCGTGATGCGGTGGTCTTAACCGCAAGGACTCGCCCGTATGAGTGAAAACCCCAACCGCCCCGAACCTCTCGCCTATCGCATCCCCGACGCCTGCACCGCCCTCGGGCTGGGCAGAACCTCGATCTATGAGTTGATCCAGCAAAACAAGCTCCGCGCCATCAAAATCGCGGGACGCACGCTTATTGATGCGGAGTCGATGCGCGCCCTTGTCGCCAGCGCAATCCCGGCAAAAGCCGCCTGAAAAAGAAACCGCCGCCCCGAGGGAACGGGAACGGCGGCGCATGTCCTCGGGCTGGTATCCAGGCACTACCAAATTGCGCTGCGTGTTTCCACCCTTTTCGGCGGCATTGGAGCCTACCCAATGACCACCAATCTTGCCGCCTATTCCGATGCTTGGGCGATGGCCCGCGCCCTCGAACAAGCCGCCCTTGCCCTGGTTGCACTCGATCCGATGGGGGCCTTGCGCCTCGCCTTCCTGGCATCCGAATGCCGGGCGGTGCGCCCATGATCCGCATTCCTCAAGATGCAACAATTCGCGTCGCCAATGAGGTCATGGGCTGGACAGTCAGCATTGTCCGACCCGGCGCGCCATCGGGCATAGCCGCCATTCCCTGCTGCCCCGGCTTGTCCGGCATCATCACGCATGATGCAGGGATGTCGTGGCCAGATAAGCAAGGCGAACAACTTGCAAACGTGACGCTTGCGCAACTGGAGACAGCCGTATTTCTGGTGTTTACCGATCTGGCTGGCGCGCTGGCCTGTCGCAAGCGGCTGGAAGCGGGTGGAAAATGACCGCTACCGCATCTGACCTTGCCGAGCGTTGGAACCTCCGCCCGGTGCACGGCCGCCGAGAATGGCGCGGCACCTGCCCGGCTTGCGACTATGCTGACGCATTCGCCCTGACCGAGCGCGACGGCAAGGCGTTGGCGTGGTGCGCAAGCTGCAATGACCGCGATGCAATGGCCGGCCTGTTTGCTGGCCTGGGGAGCGCGCCTAGGCCCGTTGCACCCTCGTCGCATCGGACAGACCGGGCAGCCGATCAAGCCCGCCAGCGTGCCTGCGCAGACTCGCTATGGCGTGGCGCGGTTCCCTGCCCTGGGACGCCCGCCGAAACCTACCTTGCCGCCCGTGGCTTGCCCGGCCTGGCAGCATCGCCCGCGCTGCGGTTCCGAGCCGACACACCACACCCGAGCCGGTGCATGTTGCCGGCAATGCTGGCGCTGGTGGTGGATGTGGCGGGCAAGCCGATAGGGTTGCATCGGACCTTTCTGCGCCCGGACGGCACCGGCAAGGCGCAGATTGACCCCCCCAAGGCGACACTTGGCCCGGTAGCTGGTGGCGCGATCCGGTTGCACCCCGAGGCTTCGGAATTGGTGATTGGCGAGGGTATCGAAACCGCCGCCAGCGCGGGGCTGCTGATGGGCCTGCCGGCATGGGCTGCAATCTCTGCCGGCAACATGGCCCGCACGCTGGCGCTACCTGCCACGGTCGCCAGCGTGGTGATTGCCGCCGATGCTGATCCGCCTGGACGCCGCGCCGCTGATGCCGCCGCCGCACGTTGGCGGGCTGAGGGGCGGCGTGTGCGCATTGCCATGCCGGATCGTGCCGGGTGCGATTTCAACGACATTTTGACGGGGGGCCGATCATGGCTGATGGTTTTTCAACGTCTGAGCCTTCACCACCCCCCACCCCAATCACTGGCAGAGAATTGCTGGGGATGGACATCGCCCCGCGTATAAATCTGCTAAGCCCGTGGCTGCCGGCCGATGGTTCGGCCATGCTATATGCGGGACGCGGTATCGGTAAGACCTTCGTCGCGCTGTCGGTAGCCTATGCCGTGGCGAGCGGTGGGGCGGTGTTGCGCTGGCGCGCGCACAAACCGGCACGGGTGCTCTATGTTGATGGCGAAATGCCACTGGCGAGCCTGCAAAGCCGCCTATCTGGCATTGCGGCCGGGGCGGGTTACTCGCCATCCGCTGATGACTTCCTCCGGTTCCTGCCGGCCGATTATTTCCGCGATGGATTGCCGGCGATCGACTGCCCCGAGGGGCGCGCGCTGATCGAAAAGCATACTGACGGGGTTGATCTGGTGATCTTCGACAACATCAGTTGTCTGTCCCGTGCGGTGGAAAACGAAGCCGAGGCGTGGCAGCCGGTGCAAGACCTTGTTCTGTCGCTACGACGGCGCAAGACAACCTCATTGCTGATCCATCATGCCGGCAAGGGTGGGGCACAGCGCGGCACGTCCAGGCGGGAGGACATTCTTGATACCGTCCTGACGTTGAAGCGCCCGGATAACTATGACCCGAAAGACGGTGCGAAATTCACTATCGAGTTTGAGAAGGCGCGCGGCTTCATGGGGGCCGATGCTGCTGGCTTTGTCGCCACCCTTACGACCGCGCCCGATGGTGCCATGACCTGGGAGGACGCCGACCCGGATAGCGATATGCGATCCGTTGCGCGGGGGATGTTTGCCGAGGGTTCCAAGGCGGTGGACGTGATGAAGAGCCTAGGGGCATCAAAACCAAGCGCCTACCGCTGGTTCAAAGAATGGAAAGACGGCGGCAATGACTGAGGCATTTGACCTTGCTGCCCTCGCCCGCCGCCGCCTGGCAGTCAACGCCACAGCCCGCGCAACCATGGCCGGCGCGTTCGATAGGAAGCCCAAAATCCAAAAAGTCTCACAGTCTCAACCCCTATACACTGAGACTGTGAGACTATGCCAAACCGAAACGGAAAGTCTCACAGTCTCATGCGAGTCTCAACCCGATGAGACTGATGAGACCATGCCGATAGCCTCTCCCTCGCGTATCAAAATTTTGGAACCACCACCCCTAGAGGAAGGAGTCTCACAGTCTCATTGCCCTAGGGGTGAGACTGTGAGACTGCCCGAAAGTGACGCCGAACACATCGCCGCCGAGCCGCCATTGTCGGCACCGGGAACCCCAGCCCGTGACGCAATCGACATCCGCAAAGCTGACATCTGCGCGGGCTTACTGCGATGCGCGATCCCCAGCCATCAACC
>JANXRN010000320.1 GCA_025352995.1 Acetobacteraceae bacterium
TCGCCGGCCGGCAGGCCGCCATGGGCGGGCACGCCCCGGCCCCGCAAGCGCAATTTGGTGCCGCTGTCGGACTGGGGCGGCACCCGCATCCGCACGGGCCCGGCCGGGGTGGGCACTTCGACCATGCCGCCCAGCGTTGCCTCATGCAACGTGACCGGCAGGTCGAGGTCGATGTCCTGGCCGTCCCGACGGAAGAACCCATGCGGCCGCAGATGAATTTCAATTAACGCATCGCCTGCCGGGCTGCCCGCCTGGCCCTGGCCGCGCAGCCGTAAAACCTGGCCATCCCGCGTGCCGGCCGGAATTTTGACATCCAGGGTCCGACCATCCGGCAATGTCAGCCGGCTTGTGGCGCCGATCACTGCGTCAAGAAATTCGGTTGCCAGCGCGTAATGCTCATCCCGGCCGCGGCGTGGGCGGCGGTCTTCTTCAAACATGGCGCCGAAAATATCGCTGAAATCATCATGGCCGCCGCCAGCATAGCGACGCCCGGCATCGGCATCGGCATAGTCCCGATAGGATGGCCGCGGCGCACGTTCCTGGCCGGCGGCATCGATCTCGCCACGATCGAACTTGCCACGCTTGGCCGGGTCGGACAGCAATTCGTTGGCAACCGAAACGGCCTTGAAGTGTTCCTCGGCAGCCTTGTCGCCGGGGTTGAGATCGGGGTGGTGCAGCTTGGCGAGTTTGCGATAGGCGCGACGAATATCATCGGCGTTTGCGTCCCGAGCCAGCCCAAGAATTTGATAGGGGTCGTCCAACACATCCACCATTTCATTGGCATAAAGTGTCAAAATGGGGGCGGTGATGCGCCCTTGCAACCGGTGCCCCAGGGCTTGGGTAGTTTCCGAAGCTGCCCGCCCGCGATTGCTGCGGATAAGCTTACATTTCTGTTACATCATATCGCGCTCGGCGCACCGCCCCGAATGGAGGCACCCATGCTCAATCGTCGGACTTCGCTTCGCAGCTTTACCATCGTTGCCGCCCTTGGCTTGCTTGGCGGTTGCAGCAAAGTGATTGCGCCCGAACAGGTCGGGCCGATCGGGGTCAATGCGGTTTGGTTTCATATCCGCTTCGCCAATGATAGCGCGGTGGTCGGCCAAGACGGACAAAAAGTCATTACCGATATCATTGCATATCTGAATGCCAACCCGGGATCGGTTGCCACCCTGATCGGGCGCACCGACACCGTCGGCAGCAAAGATTACAACGCCCATCTGTCGCATCTGCGCGCCGACGCGGTACGCGACGCGCTGGTTTACGCAGCCGCTATCCCGGCGGATCGGGTCGAAGTTCGCTGGACTGGGGCAAGCAGCCCGGCGGTCCCGACAAATGACCAAGTGTCGGCATCGGCCAATCGCGTTGTCGATATCGCTATCCACTAGTGCTGGGGTGCCCGCCATGAAAATCGCGCTGTTCATTTTTCTCGCCAGCATTGCAGTCGGGGTTTCGGCCTGCGTCGTTGAGCCCTATGGCGGCGCGCGGCGTTACCATCCGTATGACCAGCGCGCGCCACAATATTTCCAGCCCGATGGCGGGCAGCGGGTCTGGCGGCCTTAGAGTCTGCCCGGAATGTCTGTCGGGTCGGCGGGTTGGTAGTTTCCGAACCTGCTCAAACATCGTTCGAAGGCATAGGTAGTAATCAGACTGACATGGGTCAGTGAAATTAGGAGCTATCGCCATGATACGGGTCGGATCATCGCTTATTGGCTACAAAATCACGGCCCTGGATGGCGACATTGGGACCGTGAGCGATTTTCTGTTTGACGATACCACCTGGAAGCTGCGCTGGCTGGTGGTCGATACCGGTAACTGGCTGCCCGGTCGGCAGGTGCTGGTCCACCCGTCCGCGATCGGGGTTCCGCATGATGGCCACGAAACCCTGCCGGTGCATTTGACCCAAAAGCAGATCGAGGACAGCCCGGACGTAGCCAGCGACCGCCCGGTTTCGCAACAGATGGAAAGCAGCGTCTATGGCTATTATGGCTGGGACCCGATGTGGGGAAACGGTTATTTCGGGCCGGGCATGATTGGCTCGCCAATGGCACCCCCGCCGGTGCTCGATCTGGACGCAAGCCGGGCGATGGATGGCGCGATGTTGGCCGATGATCGCGGCGATCCGCATCTGCGCAGCATGACGGTGGTAAAGGGTTACGACATCCAGGCGACCGACGGCGGCATCGGGCATGTGGCCAATTTCCTGGTCGACGATTCGAGCTGGCAAATCCGCTATCTGATCGCCGATACCAGCAATTGGTGGTTCGGTCGGCACGTACTTATCTCACCGTTCGCGGTGCGCGATATTGTTTGGATGGATGCAACGATCAATGTGGCCGTCACCCGGGCCAGCGTGAAGGCAAGCCCGGAATGGAACCCTGGCGAGCTGATCGACCAGGCCTATCAGCGCCGCCTCCATGCGCATTATCAGTGGCCGGGGTATGGGTGGTGATTGGCGAAGGGTGAGCCGGTCCTAGGACAGTATTCCGTTACGATGGCCCCTGCGCTTCGGCCCATGGTTGAAGGGCAAGGGTGCAAAGAGTCCGAAACGCCCCGTAATCCCAGGCCTATAATTTCGATTGGCGGTGGACGCAGTCTGATTCGAACTCGTCTCCGCGATTTTACCCTGTTAACAGGGAATAAAACAGGGTATTTCGCCTGTTTTGGTCGAAACAGGGCGATGGGAGGTAAGAATCGTGCGGAAATCCGCTGCTTTTGCGGTGAATTCCCTGGTGCAATAACAGGGAAGAAACAGGACCTGATCAGGCGATTTACGGGCGCTATCAGGACCGGCCAGGCGTTGAAGCCTGTGTTGAGCCGGGATGATAAACTCCGATAGCGAGACAGAGGCCTACGGTGGTGGGATAAAATGTCCGCGTTCTGGGACAGGACCTCCAGATGGTGGGATGCGCGCCTTAGTGTCTGTCCGGAAAGTCTGCCGGC
>JANXRN010000349.1 GCA_025352995.1 Acetobacteraceae bacterium
GACAGCGTTGCTCGATCAGCTTATCGCGTTCTGGCTGCTCGATGTGCAACTCACCCGCGTTGCCGACATCGCCCTGGCACCGCGGGAAGCGCATGGAAAGTCGCAATCCAACCAGGGCTACGAAATCCAGGGTAATATCGACCTGCGCAACGTCGCCTTCCGCTACGCCCCGCGGGAAAAGGACATCGTCGCCAAACTCAACCTCGAAATCGCCGCCGGCGAATGCCTGGTGATTTTCGGCGCCTCGGGCGGCGGCAAATCCACGCTTCTGAAGTTGATCACCGGATTGCTGGAGCCGACCGAAGGCGAAATCCTGTTTGACGGCCTGCCGATCGCCGCACTGGGCCTCGATGTCCTTCGCCCGCAACTCGGCGTGTTGATGCAGGAAGACACGCTGGTCGCCGGCACCATCGCCGATAATATTGCGCTGTTCGATGAACGCTTGGACATGGCCCGGGTCCGTGAAGCCGCCCGCGCGGCCCAGATTGAGGCCGAGGTGATGCGCTTCCCGATGCAGTTCAACTCCCTGGTCGGCGACATGGGCACCAGCCTGTCAAGCGGGCAGAAGCAACGCGTCTTGCTCGCCCGTGCCCTCTACCGCCAACCGCGCGTGCTGATCCTTGATGAAGGCACCGCCCATATCGACCCGGAACGCGAGACTGACATCCGCGCGATGCTCGCCCGCCTACCGATGACCCGCATCATCGTTGCCCACAACCCGGCCATGGCCGAAATCGCTGATCGGGTGCTGCGGATGGTCGGCGGGGAATTGCAGGCGCAGGACCGGACGCCCGCCGAACTGCAGGCCTAACGCAGCATCGACAGCAGCAGCACAAACAGCATAATCGCCGCCGCCTGCAAAATGATCCGCCATTGCATAAGTTTGTTGGACCGGCGCGGATCGCCGCCGCCGCGCACCATGCCGATCATGCCGGCCGCCAGCACCCCAAGCACGCCCAGCATTGCCAGCACAATAAGAATGATCAGCATAGTTTGCATGGTCGGTCTGCTCCATAGGCGCGGTGATCGCGATATGATCGGGAACATGGTATCGAAGTGCGGCTTGGAAACCAATTTCCTGCCATTTTGCCGTGCTTGAAAGGCCCCATGCCCCGTTTCCTTTTTTGCCTGGCCCTTCTGCTGCTGTTGCCCCACGCCGCCGGCTGGGCGCAAACCAAGCCTGCCCCCACCCCGGCGGTCGGCGCCGCGCAGGCCAAAGATGCGCTTGACATCCTGCGCGATGACAAAAAGCGCGCCCAGCTGATCGGCGTGCTGGAAGCGATCACCAAGGCCGAGGTCCCCCCCGCGCTTGTCGGCCCCCCCGCGCCGCCTACCCCACCCGTGCCCGATCCATCGCCGCTCGCCCCCGACAGCATCGGGGCGCAACTGGTGGTCGGCTTGTCAGGCCGGCTGTCGGACTTGCTCGACCACGCATCCAAAGAATTTGCCGCCGCGACCGATTTTCCGCTGGTGCTGGCTTGGATTGCCCAGGTTGCGACCGATGCCGAGCTACAAGGCAAGCTCGCCGATGTCGGCTGGCGCATGGCCCTGGTGCTGGCGATCGGCATTGCCGCCGAATACGCGCTGCGGCATGGGCTTCGCCGGCCAATCGCGGCCATCGTCGCGCGCGCCCCCGTCACCATGATCAAGCCGCCCGATCCCGAAGCTGACGGCATTGCCGCCGCCGAGGCCGGGGAAACCGAAAGCGCCGCCGACACACGGCGCCGGCAATGGCTGATCGTCTTTACGATCTATTTGCGCCGGGTTCCCCTGGCGCTTGCCGCGGCCTTGCTCGATCTGGTGCCGCTCGCGCTGATGCTGGCGGCCTCGACCGCGCTGCTGCGCACCTCGATCGGCGGGCCGGTGATCGCCCGGCTGGTGATCCAGTCGGCGGTCGATGCCTATGTGCTGTATCGGCTGGCGGTGAGTTTGGGGAATTTGCTGCTGGCGCCGCATCATCCAAAGTTGCGGCCATTGCCAGTTGGTGACGCGGCAGCGGCCGATTTGCTGGGTTGGACCAGACGCATCGCCGCGATTGCGATTTTTGGTCAGGCTGCGGCGACCGTCGGGGTGTTCTTCAATTTGTATCTCAGCGCGCAGGACGCGCTGTTGAAGCTGGTGTGGCTCGCCGTTCTGATCTGCTGCCTCACGTTGGTGTTGCGATACCGGGCGCGGGTCGCCCAGCGCATCCGGCCGGCGGCCGACGCGCACGGCCTGGTCGCCAATGTGCGCCGGCGGCTGGCGGGATTGTGGCACGTTGTCGCCGTGCTCTATCTGCTCGCGCTTTGGCTGGTATCGGCGCTGGAAGTGCCAGACGGGTTTCGCTGGCTGCTGACCGGCTTTCTTGCCACTGCGGCGATCCTGATCGGCGCCCGGCTGCTGTTGGGCCTTGCGCTCGGCATGGTGGGTCGGGTGCTGCAACCGGACAGTGATGCCACCGACCTGCCGGCGGCGCGGCTGCATGCCTATCATCCGGCGGCGCGCTGGATTGTGCAGACGATCATCTTCGTGCTGGCAAGCCTGGTGCTGGCGCAAGCCTGGGGCATCCAAGTGCTGCACTGGTTTTCCACCGGGACCTTGGGGGCGCGCCTGCTCTCTACTCTGGGTTCGATCGGCACAACTTTGGTCATTGCGGTGCTGCTGTGGGAAGGCATCAATGCGGCGATCATCGGGCATCAGGAACGGTTGAGCGCCGGCGATCAGGCCGCCCGATCCGCCCGGCTGCGCACCTTGTTGCCCATGCTGCGCACCACCTTGCTGATCGTGATCATTACTGTGGTCGCGCTGATCACCTTGAGCGAGATCGGGGTCAACATCGCCCCCCTGCTGGCCGGCGCCGGCGTGATCGGTCTGGCGATTGGCTTCGGCAGCCAGAAGCTGGTGCAGGACATCATCACCGGGATTTTCCTGCTGCTGGAAAACGCCATGCAGGTCGGCGACTCGGTCACCCTCGGTGGCCTGTCCGGCTCGGTGGAGGCTCTGTCGATCCGCACCATTCGCCTGCGCGCACTCGATGGCGCCGTGCATATCGTGCCGTTCAGCGCGGTCACCACGGTCACCAACCTCACCCGCGATTTCGGCTACGCGGTGATCGATGTCGCGGTCGGGCTGAATGAGGAACCAGAGCGGATCACTGCCCTGCTGCGCGACATCGCGACGGAATTGCGAGAAGATGAGAAATTCCGCACCGACATCAAGGCCGATCTGGAAGTGATGGGGGTGGACAAGTTCCTGCCCAATGCATGGGTACTGCGCGCCCGGCTGCGGACCTTGCCAGGGCGGCACTGGGCGGTCGGGCGGGAGCTTAATTTGCGCATCAAGCAGCATTTCGACGCGCTGAAGATCGAAAGCCCGATCACCAGCCTGCGGGCGCTTGGGATCGAACCGGGCGGGCTGGATGCGATGCTGGCCGCCTATGTGCAAGCCCAGACGCCGCGCTGACCGATGGGTGACTGGCTCAGAAATTGTCGCGGCTGGCGCCGTGACCTAGCGGCGGCAGCCCTCGGCGCACTGGCGACCGCCGCCTTGCCGCCGGTGCACGCAGTTCCGATTTTGCTGCTGGTGGTGCCCGGTCTGCTGGCGCTGCTGGCCCCGGTTCAAAGCTGGCGCACCGCGTTGCGGATCGGGTTCTGGTTCGGCTTCGGGCATCATCTGTTTGGACTCTACTGGATCACCGAGGCGGTGCTGATTGAGGCTGATCGCTTCTGGTGGCTGGTGCCGTTCGCGGTGCCGGCGATCGCCGCCGTGGTGGCGCTGTTCATCGGGGTGGCGTGCGCGATCACGGTGCGCTTTACCGCGGGCCTGCCCCGGGTGCTGGCGCTGGCCGGGGCCTGGGCCGCAACCGATCTGGCGCGCCAGTTCGTCGCCACCGGGTTTCCGTGGAACCCGTGGGGCAGCGTCTGGGCCATTCCGGGTGACATTGGCGTGCTGATGTCCCAGCCGGCGGCGCTGGTCGGCGTGCACGGCCTGACCATCGCCACGCTGCTGATTGCGGCAGCCGCAAGCCTGGGCCGGCGCGGCGTCGCAGCAGGCGCCGCCGGCCTGGCACTATGGGTCGGGCTTGGGGCGCTGTTGATGCAGCGGGAAGCCGGTCCAGCGCCTGGCATTTCGGTGCTAATCGTGCAGGGCAACGTGGCGCAGGGCCAGAAATGGGATGCCGCCCTGGCCAATATCGCAGTGCGCCGTTACCTCGATTTGACCCGCGCCGGGATTGACCATGCGTCCGGCGTCGGCACCGTCGTCCTGTGGCCGGAAACCGCGTTCTACCCGTTCCTGCTGGAACGCGAACCGGCGGCACGGGCGGAGATTTACGCGGCCGCCGGCGGCCCGGCGCTGATCGGTGGCATGCGGGTCAACCCGTCCGGCCAGCCGCTCAACAGCATGATGGCGGTGGACGGTCCCGGACCGATCACCCGCGCCTACGACAAATGGCATCTGGTGCCGTTCGGCGAATATTCGCCCTTCTGGATGCCATTGCCGATGATGCTCGGCATGGGCAGCGGCTTTGCCGCCGGCGCGGGCCCGGCAACCTTGCATGTCCCCGGCCTGCCGCCGGTTGGCGTGCTGATCTGTTACGAGGCGATTTTTCCCGGCGAGATCGTTGATCGCGCCGACCGGCCGGATTGGCTGGCGAATGGCACCAACGACGCCTGGTTCGGCAATTCCAGCGGGCCGCGCCAGCATCTTGCCGCCGCCCGGCTGCGCGCAATCGAAGAAGGGCTGCCGCTGTTCCGCGCCGCCAATACTGGGATTTCGGCCGCCTATGACGGGCACGGCCGGATGCTCGGGTCATTGCCGATGAATGTCGCCGATAGCCTGTTACTCCCCCTGCCCGGCCCCTTGCCGCCGACCTGGTTTGCCCGCTTTGGTCTGCCCATCCCCGCCGCACTCGCGGCCTTGTGCCTGGCGCTCGCGGCCCTGCTGCAACGAAGCAGGAATTAGGTTTGGACCTATTTTTGATACAAGACCCCGTGCAGCGTTAACCAAATCTTGACCATCTGAGGTTGTGCCGCTACCCTGGTCACAACCCGACTTCTGCGTCGGATCCAATCCGGCGGGACCTGGCTGATAAATTACCCCAAGTCCGCGTAAGGAGTTGTTGATGGCGGCCGACGAACAAATGGGCCTGGAGCGCCCCGAGAAGGAATCTCGCGCAAGCCCGGTTGATGGGCATGTCGGCATTCGCATTCGCCTGCGCCGCACCTTGATGGGGATGTCGCAGGAACGGCTTGGCGAGGCGCTCGGCCTGACCTTTCAGCAGGTGCAGAAATACGAACGTGGGGTGAACCGGGTTGGCGCGTCACGGCTGTTTGATCTGTCGCGGGTGCTCGACGTGCCGATCAGCTTCTTTTTCGATGACATGCCGGCCCCGATGGCCGGCGCGGCCGCGGCATCAGGCGGGATTGGCAGCCGGCGGATGTTCGGCTTTGCCGACGCGCAGGACAGCATGGGCGGTGGGCTGGCTGATGAACTGCTCAATCGGCGGGAAACCCTCGAACTGGTGCGCGCCTACTACAAAATTACCGATGCCGGGGTGCGCAAACGCGTGTTCGACCTGATTAAATCGATGGCAACCGAATAGCCGCCGCCCAAAACATGGCCTATGGTCGCCCGCGATGCTGACCGACCTTCCCAATTTGCTGACCCTGTCGCGGATTTTCGCCATCCCGGTGATGGTCGCCTTTGCCGCGTTGCGCACCCCAGGCGCCGACCTGGCGGCGTGTGCGGTGTTTTCGGTTGCCGCGATCACCGATTATTTTGACGGCAAACTGGCGCGCGATCGACAGATGACCTCCGATCTCGGCCGCATGCTCGATCCGATCGCCGACAAGTTGCTGGTCGCGGCCGCCCTGATGATGCTGATCGGCATGGGGCGGCTCAGCCCGGCGAGTTTGTATCCGGCCATCATCATCATGCTGCGCGAAATCCTGGTCAGCGGGTTGCGCGAATATCTCGCCGGCGTCCGCGTCGGCTTGCCGGTCACCAAACTGGCGAAATGGAAAACCGGCTTTCAGATGGGCGCACTTGGCGCGCTGCTCGGGGGCGATACCGCCGCACCTTTGGTCTATTTGTCGTGGCTGCCGGTGTCGCTGATTGGCGAAATCATGCTGTGGGTGGCCGCCGGGCTAACCTTGATCACCGGATGGGACTATCTGACCGCAGGATTGCGCCACGCCGCCGGCCCCGCCGCCGCGGTTGGCCGGGAATAGCCTCTCCACTCTCGCATTTCCCAATTTCACTGCTATATCGTTGAGCATAACGCCCCGCACGGGCAAAATCCTGTGATGCCCGCCAAAAGGAAGTTTCTCGCATGAGGCGTATGGTCCTGCTTTGTCCTGTCCGGCTCCCCAGGGGGCTGTTTGCGATTGCGTTGCTGGCGGCTGGCGGCTTTGCGCTGCAAGGCTGCTCCAGCCTCGAAAATCCGCTGCCGGCGGTTGGTAGCTTTGTCAGCGATACCTTCAGTGGCACGGGCACGATGTTTGGCAACCCGACGGCCGGGATGGGCAATTTCCTGGGCGACACGATCAGCTTCAACACCAATCCCAACCGCCCGGTCGGCGATGCTCCGAACGTGCAGCGCGTGATGGGCAAGGGTTACGAGCCGGAGCCGCTGCTGCCCGAACCTGGCAATGTCTGGCCGGGACCCTTGCCCGAGCCAAAAACCCTGTCCGATCTGCAAAAGGAAGGCACGCTCGGCAGCGCCGATCCAGCGCCGGCAGCAGCCCCGGTGGTCGCACCGCGCCCGGTTCCGCGCGCCAGTGCCGCACCGGTTGCCGCCCCGATCGGCACCGCGCCGACCATCCCGACGCCGCGTGGCCGGGTGCTGCAAACCCCGGCCGGGCCGGGGGTGACCACGATGGGTCCGAACGGAATTGAAACCATCATGCTGCCCAACGGCCAGCAAGGCACGGTGATGCAAAACCAGAACGGCACCGCCAACATATTGATGCCTGATGGACGCAGCTTCAGCGTTCCGTACCCGCGCTAAACCGATGCGCCAGGTGAAGCTGCTTTATTTCGCCTGGCTGCGCGAACGTGTGGGGGTTTCCGAAGAAGACCTCATGCTCCCCGCCGAAATCGGCAGCATTGGGGCGCTGGTGCCGTGGCTGCGTGCGCGCAGCCCTGGCCACGCGGCGGCGTTCGTCGCCACGGCCAGCCTGCGCTGCGCGGTGAACCAGGATTTCGCCACACCGGAAACGCCGATCGCGGCCGGCGACGAAATCGCTTTCTTCCCGCCCGTAACCGGCGGCTGAAATGTCCAAAATCCGCGTCCAGAGCACAGATTTCGACATCAGCGCCGAATTTAGTGCCCTCACCGCAGGTCGCGCTGACATTGGCGGGCTTGGCTGCTTCGTTGGCACGGTGCGCGACAGCGCCAAGGGCCGCAAAATCACCGCGATGACCCTGGAACACTACCCAGCGATGACCGAGGCCGCGATGGCGCGCATTGCCCAAGCCGCCGAACAGCGCTGGGAATTGCTCGGCTGCACCCTGATCCATCGCGTCGGACGCCTGCTGCCCGGCGATAACATCGTGCTGGTGCTGGCCGCGTCCCCACATCGGCAGGCAGCCCTTGATGCAACCGGCTTTTTGATCGACTGGCTGAAAACCAAGGCGCCGTTCTGGAAGAAGGAAACCTTCCTCGACGGCGCCGAGGAATGGGTCGCCGCCAATGAAGCTGATGAGGCCGCTTCGTCACGCTGGGCATGACCAGGCTCGCCGCCATCCTTGCGGGGGCGGCTGTGTTCATGTGGCCCGCTTTGGTCAATCGCTACCCGATCTTGTTCAGCGATACCCACGCCTTCCTGATCCAAGCCGGCGATATCAGGATGATCTGGGACAAGCCGTTTGCCTATGGCCCGTTCCTGCGCCTGACCGATTTCGGGGTTACGCTATGGCTGACCGTAACCGTCCAGGCGCTGCTGGTATCGGTCTTGCTGTGGCAGGTCGCCGCGCGGCTTTCTGTCGCGCGCCCGGCCCGGCATCTATTAATCTGCCTGGTCCTTGCCGTCGGCAGCGCGCTGCCCTGGGTTACCGACCTGATGATGCCGGATATTTTTGCCCCCATCACGGTGCTGGCGCTCTTTCTGATCGCCGGCGGCGCCGGCTGGGCGATGATCGCTTTGGCCAGCTTTGCCATCGCCAGCCATTTGTCCCACCTGATCCTTGCCGCAATCTGCATTGCGGCCTTGCTGATCTGGCCGAAGCGACGCTGGCAAGTAGTCGCGCCATTGCTTCTGGCGCTCGCCTGGATTGCCGCAACCAACGTCTATTTCATCGGCCGGGTGGCGATTTCGCCCTACGGATCGGTCTTCGCCATGGCGCGCCTGGCAGGCGACGGCATTGTCGACAAAGTGCTCGCCAATCACTGCCCGCGCCCGGACTGGACGCTCTGCGCATGGCAAGGACGGCTATCGCCCGATCATAATCACGTGCTGTGGGACCCGGATGGCCCGGTCTGGTCCCACCCCGGCGGC
Source organism: Acetobacteraceae bacterium (assembly GCA_025352995.1). Taxonomy (GTDB): domain Bacteria; phylum Pseudomonadota; class Alphaproteobacteria; order Acetobacterales; family Acetobacteraceae; genus CAITOL01. Next base: position 8,478 of record JANXRN010000349.1, read on the forward strand.
GCGATTGGGATCGCCGAGGAAGCGCGCGCCATCGTCACCGCCGCCATGCTCGAATTTCCCGCCGCAGTCGTGGGCGCGGCAATCAGCAATACGATCCGCCAGCTCGGCCGGGTCGAAATCGGCGACGCGCTGATCCCAGACTGGCTGGAGGGCGGGGTCACCAATAGCCTGACGCAATATTTTCTGCCCGGCGAAACCGAACGTTTCCGCGCCTCGCGGCAGGCGCATGACACGCTGGGCGCTTGGCAAAGCGGCTGGAACCTGCCCCACGCAATGCTGTTGGTGTTGGGCGCACTCGCAACCTTCGCAATCGCGCTCCGCGGGCCGCCGCCCGCCCGCAAGCTGGCCACGCTCATCCTGCTCGCCCTGCTCGCCAACGCATTCGCCACCGGCGCGCTGTCCGGCCCGCATGACCGCTACCAGGCGCGCATCGCCTGGCTGGTCCTGCTGCCGCCGTTGCTGCTTATCCGGCGAGGTGACGTTCAACCTGATCCGGCGCCATCCGCACAATCTGCTCATATTCATTGAGCAGGCTTTCCGTCATCCGCGCCGGGGTGAACATCTGGCCGGCGATTTCCCGCACCGGGGTCACCTCAGCGCCGGTGCCCGCCACGAAAACCTCGGTCGCTTTGGAAATTTCGTCCGGCATGATCACCCGCTCCACCACTTTCATCTGCTGGCGGCGGGCGATCTGCATCACCGTACGACGGGTGATGCCATCAAGGAAACAATCCGGCGTCGGGGTGTGCAATTCACCGTCGAACACGAAGAAAATATTGGCCCCGGTCGCTTCCGCCACCCGGCCGCGCCAGTCCAGCATCAACGCGTCCTGAAAGCCTTTGGCTTCGGCCGCGTGCTTGGACAAAGTGCCGATCATATACAACCCAGCAGCCTTGGACGCCGTTGGCGCGGTTTCCGGATGCGGACGCTTCCATTCCGCCATATCAAGCCGAATGCCCGCCATCCGGTCGGCAAACATTGCCGGCCACGCCCAGGTCGCAATCGCCACATGGATCTTGGCGTGCTGCGACGACACCGCCATCATTTCTGACCCGCGCCACGCCACCGGCCGCACATACGCATCCGCCTGGCCGTTCGCCGCCAGCACCTGCTTGCACGCGGCGTCAATCTCATCAGCGGTATAAGGGATTTCAAATCCCAGAATCCGCGCCGAGTTGAACAGCCGGTCCGTATGTTCCCGCAACTTGAAAATATTGCCGGCGTAGGAACGTTCGCCCTCGAAAATCGCGCTCGCATAGTGCAAACCATGGGTCAACACATGCAGCTTGGCATCCCGCCATGGCATCATGGCGCCGTCGAACCAGATGAAGCCATCACGATCGTCGAAAGGAATAAGCGCCATGGGTCCCGATCCTTGTAATATTGTTGCTCTCTGAGTCGAAAATCTATAATAGAGCTTCTTCTACGTCAACATCCCTGCCATAAATGCGATAGATGCCAGACATACCTGAAACGCCGAACAAAACCATTGTCGATGTCCGCCAGGCCCAGGACCTGCTGTTCTTCGGCTACCGCGACTTCACCGGTGCGGCCGACGTGATCCTCACCGAACTCGGCCTCGGCCGTGCCCATCACCGCGCGCTCCACTTCATCGGCCGCACCCCCGGCCTGCCGGTCAGCGAACTGCTCGCCGTGCTGCGCATCACCAAACAAAGCCTCGCCCGCGTGCTCTCCGAACTCGTCGCCCGCGACTACGTCGCCCAAGTCCAAGGCCATACCGACCGCCGCCAACGCCTGCTGCGCCTGACGCTCGCCGGCCAAGACCTCGAACGCCGCCTGTTCGCCCGCCAACGTGACCGCATCGCCGCCGCCTACGCCCAGGCCGGCCCCGCAGCCGTGGATGGATTTCGCGCCGTCATGCGTGCCATCATGGATGACAGCGCCCGCGACTACATCGATGGCGCCACCAGCCATGACGGGACATAACCGATGTCAAACGACGCCCTGATCCTGGTGGTCGATGACGACGAACCACTGCGCACCCGACTGCAACGCTACCTGATGACCAACGAATTCCGCGTCGCCACCGCCGACGGCGCCACCGCCGCCCGCGAAAATCTGCGCATCCTGCAACCCGACCTCATCGTCCTCGACGTCACCATGCCCGGTGAAAACGGCCTCACCCTCACCTCCTCCCTGCGCGCCTCCGGCAACGATACCCCCATCCTGCTGCTCACCGCCCGCGGCGACCCCGATGACCGCATCGCCGGCTTCGAAGCCGGCGCCGATGACTACCTAGCCAAACCCTTCGAACCCAAAGAACTCCTGCTCCGCATCCGCGCCATGCTCCGCCGCGCCAATGCCCCCCCGCCCCCCAGCGGCGCCGCCACCGGACCCGTGCAACTCGGAACCCTGACCTTCGACCCCGACCGCGGCGAACTCCGATCCCCCACCACAACCATCCGACTCACCGGCGGGGAAGCCGCCCTCCTCGCCATCCTCGCCCGCCGCCCTAACGAAATCCTCAGCCGCGAAGACATCGTCAACGCCCTCGATATGGACGAAACCGGCGAACGCGCCATCGATGTCCAAGTCACCCGACTGCGCCGTAAAATCGAAACCGACCCGCGCGAACCACGCTTCCTCCACACCATCCGCGGGCGCGGTTACACATTGCGGCCGGGGGGGTGATGGAAAGCAAGCAAGGCCAAGGGGCGCTGCCCCCTGGACCCCCGCCAGGGGCCGAGCCCCTGGACCTCAACCCCAAGCAAGTAAGGGGTGAAGCGAGAGGGGGGCGGCTCGTGTGTTGCAACCATTATCTCGCCCCCCTCTCGCTTCACCCC
>JANXRN010000361.1 GCA_025352995.1 Acetobacteraceae bacterium
CTGACCCATGATGAGGCGCAGATTGCGCTGGGCAGGCTGCGCGCGTTGGGGCGCAAGGGCTTGTCGGAACATCCCTGCGTCGGGCCGGACCGTGCCGAGTTCGTGCTGCCGGGCTGCGCGATTTTCGCCGCCATCCAGCAGTTGTGGCCGGCACCGCACGTGCTGGTTGCCGATCGCGGGCTGCGCGAAGGCATGCTGCTGCGGATGATGCGCAATGATCGGACACGGGGCCGGTAGCCAATTTGCCGCTTTCGCGCTAAAGCCCGCTTATGTCCTCCCGTTCCGGCAAAGGCCCGTCTTCGACCCGCGGCCTCAGTGTTTTCGTCAAAACCTCCAAGAAGCGCAGCCCGGCATCGGCCGCCTGGCTGACGCGGCAGTTGAATGACCCGTATGTGGCGGCCGCCAAGGCGCAAGGCTGGCGATCACGGGCGGCGTTCAAGCTGATCGAACTCGATGATCGGTATCATGTGCTCAAGCCCGGCAGCATCGTCGTCGATCTTGGCGCGGCGCCAGGGGGCTGGGCGCAGGTGGCGGTCAAAAGGGGCGCGGCCAAGGTTCTGGGGTTGGACCTGCTACCGATTGATCCGCTGCATGGCGCGAGCTTCATTGAAGGTGATTTTAACGATCCGGAGATGCCGGCACGCCTGATCGGGATGCTGGGCGGCAAGGTCGATGTGGTGCTGTCCGACATGGCGCCCAACACCACCGGGCACGCGGCGACCGATCATTTGCGGATTATCGCGCTGGCCGAACTGGCGTTGGAGTTTGCCGCGCAAATCCTTACGCCCGGCGGATCGTTCGCCGCCAAAGTGTTCCAGGGCGGGACGGAAGGGCTGATGCTGGCGCCGATGAAGCAGATGTTCACCAAGGTGCTGCACGTGAAGCCGCCGGCGTCGCGCAAAGACAGCAGTGAGCTTTATGTGCTAGCGATGGGGTTTCGTGGCGCGCACGCATAGCAGCCCAACTGTCGCAAAACCGTGCTTGCGCGGCTACAACCACAAGATTATGAGGACGCGTCAAGGTAACGGAAAGGCCCGGCCATGACACCCCAAGACACCGCCCAGTTCGCCGCCGCATCGGCGCGCATTCTCGAAGCATACGCTTTCGATGATGTGCTGCTGATGCCCGCCTACTCCGACGTCCTCCCCTCCGCCGTCGATACCCGCACCCGGCTGACCCGCACTATTTCGCTTAACATCCCGCTGGTGTCTTCGGCGATGGATACGGTCAGCGAAAGCGCGATGGCGATCGTCATGGCCCAGCATGGCGGCATGGGGGTGATCCACAAGAACCTGACGATTGACGAACAATCCACCCAGGTGCGCCAGGTCAAGCGGTTCGAATCGGGCATGGTGGTCAACCCGCTGACCATTCACCCCGACGATACCCTGGCCGATGCCCGCGCCTTGATGGCGCTGCACCGGATAAGCGGCTTCCCGGTGGTCGAACGCGATACGGGCCGGCTGGTCGGCATTCTGACCAATCGCGATGTCCGCTTCGCCACCGATCCGAACCAGAAAGTTTATGAGCTGATGACGCGGGAAAACCTCGCCACCGTCAGCGCCCATGTCGACCCGGCCGAGGCCCGCCGCCTGCTGCATCGTCGCCGCATTGAAAAGCTGCTGGTGGTCGATGACGCCTATCGCTGCGTTGGGCTGATTACCGTGAAGGACATGGACAAGGCGCAAACCCACCCGATCGCCAACAAGGACGAAATGGGGCGGCTGCGCTGTGCGGCGGCCACCGGGGTTGGCGATGATGGGCATGCCCGGACCGAAGCGCTGATTGCCGCAGGCGTTGATGTCGTGGTGGTCGATACCGCGCACGGCCATTCCGCCGGGGTGCTGGAAGCCGTTGCGCGGATCAAGAAATTGTCCAATGCGGTGCAGGTGATCGCCGGCAACGTTGCGACCCCGGATGGCGCACGGGCGCTGATCGATGCCGGGGCGGACGCGATCAAGATCGGCATCGGGCCAGGCAGCATCTGCACCACCCGCATCGTTGCCGGCGTTGGCGTGCCGCAATTTACCGCCGTGCTCGAAACCGCCGAAATCTGTCGTGCCGCGGGGGTGCCGGCGATCGCCGATGGTGGCATCCGCCAATCGGGCGACATCGTCAAAGCTATCGGCGCCGGCGCCGACTGCGTCATGGTTGGCAGCCTGCTGGCCGGCACCGATGAAGCGCCGGGCGAGGTGTTTTTGTATCAAGGCCGGTCCTATAAATCCTATCGCGGCATGGGCAGCATGGGGGCGATGGCGCGCGGCTCGGCAGATCGCTACTTCCAGCAGGACATCAAGGACATGCTGAAGCTGGTGCCGGAAGGCATCGAAGGGCGCGTGGCGTACAAGGGTCCGGTCTCGGCGGTGCTCCACCAGATGGTTGGCGGGTTGCGGGCGGGAATGGGCTATACCGGCAGCGCCACGATTGCCGACTTGCAGGCCAATGCGCGGTTCCGGCGGATTACCGGGGCGGGGCTGCGGGAAAGCCATGTGCATGATGTGGCGATTACGCGGGAGGCGCCGAACTATAGGCAGGATGGGTAAGAAAGCAGTTCTTTTTGTGAACAAAAAGAACAAAAAAAACTTTCTATCCATGGCGCACCGCTGCCGGTGCGCACCCGGAACTAATTGATGAAGTTTTTTTGCTTCTTTTTGTTCACAAAAAGAAGATTCTTACTTAAGGACTTGCTTTCGTGACCCCTTCCGCCCGCCTCCTAGCCGCCATCGAACTGGTCGGCGCCGTCGAAGCCGCCAGCCGCAAGCCGGCCGACGCGATTGCCAACGCGTTTTTCCGCGAACGTCGCTTCATCGGCTCGGGCGATCGGCGGGCAGTGTCTGATCGCGCCTGGTCAGTCCTGCGCACCCGCCGCAAGCTCGGCTGGTGGCTCGGGCGAAACGACGGCAGCACCAGGCAAACCCCGCGTTTGCTGGTGGCAGCGTCGCTATTGCTGGAAGGCTGGACACTCGCCGGGGTGGATCAGAGCTTTTCGGGCGGCCAATACGCGCCATCCCCGCTCAGCGGCGGCGAAAAATCCGGCCTGGCGCGGCTGGAAAGCCACAGCCTCGAACATCCGGAAATGCCCGACGCGGTGCGGCTTGAAGTCCCGGACTGGATCGTGCCGCATTTGGTGGCGCGCTTCGGCGAAACCCTCAACGCCGAAATGGCGGCAATGGCCTTGCCGGCGCCGCTCGATCTGCGGGTGAACTTGTTACGCGGCACGCGCGACCAAGCGAGCGTGGCGTTGGCCGCCGAGGGCGTTGAAACCACGCCGACCGACTTCTCCCCCTGGGGCCTGCGCATCCCGACGCGGCGGGCGATCACCACCGGTCGCGCGTTCACATCCGGGCTGGTCGAAATTCAGGACGAAGGCAGCCAGTTGGTCGCCTTGCTGGTCGGCGCGGCCCCCGGCATGCGGGTCGCCGATTGGTGCGCCGGCGCGGGCGGCAAGACGCTTGCGCTAGCCATGACGATGCAGAACCAGGGCCATATCGTTGCGTGTGACGTATCCGCCCCGCGGCTTGAAGGCGCGGTCAAGCGGCTGCGTCGCGCGGGCGTACATAATGTGGAACAATACCTCATCGAAGCGACCGGCAAATGGGCCAAGCGCCGCGCCGGCAGCTTCGATCGCGTGCTGGTCGATGCCCCTTGCACCGGCACCGGCACCTGGCGCCGCAACCCCGATGCGCGGCTGCGGTTGGTCCCGAACGATCTCGCCGAACTGGTGGTGAAACAGGCCGGCATTTTGCGCCGCGCCGCTGAACTGGTGAAGCCCGGCGGGCGACTGGTCTATGCCACCTGTTCGCTGTTGCTTGATGAGAACGACCATCAGGTCGCCAGCTTCCTTGCCGACAACCAAAATTTCCGCCTGGTGCCGCTGCGTGACGCCTGGCCCGACGCGCCCGAAACCGGCGATGTGCTGCGCCTGACCCCGCGCTTGCATGGCACTGACGGGTTTTACGGTGCAGTTCTGGAACGGATCGGGTGATTATCATCCGCCGCGCCCGTCCTGCCGATGCCACCGCAATTGGCGCGGTGCATGTCGCAGCGTGGCGCAGCACCTATGCCGGAATTTTGCCGCAAGACTACCTCACCCGCCTGTCTGCCGTCCGCCAGGCCGCCCATTACCAGGCCGCCATCCGCGGCGGCATTGGCGTCTATGTCGCCGTCCAAGCCGATGCCGATCCGGAAACATCGATCATCGTCGGCTTTGCCACCGCCGGCCGCGCCCGGCAGAGTGCCGGCGCCCCAGCCGATGGCGAAATCGAAACGCTTTACGTCCTCGATGACTGGCGTGACCGCGGCGTCGGCCGTCGCCTGATGCGCGCTAGCGCCGACCATCTCGCCGAAATGGGGTGCCAGGCCGTCTTCCTCTGGGTCCTGCGCGACAATCCAAGCCGCTGGTTCTACGCCCGTCTCGGCGGCAAGCCCGCCGCCGAAGCCACCATCCAAGTCGGCGGCCAGGACATCGTCCAAACTGCCTATGTCTGGGCGCCGATTGCCCGACTTGCCGAAGCCACCGCAACCGAAGGACCTCGCCCATGACTGACGCCGCCGACCGCGTATTGATCCTCGATTTCGGCAGCCAGGTAACGCAACTGATCGCCCGCCGGGTGCGCGAAACCGGGGTTTATTGCGAAATCTTTCCCTACAACGTCGCCCCCGAACGCATCACCGCATTCGCGCCCAAAGCCATCATCCTGTCCGGCGGCCCGGCGAGCGTTCCCGACGGTAACTCCCCCCGCGCCCCGCAACTGGTCTTCGAAGCCGGCGTCCCGGTGCTCGGGATTTGTTACGGCCAGATGACGTTGTGCGAGCAGCTCGGCGGCAAAGTTGCCAGTTCCGATCACCGCGAATTCGGCCGCGCCTTCGTCGATGTCCGTGACGATTGCGATTTGTTCGCCGGCGTTTGGGACAAAGGCAGCCGCCACGAAGTCTGGATGAGCCATGGCGACCGCGTCATCGCCCTGCCCCCCGGCTTTCGCGCCGTCGGCACCTCCGAAGGTGCGCCTTTTGCCGCCTTCGCGGATGAAACCCGCCATTTCTATGGCCTGATGTTCCACCCCGAAGTCGTTCACACCCCCGACGGCGCCAAGCTGCTGCGCAATTTCGTCCACGGCATCGCCGGCCTCGGCGGCGACTGGACCATGGCCGGCTTCAAGGACGCGCAAATCGCCGCCATTCGCAAACAAGTCGGCACCGGCCGGGTGATTTGCGGCCTGTCAGGCGGCGTCGATTCGGCCGTTGCCGCAGTGCTGATCCACGAAGCCATCGGCAGCCAGCTGACCTGCATCTTCGTCGATCACGGCATGTTGCGCATGGGTGAAGCCGAAGACGTGGTCCGCACGTTCCGTGATCGTTTCAACATCACCCTGGTGCATCGTAACGCATCCGATTTGTTTCTGGATGCCCTCGA
>JANXRN010000370.1 GCA_025352995.1 Acetobacteraceae bacterium
GTCGCATCGCGGCCAAGCGCTGCGGCCGCGGTGCCACCAGCGTCTTCAACCGATTTTATCGAAGCGTCGGCCAACTTGCCGAGGCCAACCGCAATCACCCGGGTCAACCCGGCGCCGGGTGCGAGAATAATGGTGGATTGGCCCTTTTTGCCGGTGAATTCGGCAACTTTCAGGGCGCGGGAAATCGCGCCACCGGTCGCCGCGTCGGCGGCATCGAGCAGCGCGCGGGTTGGGCTGCTGGCGTCTTCGGCGATCAACAGGGCAAGCGCGCCGGATTTCGGTAAGGCAGTTTTGGCGAAGGCGATGTCGAGCATGGTGCGCTCCCGTGCGGTGTTGCGATTTGGTTGGCAACCTTAGCAGTCTTTGCCAGGGCGGGCACAAGCTGTACAATCTCGCCATGACCGATCCAGACTTACTCGAACTCGCCGCCTCCCTCGCCGAACGCGCCGCGGTGGTCATCAACCAGATCCGCGCGCGCGGGTTTGAAACCACCTCCAAGGCCGATCATTCGCCGGTGACGGAAGCCGATCATGCCGCCGAAATCTTGATCGCTGCGGGCTTGCGGGAAGCCACCCCCGATATTCCGGTGGTCGCCGAAGAAGAGGTCGCGGCAGGGCGGGTCACGGCGCGGGCGGACTGCTTCTGGTTGGTCGATCCGATTGACGGCACGCGGGAGTTTTCCGCCGGGCGCGATGATTTCGCCGTGTGCATCGGGCTGATCCGCCGCGGCAAGCCGGTGTTGGGGGTGATTGGCCAGCCGGCGATCGGAGCGATTTTCGGCGGCTTGGTCGGGGTTGGCGCTTGGCGTCGCGATAAATCAGGCCAACAGGCGATTTCCGCGCGGGCTCGGCCAGCGGCCGGGATCGAGGTGGTGGCGTCCCGGTCCTACGCCAATGACGCGACCTTGGCGAAATATCTTGCCGGCTTCACGGTTGCTGGCGTGAAGAATATGGGTTCCGCGCTGAAATTCTCGCTGTTGGCGCAAGGCCAGGCGGATTTGTATCCGCGCTTCGGACGGACGATGGAATGGGATACCGCCGCCGCCCAGGCAGTGCTGGAAGCCGCCGGCGGACGCGTGTTGGCACATCCGGCGATGGTACCGCTGAGCTATGGCAAGCCCGGCTACGAAAATCCGCATTTCGTCTGCCAGGGGGCAGGTTGGGCGGATTGATCACGCGGATCGTCGCGGACGGGGCAGAAGCGGCCGCCTTGCTGCGGGCCGGTGCGCTGGTCGCCTTCGGCACTGAAACAGTTTACGGGCTTGGGGCGGACGCCACCAATGATGCGGCGGTGGCGGGGATTTTCGCCGCCAAGGGCAGACCGCATTTCAATCCGCTGATTTGCCATTACCCGGATGAAGCTGCGGCCTGGGGCGATGTGGTGCCGAATGATGCCGCACGTAGCCTGGCCGCGCGCTTCTGGCCCGGCCCGCTGACGATGGTTCTGCCGCGCCGGGCAGACAGCCGTGTGGCGCTGCTGGCGAGCGCCGGTCTGGATAGTTTGGCGGTGCGGGTGCCGGTGGGCGTGGGCGGGTTGCTGCGCGCGGTGGGCCGCCCGGTCGCCGCGCCCTCGGCCAATCGATCCGGCCATATCAGCCCGACGCGCGCCGAAGATGTGATCGCCGAACTCGACGGCCGGATTGCCGCCGTCTGGGATACCGGGCCGTGCGCGGTCGGGGTGGAATCGACGGTGGTTGACCTGTGCGGCCCGGTTCCGACGTTGTTGCGACCGGGCGGGGTTACGCGGGATGCGTTGGAAGCCGTGCTCGGCCCGCTGGCCGAACCTGGCACGGCGATCCGGGCACCCGGAATGCTAGCGTCCCATTATGCGCCGGATGCGCCGTTGCGGCTGAATGTCACGATCCCTCGGGCGGATGAGGCAGTGCTGGCGTTCGGTCCCACGGCAGGGCAGTTCCAGTTGAGTGCGTCCGGCGATCTGACCGAGGCGGCGGCGAATTTGTTTACCGGTCTGCGGGTCCTCGACGCGCTGGTGCGGGCAGGCGGATGGTCCGGCATCGCGGCGATGCCGATACCGGAGTCTGGGTTGGGGGTTGCGATCAATGATCGCCTGCGCCGGGCAGCGGCGCCGCGAGGGAGTTAACGCCATGACCGGAATATTCAACTGGTCGGAAAATCATCGGTTTCGCGCGGTCGAAATCCTGCGGCCGATTTCGGTGGACAGCGTGCGGCAAGCGGTCGCGGCAAGCCCGCGCATCCATGCAGCGGGCGCGCGGCATTCGTTCAATGATAGCGCTGACGGTCCGGGCGCGATGATCGATCTCGGCGATATTCCGGCGGAATGTATCATCGATGCCGACCGCGCGACGGTTACCGCCAGTGCCGCCTGTTCCTACGGCGCGCTGGCGCTGCGACTGGAAGCGGCGGGTTGGGCGTTGGAAAATATGGCGTCGTTACCGCACATCACGCTGGCGGGCGCGATTTCCACCGGCACCCATGGCTCGGGCGATGCGGTTGGGACGTTGTCATCGGCGGTTGCGGGGCTCGATCTGGTAACCGCGACGGGCGATCTGGTGGCTTTGCGGCGTGGCGATGCGGATTTCGACGGGATGGTGGTCGGCCTCGGGGCACTCGGCGTCGTGGTGCGGGTGATGCTCGATATCGTGCCGAGCTATCGGCTGCGCCAGGATGCGTTTCAGGGGCTGGCTTGGCCGGAAAATGCTGCGGAATTTGACCGAGTGATGGGTGCGGGCAAAAGCGTCAGCCTGTTCACCGCATGGTCCGGCGCGACATTGGATCGCTGGTGGGTCAAAACCCGGATTGCCGAAGGTGCGCCAGATGTAGCGCCTGATGTTGGTGCCGCGTTGGCGCAGTTTCCATTCCTCGGCGCGCCCGCCGACCGGCTGCGGCGCCTGACCGCCTTTGGCGTTGCCGGCCCCTGGTGCGATCGGTTGCCGCACGGGCGCATCGAGTTCGTGCAGGTGCGGCATTTGCAAAGCGAAATCCTGGTGCCTCGGGCGCGGGTGATTGAGGCGATCGGGATGCTGCGCGCGATTGGCGGGCGGATCGATCCGCATTTGCTGGTGACCGAAATCCGATCGATGGCGGCCGACGCGCTGTGGCTCAGCCCGGCGCAGGGGCGGGACACCGTGGGCATCCATTTCAGTTGGAATGAACGCGATCCGGCCACGGTCGGCGCGCTGTGCCAGGCGATTGAGGCGCTGCTGATGCCGCTCGGCGGGCGGCCGCATTGGGGGAAAATCCTGCTCGCGCCGGCCGAACGTTTGGCGCCGCTTTACCCGCGCATGGAGGATTTTCGCCGCCTTGCCGCGCGGGTCGATCCGGGCGGCAAGTTCCGCAATGGGTTTATCGATCGCCATGTGTTCGGCTAGTGCAGCGCGTCAACCACCATCGCGACGGCTTCAACTAATTGCCACACCACAATCCACGACAGCAGCGCTAACCCGACAATGACCGGCACCGCGAGATGGCCGGGAAGACGGGTGGGGGATTTGACCTGGGCTGAAACGCCATAATCGGCGGTTGGCGCGAGCGATGAAGGGGCCATGTGTCTCACCTTTGGTTGCGTGAGCACATTTTTGCGTCAAATGATTAAGAAACCGCTATTTCGGGCGAACATCGCGCGGTAGTGGCGCGCGGGCTTCCTCGACCAGCGGTACAACGCGGGTGCCCGGCAGAACCGGGCAGGCCGCGAGGCCGAGATAGGGCTTCGGGTCCATCACCTTGCCATCAATCCGCACCTCAAAATGCAAATGGGCGCCATGGGCGTTGCCCGACGTGCCGATACTACCTAGCAGCGCCCCGGTTTCAACCGTCGCGCCCGCGCGGATGCCGGGCGCGAATTTCGACAAATGCCCGTAGCGGGTGACCATCCCGTTGTCGTGCCGGATATCGATCATTGAGCCATAGGCGTAATAAGTCCCGGTGAAGATCACCACCCCACCGAGCGCCGCCCGGATCGGGGAGCCATAAGGCGCCATCAGGTCAACGCCGGTATGGCCGTGACTGACCCCACGGGAGACCGTCTTCAACTGCGCGGCTGGCATTAGCATGCCGCCACACAAATCGGCCGCGCTGGCCGGGGCCACCGCAGCGAGGGTCACAAAACTGAAAGCCATCAGGATTTTGCGCATTCGAACGCGGTAGCATGCATGACTGGGGGAATCCAAGCCCCAGGATCACGAAATCGTGCGAATTCTTACAAAATATTTCAGAGCGGCAAAGGCGAGAAAGCGCTAACTTTGTTGCCGCTGGCACTGGCCCGGGGTTGGGACCCAAGCCAACGGCAACAAGTCAGAAAAAGTTTTTTTGGTTCTTTTTGTTCACAAAAAGAACAGCTTACTTAACAGGCGAGAACGCCGTAGGCGCCAAAATCCGGTTTTCCATATTCACCAGGATATCCGCGGCAGCCACCGCGGCCAGATATTTGCCCCATTCCGGATCGCCCGCCATCGCCTTGCGGCGCGCTTCGCGGTCGGCCTGGCTGTCATAGCCCCACATATGAACGACGCGGTTCAGTTCGCCTTCGACGGTGGTGTACCAGCCGAGGCAGTTACCGAGATATTTCTGCTGCAGCGGCCAGGCGAGGTCCTGATAGATTTTGACGAAATCGCCCATGCGGTTGGGCTTGCAGGTATAGATGCGCAGATCGACGATCATCCCGAGGGTCTCCTGTTGTTGTGACCGCGATATTCTAGCCTGACCGGTCCGTGCTTGCCCACAGCCGGCATGCCGGGCAAACTGCGGCATGGCTGGACAAACCTTGCAGATCCGCGACCTGAGCTGCCGCTTCGGACCGAAGCTGGCGGTTGATAACGTTTCGACAGACGTGCCACCAGGCCAGATGGTGGGGATTATCGGCCGGTCGGGCGCGGGCAAATCCACCTTGCTGCGGATGATCAACCGGTTGCAGGCGCCGACCTCGGGGACGATTGCTTACGGCGATCTGGCGGTAACGAGTTTGTCAGGCAAGGCGCTGCGCGACTGGCGGACCAATTGCGCGATGATTTTCCAGCAATTCAACCTGATCCCGCGGCTCGATGTGCTGACCAATGTGCTGATGGGCCGGCTCAACCATCGCAGCGTGACTGCGAGCCTGTTCGGGGTGTTCAGCGCCGAGGAACGGGCGATGGCGCTGGCGGCGCTGGATCGGTTCGATCTGCTGGAAACCGCTTTGGTGCGCGCCGGGCAGATTTCCGGCGGGCAACAGCAGCGCGTGGCGATCTGCCGGGCGATGCTACAACAGCCACAAATTATGTTAGCCGATGAGCCGATCGCGAGCCTCGATCCGCGCAACGCCCAGGTGGTGATGGACGCACTGCGGCGGATCAATCAGGAAGACGGGATTACGGTTCTGTGCAATCTCCATCACCTCGACACTGCGCGGCATTATTGCGATCGGATTATCGCGATGCAGGATGGGCGGTTCGTGTTTGACGGCGTGCCGGCGGAACTGACGGCGGAAAAGGTCCGCGATGTGTATGGCGTGACCGAGGAAGAGTTTCACACCGCGCCCAGCGGGTCGTTGGCGGCGGCATAATCGCACCTGATCGCACCATCTCACGCACCGTTTTATGGTGCGATCCGGTGCGATCCGGTCTATAATCCGGCCAACCTGCCCAGGAACCCGGTTTGCTATCCTTTTCCCCCAGCCCCAAGCTCGAAAAAGCCCTGAAGGCCGCGCAGTCCGCGATTGGCATGATCGGCGCCGAGCTCGCGGTCACCACTGACCAGGAAGGTGAGTGGCTGCAACGCTGGGCGGTGATCAGCACCATCGGCGCCTCGACACGGATCGAAAACGCGGTTCTGACCGACGGCGAAATCGAGTGGGTGGACACGACCCTGTCCCTCTTGGGTCCCGATGCCGAGCGCCAAATTCTCGACAAAATATCCAAGGACCGCGAGCGCAGCGTTGAGGAAGTCATTGGCTGCCGGGAGGTTCTCGGCCTGGTCTATGTGCAAGCCACTGATTTGTTTCCGCTGACCGAAACCGCCATCCGTGGTCTCCACTACAGCCTGTTGCGGTTCTACCCCGACGCTGCATTTCACGCCGGTGGGTACAAAACCGGCCCCAATCAGGTGGTATCGGTGAACCATGAAACCGGGGAGCGTCGGGTTGTGCTCGACCCTACGCCGCCCGGCCCGCAGACCGAGGTTGCGATGCGGGACCTTCTGGCGTGGTACAACGCAACCATCAAGGAACACCCGTGGCCGCTGCTGGTGGCAACCGAGTTCGTGTTCCGTTTTTTGGCGATCCATCCTTTTCAGGACGGGAATGGCCGATTGGGCCGAGCATTGTTTTTGCTCGCATTGTTGCAGGGCGATGATCCGGCGTTCGCCCGCGTGGTTCGCTTCATATCAATCGACCGGCAGATTGAACGGCATCGTGTGCTGTATTATTCGGCGCTTCATCAGGCATCTGGCGGTCAGTTCCGGAGCGATGCGGGGGACTATGCGCTAGAACCGCTCGCCTGGTTTTTTCTTCGGATGCTGGAGGCTGCCCTTGCCGATTTTGCGGTCACGCGCGGGCGCTTTCGCACCGTCCAGCGGCTGTCGGGCGCGGCGGTGCAGGTCCTGGCCTGCTTTAAATCCGCACCAGAGCGTCGGTTGAAACTGGCAGATTTAATGACGGAAACCGGATTGGTCCGTCGCACCGTTCAGAACGCGCTGGTAACCCTCACCGCCGGTGGCATGCTACAACGCCTCGGGGCCGGGCCGGCAACGCGCTATCAGCTAGTGTTTTAGTTCCGCCGCACCCTTGCGCCCCGCCATCGCATCCCCGATACGAGTGCCCACGGCACCGATAGGAAATCACGTGCAGGAAATTGTCGGACGGGTGGAAAGCCTGTGGCGCTATCCGGTGAAAAGCTTGGGCGGAGAGGACATCCAACAGGCATTCCTCGGATTTGCCGGGGTCTATGGCGACCGTATTTATGCGTTCGGCAATAACGCCGCCCCGGCGGGCTTCCCGTTTTTAACCGGGCGCAATCGCCCGGAAATGCTCCTCTATCAGGCGCGCTATCGCCACCAGGATGCGGCGCAAATCCCGCCGAACCTAATGGAATCAGAAAAACTGATGCCTGGGCTTGCGTCGGTTTATGGCACGGCGGAGCAAATGGCGGTTGATGTCTGGGCACCGTCGGGGGACGTGCGCGCCGTTGATGATCCGACGCTCATCACCGAATTGCGCGGAAATGTC
>JANXRN010000411.1 GCA_025352995.1 Acetobacteraceae bacterium
CTGACCATCCTCGCCGCGATCTTGCCCGCAATCTCGGCCTACTTTGTTCTATCGGCGGAACTGCGCGCCTATGCCGCGCATAGCCATTCCTATGCGTTAATGGGCCGCTTATTCAATCACGCACTCGGCGCCCGACAGGCGAGCGAAGCCGAATTCCAAGGACTGGTCCGCGAACTCGGGCGCGAGGCTTTGTCTGAACACGCCGAATGGCTGCTCGACCATCGCCGCCGCAAGATCGACCCTAAAGCTGGCTAACCCTCCCTTGCCATCCGCATCACCCCGTCCTGATCACGGGTGAAGGTCAGATCGCCGGTCGCAGCAAGATAGTTGACATGCGCCAGCGCCTCGCCAAACGCGAACCCGGTCTGATGCGCATCCAACGGCCGATTGAACATCGCCGGCAACACTTCGGCGACGGTGATCGGGCGAGTGGCGCAACCGCGGATGATGTCACCGCAGCGCGCTTCGTGGTGGTCCATCAATTGCTGGATGCGGGTATGCAACCCGTAGAACGGCAAATTATGGGCGGCGAGCACAAAAACATTATCATCGATCTCGGCACGCAGTTTTGCCAACGACGCCAGATACGCCCCCAGCGGATCGGCCTTCGGCTCCCACGGCCAGACGCCGATATTGGGAGAGATTTTGGCCAGCACCTGGTCGGCGGCGAAGAACAGGGCTTCGTCCCGGCACAGCAGCATGACCTGCTCGTTCGAATGGCCTTCGCCGGTCATGATCTCAAACACGCGCGCGCCGATCTTCAGGATGCGGCCCGGGATCAGCCGGTTGAAGGCGGCCGGCATTTCGGTGGTCATGCGGATATAGGAATGTCCGCGGGTCAACACGCTGTCGATCGCCGATTGCTCCAGCCCGTGCTGGAGGTAGAAATCGCGGTGATGCCCCCGTCCGATCGCGGCCGGATTGTAGCGCAAATTCTGCGCTTGCAGGAACTCAACCTGGCTCATCCATAATTCGATATCATGCCGCGCGCACAGCCAGCCGGCGAGCCCGACATGGTCCGGGTGCGAATGGGTCACGATCAGCTTGGTCGGCTTGCGGCCTTGCAATTGCGTGTCCAGCACATGGGTCCAAAGCTCCATCGTGCGCTCATCGGCAAGCCCGGTATCGAGGATCGCCCAGCCAGCGCCGTCCTCGATCAAATAGATATTCACATGGTTGAGCGCGAACGGCAGCGCGACGCGTAGCCAGAGCACCCCAGGCGCGATTTCCACCGGCACGCCATCGGTGGGCGGCGGGGTGGGGTGGGGGAAACGCATCGCAGGGGCATCAAGGGTCATGGACATATTTTGACCCTAAGTGCCGGTGATCCGGGCCGCAAGCACATCAGGGCAGGTCCGGGTTGCGATCATCGCGCCCGATGGCTGCCCGGCACTGCGCCCCACACCAGCGCCCAGGTGCCGGCAAGCAAAATCGCCGTCATCAGGAACACCCAATGCAACCCGAAACCGGCGGCGACGATCCCGCCGCTCATCGGGCCAAGCGAGTTGCCAAGGAAATACACCGATGACGTCATGCCGAAGATGAAGCCGCGTTCGTTCGGGCTGGTCAGCTTGCCGATCAGCGCGTTAGCGGTCGGCACAATGGCGCCGATGAACAGTCCAACTCCGAAACGTTCAACGACGAACCAGTTATAGCTGGTGGTGAAAGCTTGCGGCAGCGTCAGCAAAGCCGCGCCAAACACTGCGATCAGCAAAACCTCCCGCTCACCAATCCGGTCGGACAGCCGCCCCAGCATCGGCACTGCAACCACCCCAGCGAGGCCGGTAGCCGAGAACGCGAAGCCGGCCAGGGTCGCGATATTGCCGGCATGGCCGAGCAATTCCTGCACATGCAGCGAAATGACCGGCTGGATCGCCTGCACCGCGAACTGGGTGAACATCAGCACCAGCACCAAGGCCGCCATGCCGGGCATGCGGGTCATGGCGCGGAAGGCGTGATGCAGCTTGACCTTCGGTTTGTCGCTGGTCGGCTTCACAAAGCGTTCCGGCACCAGCCACCAGCACATCAGAAATGCCACCAGCGACAGCGATCCGCCGATGACAAACGGCAGCCGGTAGCTGCCCGTGACATCGACCAGAATGCCCCCCAGCAACGGCCCGATCAGCGACCCCACCAACTGCCCGGTCGACAGCATGCCCAGCGCATAGCCCAGCCGCGCCGGTGGCACCTGGCTCGCGATCAACACCACTGACGCCGCCGAAAACCCCGCCCCGGCGCCCATCAGAATGCGCAGCCCCAACATGTGCCAAACATTTTGCGCCAGCGCCATCAG
>JANXRN010000481.1 GCA_025352995.1 Acetobacteraceae bacterium
CGTCACGCAGTTTCTCGATCTCCGGGTGGCGATACAGCGCATTGTCGTCAAAGCTCACCTTGGCATCCAAGGCCACGATGTCGCCCGCGCCGGTAACGACCAGCGGGTTGATTTCGACGATGGCGCAGTCGAGTTCGAGGAACGCCTTGTACATCGCCATCACGAACTTGCGGAATGACCCGATCTGCTTGCCTTCAAGCCCGAGCGCGTAGGCCAGCTTGTTGGCGTGAAAGGGCCAGATGCCGGTTGCCGGATCGATGCCGATGCGGATGATTTTTTCGGGATGGTTATGCGCCACCTCCTCGATCTCCATGCCGCCTTCGGTCGATGCCATGATGGTAACGCGCGCCGTATCGCGATCGACCAGCAGCGACAAGTAAAGTTCCCGCTTGATGTCGCAGCCGGCTTCGACATAGACGCGGCCGACGCGCCGACCAGCATCGCCGGTTTGCTTGGTGACCAGCGTGTGGCCGAGCATGGCGTCCGCTGCCGCCCGCACTTCGGCCGGCGATTTCGCCAGGCGCACGCCACCTTTGCCAGTGGGGTCGTCGGCGAAATGCCCGGCGCCGCGGCCGCCGGCGTGGATTTGCGACTTCACCACGAATATCGGGCCAGGCAGCTTGGCGGCTGCGGCTTCAGCCTCATCCGGCGTCCAGGCGACGTAGCCATCAAGCACGGCAACGCCATAGGCCTTCAGCAATTCCTTGCCCTGATATTCGTGGATATTCATGTGATCACACGCCCAGTTTGTTGAAGTCTTCAATCAAGGCCCGCACTGCGTTGCAGGATTTGTCGAACGCGGCTTGCTCGGCCGCATTCAATTCAATCTCAACGATCTTCTCGATGCCGTTCTTGCCGATCACTACGGGCACACCGATGTAGAGGCCGTTAACGCCATATTGGCCAGTGAGCAGCGCGGCGCAGGGCAGCACCCGGCGCTTGTCCTTGAGGTAGGCTTCGGCCATCGCGATGGCAGATGCCGCCGGCGCGTAAAAGGCGCTGCCGCGTTCAAGCAGCTTGACGATTTCGCCGCCGCCGTTCGCGGTGCGCTCCACGATCGCATCGATGCGTTCTTGCGTCGTCCAGCCCATTTTGATCAGGTCGGGCACCGGAATGCCGGCAACCGTCGAATAGCGGATCAGCGGCACCATCGTATCGCCATGCCCGCCGAGCACGAAGGCGGTGACGTCTTCGACCGAGACGTTGAATTCATGCGCCAGGAACAGGCGGAAGCGGCTGCTGTCGAGCACGCCGGCCATGCCGATCACCTTGTTGGCGGGCAGGCCGGACTTCTGCTGCATCACCCACACCATCACGTCGAGCGGGTTGGTGATGACGATGACGAACGCGCCCGGGCAATGGTTCTTGATGCCCTCGGCGACCTGCGCGATCACCTCGGCGTTCTTGGTCAGCAAGTCGTCGCGGCTCATGCCCGGCATGCGCGGGAAGCCGGCGGTCACGATCACCACGTCGGACCCGGCAATGGCCGAATAATCCGAACCGCCGCTCATGGCGCTGTCGAAGCCGTCCACGGGGCTCGACTGCATGATATCGAGCGCCTTGCCGGCGGCGACGCCTCCGAACACGTCGAACATCACGACGTCGCCAAGCTCCTTCAGCCCGATCAGATGGGCGAGGGTGCCGCCGATGTTGCCGGCGCCGATGAGCGCGATCTTGTGACGTGCCATATCGAGAGTGGTCCTTCCGAGGGCGGGAGCGTGTGGGATGCGCCTGCCGGAAACCCGGCCGTCCGGAAGGCGAGCGTAGCTAACCCATCGCGTGGGAAGCGGCAAGGCGCAGAGCGTCAGGTCAAATGCGGCAAGGCGAGGTATTCCTGGCTTTGCATCTCTTCCAGCCGCGAGGCGGTGCGCTCGAAGGCCTTGGCGCCCTCGCCGCGCTCGTACAACTGGTCAGGTGCCGCGTCCGCCGAGGCCACCAGCTTCACCCGATGGTCGTACAACGCGTCGATCAGCACGATGAAGCGGCGGGCGCGGTCGTGGTTCTCGGGCGACAGCCGGGGGATGCCGTCCAGCAGCAGGCAATGGTAGTGGGTCGCCAACGCCAGATAGTCGCCGGCCCCGAGGGCCGCGCCGCACAGCGCCTCGAAATCGAAGCGGGCAACGCCGCGTGCCGCCACCGGGACAAGAAGGGTGCGTCCGGTCACCGTAAGCCGCGCCTCGCGCGCGGCCATGCCGCCGGTCATCTCGGCGAACGCGGCATC
Source organism: Acetobacteraceae bacterium (assembly GCA_025352995.1). GTDB lineage: Bacteria > Pseudomonadota > Alphaproteobacteria > Acetobacterales > Acetobacteraceae > CAITOL01. Next base: position 2,222 of record JANXRN010000481.1, read on the forward strand.
GAGCGCCCGGTCGGCGCGGCCATCGGACGGCACGTGCCAGGTCGGCATTCCGCGCAGGCGCGCGCGGCGAAAATCGCGGTCGCCTTCCAGCACCAGGATCTC
>JANXRN010000482.1 GCA_025352995.1 Acetobacteraceae bacterium
AGGAGATTGGCCATGAGCAATTCGGTTCTTGTCGATACGCGGGACATGAGGAAGATTGCAGGTGCCAATACGGCGATCGCGTCGTCTGTTGTCGCGTTGTATAATTTGGCTGACCGTTTGCCAGCCGGGCCGGATGCAGACAATCTGCGCCGGGAAATCGGTAATATATTGATTCAAGGAATGAAAATACAGGACGGGGTCAAATCCGTGATCCGCGAAAACCAGTGATTTATCGATGATCGAGGCGCCGCCCGACCGAACTCTAGCCGAGCGATTTCAGGCGGAGACAAAACAGAGCCTGGAGGAGCTTAACGGGGCGCAATTTCGAAGCGATCAGTCTTTCATTGCGAGATTTATGATGTGGACGTTCGGCCTATCGATCGGCGCGACGATTCTGGCGATGACTGTCGCACCGCTCATCACACCGGAGTGGAAGGTTCTGGTGCCCTCCCTACTCGAAGTGATCAAGATCGCCGTCGTCCCAATGTTCACGCTGGTGCTCGGCTATTATTTCGCCAAATCGGGCCGATAGCGCCCATCTGCTTGTTGCGGGCTGACATCCCGCGCAAAACCGCCTATCTCCCCACCATGACCGACACACCTCTCGACCTGATCCGCAATTTCTCCATCGTCGCCCATATCGACCATGGCAAATCGACGCTCGCCGACCGGCTCATCCAGCACACTGGCGGCCTGACGGCGCGTGAGATGAGCGAGCAAGTGCTCGACAATATGGAGCTCGAGAAAGAGCGCGGCATCACCATCAAAGCCCAGACGGTACGGCTCGCCTATCTCGCCAAGGACGGCAAGACCTATCAGCTGAACCTGATGGACACGCCCGGCCATGTCGATTTTGCCTACGAAGTGTCCCGCAGCCTGGCCGCGTGTGAAGGGTCACTGCTGGTGGTCGATGCGTCCCAAGGGGTGGAAGCCCAAACCTTGGCCAACGTCTATCACGCGATCGATGCCGGGCATGAAATCGTGCCGGTGCTGAACAAGATCGATCTACCGGCCGCCGAACCCGATAAGGTGAAGCAGCAGATCGAGGACGTGATCGGAATTGATGCGTCGGACGCCATCATGATCAGCGCCAAAACCGGCATCAACATCGAAGGCGTGCTGGAAGCGATCGTGACGCGCCTGCCGCCGCCGACCGGGGACGCGTCGGCAACCCTGAAGGCCTTGGTGGTCGATAGCTGGTACGATCAATATCTCGGCGTGGTCATCCTGATCCGCATCAAGGACGGCCATATCAAGAAGGGCCAGAAAATCCGCATGATGGCGCGTGGATCGGTGCATCACATCGAACAGGTCGGCGTCTTCACCCCCAAAATGGTGCCGGCGGAAACCATGGGGCCGGGGGAGATGGGCTATATCACGGCGGCGATCAAAACGGTTGCAGATGTGTCCGTGGGCGATACGATCACCGATGATCGCGTACCGGCCGCTGAGGCGCTGGCAGGCTTCAAGCCGTCAGTCCCGGTCGTGTGGTGCGGATTGTTCCCGGTGGATGCCGATGATTTCGAAAAGCTGCGCGAATCGCTCGGCAAGCTGCGACTGAATGATTCGAGCTTCCATTTTGAAATGGAAACATCAGCCGCCCTCGGTTTCGGCTTCCGCTGCGGCTTCCTGGGATTGTTGCATCTTGAAATCATTCAGGAGCGACTGAGCCGGGAATTCGACCTCGACCTGATCGCGACCGCGCCGAGCGTGGTGTATCATTTGAAGCGCAATAGTGGCGAGGTTGAGGAACTGCACAACCCGTCCGACATGCCAGACCCGAGCTTGATTGCCGAAATCCAGGAACCCTGGATCAAAGCGACGATCATGGTGCCGGATGATTATCTCGGGTCGATCCTGACCTTGTGCACTGAACGGCGCGGCCAGCAGATTGACCTGACCTATGTCGGCAACCGCGCCATGGCAGTGTATCGGCTACCGCTGAACGAGGTGGTGTTTGATTTCTACGACCGGCTGAAATCGGTCAGCCGCGGCTATGCGAGCTTTGACTACGCGTTGGATGGCTACGAACCCGGCGACCTGGTGCGGATTACCATCCTGGTCAACGGCGACCAGGTCGATGCGCTGAGCTTCGTTGCCCATCGCAGCCAGGCCGACAAACGTGGCCGGCAAATTTGCGAGAAGCTCAAGGATCTGATCCCGCGTCAGCTATTCAAGATCGCGGTCCAGGCGGCAATCGGCGGCCGGGTCGTGGCGCGCGAAACGATCGGCGCGATGTCCAAGGACGTGACGGCGAAATGCTATGGCGGCGATATTTCGCGCAAACGAAAGCTGTTGGAGAAGCAGAAGGAAGGCAAGAAGCGGATGCGCCAGTTCGGGAAGGTGGATATTCCGCAAAGCGCGTTCCTGGCTGCCTTGAAGATGGATGGGTAGTCCAACCGCGGCGTTACTGCAGGGCTTGGATCTGATTGGCCCTTGTGTGTTCGCCCTGAGCGGCGCCACGCTTGCGGTTCGCGCCCGGATGGATGTGTTCGGTGTGTAGGTGTTGGCCGTGGTAACTGCCGTGTCGGGTGGTATCATTCGCGACGTTTTGATCGGTATCACGCCACCAACAACTATCGCGAACTGGGAACCTGTAGGGCTGGCTGTGGCCTCAGGGATGTTTTGTTTCCTGTGGCCCCGACTATCGGAGCGGCTGACCCAGCCGGTGTAGTTCTTCGGCGCGGCAGGCCTGGGTGCGTTCGCTGTGTCTGGCGCGCAGATTGCAGTCGATCATGGGCTGAACGCGCCAATGGCTGCCGTGCTTGGCATGATTAGCGGTATCGGGGGCGGGATGGTGCGCGATGTGCTGATGGCGCGCGTACCCGTGGTGCTCAGGTCAGAAATCTATGCCCTCGCGGCCATTGGTCGCAGCGGCGGCTACCGGAGGCAGGCCGCTAGTTTGACGATCAGCGCTGCAACAAAGCGATAAGCCCATCCAATTGATCCAGTGACCGGTACGCAATCCGCACCGACCCTCCTTTGCCATCAAAGGCAATATCTACCTTCAATCCCAATGCTTCGGACAGGCTATGCTCAAGCGCCTCGGTCTCTGGGTCGCGCACGCGTGCGGTGGGCTGGGCCTTGCTCGGGCGCTGGTTCAGCGCCTCGGTCTGTCGGACATTAAGGCTACCGACCATCACCTGAGCCAACGCAGCTTCCGGGTTCGGATGGGTCAGCAAAGCGCGCGCATGGCCGGCGGTGATGGTGCCTTTGCGCAATTCGGCCTGAACCGAACCCGGCAAGGCGCGCAGACGCAGCGTATTGGCGATGTGACTGCGAGATTTTCCCACTGCTTCGGCCAGCACTTCCTGGGTCATGCCAAATTCATCCAGCAGCCGCTGATAGCCTTCGGCTTCCTCCATCGCATCGAGATCGGCGCGTTGCAGGTTTTCGACCAAGGCTGCCGACATCGCTTCGGAGTTGGTCAGGATGCGGACCAGCACCGGCACGTCATGCAACCCTGCCAACTGGGCGGCGCGCCAGCGGCGCTCGCCAGCGATGATCTGGAAGCGGTCCCGCATGGTCGGATGCGGACGGGCCAGCAAAGGCTGCAGCACCCCATTGACTCGGATCGAATTCGCCAATTCCTGCAAATTATCGGGATCGATGCTGGCGCGTGGCTGAAATGGGCCGGGCTCCAGATGCTCAACCGGGACGGTGGTGATACCTGCGGCGCGGCTCGGCGGCGGTGTGGCATCGCCGAGCAGTGCGGCAAGGCCGCGGCCAAGACGGGGGGAAACTTCTTTCGCGCTCATGCTGCTGTCCTGATGCCGCGCTCACGTTGCAGGAATTCCTGCGCCAGCCGCAGATAGGCCTGGGCGCCGGGGGAACGATCGTCGTAAATCACTACCGGTTTGCCATGACTGGGGGATTCGGCAATGCGAATATTGCGCGGGATGACGGTGTCGTAAATCTGAGCACCAAAAAAGCTGCGAGCGTCGGCCGCCACCAGGTCGGACAAATTGTTGCGGCGGTCAAACATGGTCAGCACGATTCCTTGCAGGCGCAATCTCGGGTTTAACGCCGTGCGCACGCGGTCTATGGTGCGGACGATCTGGCTTATTCCCTCAAGCGCAAAGAACTCACATTGCAATGGCACCAGGACAGCATCGGCCGCGACCAGCGCGTTGAGTGTAAGCAGCCCAAGGCTGGGCGGGCAATCGATCAGGATGAAGCTGTCGTCGCTGCTCGCCAGCGCATCCGCCAGGCGAAATTCCCGACGGTCGGCGCCGGAAAGCTCAATTTCGGCACCCGCTAGGTCCTGATCGGCGGCGAGTATGGATAAATTGGGAATCGCGGTGGTGCGGCGGATGGTGGCGAGCGGCGCGTCATCGAGCAGCATCGCATAAGTGCCGGTCGCGCGGTCATCGCGATCAATTCCCAACCCTGTTGACGCGTTACCTTGTGGGTCGAGGTCAATCAGCAACACTCGCTCCCCAACTGCGGCAAGTGCGGCGGCGAGGTTGATTGCGGTTGTTGTTTTGCCGACCCCGCCCTTCTGATTGGCGATGGCAAGAATGCGGGGGCGAGAAGCGTTAGGGCTGGGAGCCGACACGGGCGATCTCGCTGATACGAAGGATTTGGGCGGATGGGTCAGTTTGGCTGGGCGTCGACACAACAGTCATGTGCCATTCCAGGCGGGCCGCCGTCAATTCATCATCTGCGGTTCGGCCCTTCGGGAACAAACAAATTCCCCCGAGGGCCAGGTGGGGCGTTGCCCACGCGAGCAGAGTCGCCAGCGGAGCAACTGCGCGGGCGGTAATGACAGGGGCAGACGGCAATTTCGCGGCTTCAATGCGGGTTGCGTGAACTCTTATCGGCAGGGAAAGTTCTCGGGCTACTTCGCGCAAAAACGCAGACTTTCGCTGGTCGGACTCCACAAGATGGAACGGGCGCCGCGTCGTGATGGCCAGAACCACGCCAGGAAGGCCGCCACCCGACCCAATATCGATTGCATGGGAGAATTCGGAGGGGAGCAGCGCCGCCAATGCTAGGCTATCGGCGATATGGCGGTCCCATATTTGCGTCTCGTCGCCGCGTGAGATCAAATTGATGGTCCGATTCCAACGAAGCAGCAGCGCGACATATGCCTCTAGGACCGCCATTGTTTCACGTGAAACATCGGCAAGCGGCCCAGCGTTATGTTTCACGTGAAACAATGGCGACTGGACGGCGGCGAACATGGGCGACTAACGCGCCGAGTGCCGCAGGTGTCATACCCTGAATGCGGGCCGCAGCACCCAGCGATGCCGGTCGTGCCAGGTGAAGCTTGTCGCGCAATTCGGTCGAAAGTCCGCCAATGCTCGCAAAATCTACGTCACCAAGCCCCACGGCTTCCTCCCGTCGATAGGATTTGATGTCGGCATCCTGACGCGGAAGATATCCGGCATAGAGGGCCTCAGTCTGAACATGGGACCAAACCCTTGCAGGTAGGTCGCGAAGCCATGGGAAGGCGGCGAAAGTCGCGTCGTCGGAAACCTGTGGGTGCGCCAGAAGCTCCAGCACCGTCCGGCTGCGGCCATCGGCGCGAATTTCAGCCCCATGGGAGCGGAGAGCGCTGGGTGTGATGGTTTCCGACCGTGCGCGTGTTAGGGCGCCGTTTAAGGCGGCTTGGTGTGCGGTGAACAGCGCGGCGCGGTCCACCCCGACACAACCCCAGCCAATGCCGGCACCGGTGATCCGTAAATCCGCGTTGTCGGCCCTTAGCGTCAGGCGATATTCGGACCGCGAAGTGAACATCCGATAAGGTTCGGTCACGCCTTCCCTGGTCAAATCATCAACCAGAACACCGATATACGCCTCCGCCCGATCTAGCTGAACGCTGGATAATCCGCCCGCCAGCCTGGCCGCGTTGATACCTGCGAGAATCCCCTGCGCGCCGGCTTCCTCATAACCGGTGGTGCCGTTGATTTGGCCAGCAAGAAACAAGCCGGGCAGCGCCCGCAATTCGAGTGAAGGCCACAGCGCCCGGGGATCGACATAGTCATATTCTACCGCATAGCCAGGCCGGACTACCTGTGCATTGGCCAAGCCCGGGATTGTCGCCAGCATCGCCACCTGCACATCGGCTGGCAGGCTGGTGGAAATGCCGTTGGGATAGACAGTGTCATCAGTAAGCCCTTCCGGCTCCAGGAAAATCTGATGGCGCTCCCGATCGGCAAAGCGGACCACCTTGTCCTCGATGGACGGACAATAGCGCGGACCGCGCCCGGCAATCTGCCCAGCGTAAACCGCGGATAGATGGAGGTTTTCACGAATGACAGCGTGGGTTGCAGGCGTGGTGGAGGTGATCCCGCAGGCAATCTGGCGATTTGTGATCGAATTGGTCAGCACGCTGAACGGCTCCGGC
>JANXRN010000517.1 GCA_025352995.1 Acetobacteraceae bacterium
GCGCTGGATATGCTGGCGGCAGTGGCCGACGAGGTGTGTTTGCACTCCGCGTTTGAAGCTGGGGACATCCAGTTGCTCAATAACCACGTCATCTATCATGGCCGCACGGCGTATGAGGATAATAGCAGAACACATCAGGAACGTTTGCTGTTCCGGCTATGGCTGTCAGTGCCGAACAGCCGGGCGTTGCCGAGCGGCTTCGACAGTTTGTGGGGCAGTATTGCGCCCGGGGCATTGCGCGGCGGGGTGTTGCAGCCGGAAACCGGGTTGCGGGTTCCTGGATAGCGATTGATTCAAGTCAAAGCGTTGCCTGCGGCGACGGCGTAATTAGCGTTCGACCGCAGATGCGATCCCGGCACGAAAGCCGGACTGGCCGGGCAGATACCCCCCCAATTGCCCTGGCCGCACCTTGCCGGCCGCGGATCGCTCCGCGGCCGGCTTTTTTGCGGGGTGTCGGGCTTGAGTCTAGAATAGCCGTTCATCAGCCGAGGCGGTTTTATGTCCGATCCTAAATCTTTGCGCGTCGGCATTATTGGCCTCGGGTCGATGGGCATGGGGGCCGCGCTCAACCTGGTCAAAGCCGGTCATCGCGTGTGCGGCGCGGAATTGCGCGAAGCGGCGCGGGACGATTTGGTTGACGCCGGCGGCCAGGCGGTGGCGCGGGCTGACGAACTGCCGGCCGGGCTGGAAGCCTTGGTGGTGTTCGTGGTCAACGCGGCCCAGGTGGATGATGTATTGTTTGGCGACCATGGCTGCCTTGATCGGCTGGCGCCGGGCGCGGTGATTTTGTGCTGCACCACGGTGGCGCCGGAATACGCCCGATCGCTGACAACCCGGCTTGAAGCAAGGCAGTTGCGGTTGCTTGATGCGCCCGTGTCGGGCGGCATGGGGGCAGCGCGCGGTGGCACGATGACGGTGATGGCGTCTGGCTCGGCCGCCGCGTTTGATGCCGCGCAACCGGTGCTCGATGCGGTCGCTGGCAAGGTCTGGCGGCTGGGCGATGAAGTCGGCGTCGGCAGCACCATCAAGATGGTCAATCAGTTACTCGCTGGGGTCCATATTGCGGTCGCCGCCGAAGCAATGGCTCTCGGTATTCGCGCCGGCGCCGATCCGCAGACTTTGTTCGAGGTTATTTCGTCATCCGCCGGCAGTTCCTGGATGTGGCAGAACCGCATGCCGCATGTGCTGGCCGGCGATGACACGCCGCTGTCGGCGGTGAACATCTTTGTCAAGGATTTGGGAATTGTGCTCGATCAGGCGCGGGCGTTGACGTTCCCGCTGCCGATGGCGTCATCGGCGCATCAGCTGTTTCTGGCAGCCGCCGCGATGGGGCAGGGCGCGCGGGATGATGCGTTTGTGATCCGGGTTTGGGAGAAGCTGGCGGGGATAGAGTTGCCGAAAAAGGCGGAACGATAATGCAGAATAGCCCCGAAAGGCCCGCCCTGCCAAAAGGGATAGCGATGGCTATTTGGCGATGGCTGCGCGGCCGCCCGCAACCCGACGACGACCCAGGTGCCGCGCCCCGTGCGCCCGCGAAAACTGCGCCTCAGGACCCGATGTCAGTTAGCGACATGGCCCCGTATCCGGGTGATATCCGCTATCGGGCACCAGATGTTTTATCTGTGTCTCCGACCGTTGCATCACGGGCATTGGTCATCGGCTCCTGCCTGTCGGAATTAGTGCCGCATTATATTTGTGACGCTTTTCCCGCCATCGCGACCGACCATATTCTCTATAATCATGCGGGCGCCTTGCCCGGGCAGCCCCCGCATCCGATCGCTGACTATGATTTTCAGGTGATAATGCTGCCGCTGCGCACGGTGATGCCAGAATCACTTTATTTTCGGTTGCGATATGATGATATCGCCGGCCACGAGGCGGCGTTTCGCCAGGCCCGCGCGCGCTTGTCGCAGATGTTGCACGGGGCAATGCTTTACCGACAGCAGCATCCGATCACGAGCTTCGTCACCAATTTCAACCTTCCGCAACAAAATCCCATGGGCCGGCTGCAGCCGCGCTATGATTTGCGCAATCCGGTCTATTTTGTCGAGCAGCTCAACCGGGCGCTCGCCGAGGAGATCGCAGACCTCGTCGATGTTCATCTGGTCGATGTCGATCAGATCAGCGCGAATTTCGGCCGCAAATACCTCCAGGACGATTTGCTGACGGCGTTCAACCATGGCGCGCTGATATCGGATTATGACGGGCAGTTTGATCGGCACCGGCTGGAGCCGCCAGTTCCGATCAGCCATCAGCACGCGTTTCGTGTGCATGAGTTTATTCTGGCGATGTGCGCCGAAATCGGTGCGATGTACCGCACCTTGCATCAGCTTGATCCGGTCAAGCTGGTGATCGTCGATCTGGACGACACGCTGTGGCGCGGCGTGATCGCCGAGGACGGCTATCATGACGCGACGGTGACCGAGGGCTGGCCAATCGGGTTTGTCGAGGCCCTGAGCTATTTGAAGAAGCGGGGTGTGCTGCTCGCCATTGCCAGCAAGAATGATGAAGCGCGGATCAGAACATTGTGGCCCATGCTATACGGCAATCGGCTGGAGCTGGATGATTTCGCCAGTATCAAAATCAATTGGGATACCAAGTCCGCCAATATTGAAAATATTCTGCGCGAGGTGAATGTGTTGCCGCGTAATGTTGTGTTCATCGACGACAATCC
>JANXRN010000552.1 GCA_025352995.1 Acetobacteraceae bacterium
GACAGCCGCGCCAGCCGGTTTGGCGCGTCAATCACGTTGCGGCCACTATCCTGGATCCAGAACGTATCGAGTGCCATGCCGTTGGTCAGCGTGTGGATGCGGGCATCGACAATCGATGCGCCGGCCACTGCCAAGGCGCCCGCGATCTTGGAGAACAACCCGGCATGATCGGCGGCATAGACTACAATTTCCGTCACCCCACGCGCCGGCAGCGGTTGGGTTTCAACGGTCAACGGCGCTTGGCTCGCGTCCGCGCCGCGCACCATCCGCGCGTGGCGGGCGTGGACTTCCGGATCGAACGACAGCCAGTAGCTCGGGTAACCGAGATCGAGGAAATGGGTGATGTCGGCGGCCGGCCATCCATCGAGCAGGCTGGCGACCGCTTCCTTGGCACGCGAAACCCGCACGTCCCGTTCGGTGGTGGCAAGCCCACCGGCGAGAACTTCGGCGACGCGGGCGAACAGCTCCCGCAGCAACGTCGCCTTCCAGCCGTTCCAGACTTTGCTGGACACCGCCCGCATGTCGGCCACCGTCAACACCAGCAGCAGGCGCAGCCGTTCCGGGGACTGAATGGTTTCGACCAGGTCGATAATCGTTTTGGGATCATCGATATCGCGCTTGAAGGCGGTCTGGCTTAGCAGCAGATGATGCAGCACCAGCCAGGACACCATTTCGGTTTCCTCGGCCGACAGGCCCAAAGCCGGGCAGACCTGGAGTGCCACTTCGGCGCCAAGTTCGGAATGATCGCCGCCGCGCCCTTTGGCGATGTCATGCAGCAGCATGGCGGTGTAGAGCGCGCGGCGCGATTGCAGATGATCGACCAGGCCGGATGCGACGGGCGCGACCTGGGCAAGTTCGCCGCGTTCGAGGGAGTTCAGCACCCGCACCGCTTCGATCGTGTGCTCGTCTACCGTGAACACGTGATAAGTATCGAACTGCATTTGCCCGACGATGCGGGCCCAGTCAGGTAAAAACCGACCAAGCAGGCCGGTTTCGTTCATGATCGACAGCCATTTCGCCCCATCGGCGCGATTATGTTCGGTATCGCGGCCACAGAGCAGATCGAGGAACAAGCTCGCGGCTTCTGCATTGCCGCGCAAATCCTGCGCCCGACGCTCATGGCGGATCAGCGCACGCAGGGCCAGCGGGTGCAATTGCAGGTCGCGGTCGCGGGCAACTTGCAAGATGCGCAGCATCTGGATCGGTTCGCGGTCGAATTCATGCCCCTTGGCGGCCAGCAGCTTGCCGTCGGCCAGGATGAAGCCGGCATCCAGCAAGGCCGCATCCGTCTTACCGGCACCGGCGGGGGGGCCCAAGGCGGCGCGGATCAAAGCCGGTTCCATCACCTGGGTCAGGCGGGTGACTTCGCGCGCGGTCAGGAAATAATGGCGCATGAAGCGCTCCACCCCGTCCTGCCGATCGCGCCTTGCGTAGCCCATGCGGGCGCCGATCACTGGCTGCAGATCGAAGGTCAGCCGGTCTTCGGCGCGGCCGGCGACGTAGTGCAAGTGGAACCGCAAGGTCCACAGCCAGCTCCATGACCGCCGTCCCAACCGGGCTTCGGTCGGGGTCAGAATACCCCCGCCCGGACCATCGGGATCGGCGAGCTTGGTGAAGTCGCCCGTGCCGAACACGAAGCTCGCCATCCAATACAAGGTTTGCAGGTCGCGCAGGCCGCCGCGGCCTTCCTTGACATTCGGTTCGACCACGAACGGGGTTTCGCCATAGCGTTTGTGGCGGGCATCACGCTCCGCCTGTTTGGCGGCGAGGAACCCACCCGGCCCGGCGACGAGGCAGGATTTACGGAACCGCTTGGCGAAGTCGTTAAAGCTCGCCTGCTCCCCCGCGATATGGCGGGCATCGAGCAATGAGGTGCGGATGGTGACGTCGGCACCCGCCTCCTGAATGCATTCGCTGACCGACCTTGTGGCGTGGCCAACTTTCAGCCCGAGATCCCACAGGAAATAGAGCATGAATTCAACGGTGCGATGAACCTCCGCCTGGGCGGACGCCTTGCCGAGAAAGGCCATGCGCGGGCGATCGGGCGTCAAAAACAGCAGATCGATATCGCTGAACGGCGCCAGCACCCCACGGCCATAGCCACCGGTCGCCGCGATCGTGAGCTTGGGCGGGCCGGACTTGGCCGCCCCCGGCACCAGGCTTACCGCATAGTCGAACAGGGCGGTGATCAGCCCATCGGTGAGGTCAGCCAAGAGCCGCGCGGCTTTCAGACCGGGCAGATTGCCCTGTTCGAACACATCGCGGACATGGACCTGAACCCGGGCGAGATGACGGCGAAACAAATCGAGCGCGACATCGCGTGACAAAGGCTCGCGGCTGGTTTTTGCGGCGGCGATGGCCTGGCGCAACTGGTCAGCGGCGGCGGCGGGTTCGTCCGGGAACGGGGTTGGCGAGAGCATGGGGAGCGATGTTAGCTAGTCAAGTGCGTCGTGCCCAGAGAGCAGATCGCGTAATTTATACAGGGCGTCCAGCGCCTCACGCGGGGTCAGCTTGTCGGGGTCGATCGCGGCAAGCGCTTCGTGCAGCGGATCGGGCGGCATAGGGGTGGGCTTGGTGGTTGCCGGGGCAAAGAGCGGCAAGGCACCGGCGTCGGCAAGCTTGGTGTCACGTTCTTCCAACTGCACCAGCAGGGCGGCCGCCCGGCGCACCACCGGCGCGGTGACCCCGGCTAGCTTGGCAACATGCACGCCCCAGCTACGGCCACCAGCACCGGCGGCGACTTCGTGTAGAAACACCACATCGCCCTTCCATTCCTTGACCCGCATGGTGTGCGGCGACAGGCGCGGCATTTCATTGCTGAGGCCTGCGAGTTGGTGGAAATGGGTGGCGAAGATGGTGCGGCAGCGCAAAGTATTGTGCAGAGCTTCGAGCACCGCCCAGGCGATTGCCAACCCATCCGATGTCGCGGTGCCACGGCCGATTTCATCGACCACCACCAAGCTGCGCGGGCTGGCCTGATGCAAAATGGCTGCGGTTTCGGTCATTTCGACCATGAAAGTGCTGCGGCCACGGGCAAGTTCGTCGGACGCGCCGACGCGGGAAAATAACCGGTCCACCACCCCGATCCGGGCCGCGCGCGCTGGTACCGGCAAGCCGGCCTGGGCCAGGATCACGATCAGCGCATTCTGGCGCAAGAAGGTGGATTTGCCTGCCATGTTCGGGCCGGTCAGCAGCAATACCCGTCGGTCGGGCGACAAATCGCAGCTGTTCGGCACGAAGGCGGCGCTGCCCGACAAGGCAGCTTCGACCACCGGGTGGCGGCCATCGGCGATCAAAAATGCATCGTCATCGCCCAGTTCGGGCCGGCACCAGCCGCCGGTCGCAGTGCTGGACTGGGCCAATAGGGCGCAGGATTGCAGCACATCGAGCTGCGCCAAGGCCGCCGCACAGGAAGCGAGCGCTGTTGCAGCCTGCAAAGTGGTGGCGACGAGCTTGGCGAAAATGATCCGTTCGCGCGCGGCGGCGCGATCGGCGGCTTCGGTAATCCGGCGGTCGAGCGCGGATAATTCCGGATGGGTAAAGCGCGCACCATTGGCCATGCCCTGACGCAAGGTGAGGTCGGGGAATTCCCGCATCCGGTCGGCGGAAACCGACGGCACTTCAACGATGTAGCCAAGCTGGGCATGGTGTTTGATCTTGAGGCTCGCCACCCCGAAACGCTGGGCGAAATCCAGCTGCATCCCGGCAATCACCCGGCGGCTGTCATCGCGCAAGCCGCGTTCGGCATCAAGTTCACCGTCAAACCCCGACGCGATGGCGCCGTCCTCGATCCGCAGCGGCGCGGGATCGGCGAGAGCTTGGGATAGGAGTTGCGCCAGATCGGGGGGCACCGCGCAAGCAGCAGCCAGGTCGGCGATCAGTTTTGGCCCGATTAGAACCCCGGCAATTCGCGTCGCCGCTGCCATGCCATCGCGCAACGCCGCGAGGTCGCGCGGGCTGCCACGGCCGAGCGACAGGCGGCCAAGCGCGCGCGCCATGTCAGGTGCCCCGCGCAAGGCGGCGCGTATGTCACGCGCCGCGCTATCGTTTGCGACCATCCAGCCCCAGCCATCCTGGCGCGCCACGATGGCTGCAACATCGGTCAACGGCGCACCGAGCATGTCTGCCAGCATCCGCGCACCGGGTGC
>JANXRN010000004.1 GCA_025352995.1 Acetobacteraceae bacterium
GCACGGGCCCCAGCGGCATCGCCATCGAAACACAGGACCGGGCTGGGCGACAGGCGCCAAAGTTCGTCAAGCTGTTCGGTGGTCAACGCGGTGCCAAGCGGGGCAACCGCGCCGCCGAAGCCTGCCTGATGCAGCGCGATCACGTCAGTATAGCCTTCGACCACCACCACTGGCTGGCCGGCGCGCGCGGCGGCGCGAGCGAAATCGAGGCCATAGAGCATGCGCCGTTTGGAGAAGACCGGGGTTTCCGGCCCGTTGACGTATTTGGGCTGCCCATCACCGAGGATGCGGCCACCGAAGCTCGCCACCTGGCCACGCCGGTCGCGGATTGGGAACATCACCCGGTTGTAGAATTGTTCGCGCGCCGGGCGGCCACCGACGGCTTCGCGCACCAGCCCGGTTTCAATCAGCGTGTCGATCTTCACATCATGGCGGGCAAGTTCGGCGGTCAGCGCGCCGCGCCCGTCACCAGACCAGCCGAGGCCGAAGCGCACGATGGTTTCATCGGTCAGGCCGCGATTGCGCAAATAGGCGAGGCCGGCCGCGCCATCGGACGTGAACAGCAGCTTGCGATAGAATTCGGCGGCCGCCGTCAGCACGTCACCCAAATCCATCCGTGCCCGTTCGGCGGCCGCGGCCGCTGGGGTGGGCTTGGGAACTTCCATCCCGGCTTCGCTGGCGAGCGTTTGCACCGCTTCGGGGAAGCTCGCACCTGATGTCTGCATCACGTAGCTAATCGCATCGCCATGCACGCCGCAGCCGAAGCAGTGATAGGCGTCTTCGTAGACGTAGAAGCTCGGGGTTTTCTCGTTGTGGAACGGGCAGCAGCCTTTCCAGTTGCGGCCGGATTTGGACAGCTTCACCCGTCGCCCGACCAGCCCTTGCAGGCTGGTGCGGGCGCGGAGTTCGGCCAGAAATCCGTCCGGCAGGGCCAGGGTCAGCCTCCCAATTGGGCTTTGACGATCGGGCCGATCTTGCCCATGTCGAGGCTGGCAGCGTATTTCGCTTTCAGAACCGTCATGACCTTGCCCATTTCCTTGGGCGCGGTGGCGCCGGACTCGGCGATCGCGGCGCGCACGGCCGCTTCCATCGCAGCGCCGTCCATTTGCTGCGGCAGGAAGCTTTCGATCACCACGATTTCGGCTTCTTCCTTGGCGGCGAGTTCCTCGCGCTTGCCCTGGCGATACATTTCTACCGATTCGCGGCGCGATTTCACCATGCCGCGCAGCATGGCGATGATGTCGTCATCGGGGATTTTATCGATGCCTTTCGGGCGGGCGGCGATATCGAAGTCTTTCAGCTTGGCGGTGATGCTGCGCAGGCTCAGCACCAGGGCGGCATCCTTGGCGAGCATGGCGGTTTTGAGCTGGGTGGTGAAGTCGTCACGTAGGGCCAAATGGGCCTCCTATTATAAAGCAAGATGTCTGTCGTCAGGCGAGGCAATCTGATGGCGCCATGTCAGCAGGCGGGGATCACCAAGGCAATGCTTTCATGGTTGGGGTTCGTGCGCTGCGCGGAACGGGTTGGCGATCCGCAGGTTTTCGCCCAGCGTCTGGCCGTGCTGCATATCCTCTGACCAAAGGATATCGCAATCGGCTTGGAGTGCGGCGGCCGCGATCATTGCGTCATAGGTCGAGAGATTATAGCGCTCGGCGAGCGCCAGTCCGCGGTCATGGGTTTCGATCGTGATAGGATGAACGGTCAGCAAATCGCGCAGCATTGTGAGGATCGCGCGCGTGTCTGGCCAGGTCATCCGCATCTTGCGGCGTGCAACATTGGTGAATTCATTCAGAACCTGCACGCTGATAACCCCGCCTGCCCGCAAGATCGCTTCAGCACGGTCCGCCTTCACCAAATCATCGGACGCAAAATAGACCAGGACATTGGTATCGATGAAATTACCTGGCATTCGCCTCGTCTCGGTCGAACTTGAAATCCGACGGCAGCCGGCCCCGGAAGGAACGCAGCCGTTTCAGTAAATCCTCGCGGCCAGGTTTGCGCGCGATGGCGATTTCCCGCGCATCAGCGATGTGGATTTCGATTTCGTCGCCGGCGGTGAGTTCGAGCGCTTCGACCACCGCAGCAGGGATGCGGATGGCGAGGCTGTTGCCCCATTTTGCGACTTGCATGGTGGTCCTCGGTGGTTGGATAGACGATGGGGTTTATGTATATCCTGGGGTGGCTGAATGCAATGTCAGCGTTTACGGCGCTCGGCGGATCGGGGCGCCGGGTTCGCGATGTATTGTATTGGCAAATGCTTGGCGTTACGCAGCGACTAATCAGTGCGCGCCGCGCTGGAAACCGAGAATGTGAATTTTACCGCGCGCGGGTCGCAGCTGGGGACCAGGGAAAATGACCGATAAAACTGACTGGAAGCGCGTTCGCGCGCTTACCGAAGCTGAAATTGCCCAGGCCGCCAGCGATGATCCCGACAGCTTTGTGCCCGATGCCGACTGGATGGCAAAAGCCAATCTCGTCATGCCGCGCACCCAGAAAATCGTGACCATGCGCGTTGATTCATACCAACCCGCTCAAGTGTTGACCCATGAAGAATGGGTCAACGCGGGTCGGTATCAGTCTTTGTTTGGCGCGCCGCCGGCGGCCAACCCGGCGCGCAATACCAACCCGCCTTGACGATGGAAGTGTCATCGTCAAGGCGGGTTGGTATCAGATGTGTTGAAATGGTTTATGCAGGGTGGCCGAGGCTACCAAACGCGGATGAATGCGGTGCTCAAAGCATTTGTTGAAGCCCAAGGGCATCGATCGGGCTGAAAATCCGTTGGGAAATTTTTTCCCAATGACTCCTT
Source organism: Acetobacteraceae bacterium (assembly GCA_025352995.1). Lineage (GTDB taxonomy): Bacteria > Pseudomonadota > Alphaproteobacteria > Acetobacterales > Acetobacteraceae > CAITOL01. The sequence goes on from JANXRN010000004.1 coordinate 2,808, forward strand.
GTGATTGTCTTGGGAAGAAAATTCCCATATAGCTGGTCCATGACCATCACCGTCGAAACCATCATCAGCCGCCTCGGCGGCCCTGACGCCGCTGCCGCCCAGCTTGGCGTTGGCACCGAGGCGCTGCGCAAATGGCGCCAGGCGCAGGCGATCCCCACCAGGCACTGGCCAGCGGTGATTGCCACCACCGGCCTCGCGCTCGCCGATATGCCGCAATCCACACCTACCCAGAAAGGGGTCGCAATGTCCGATCCATCCGCGGTGCCGCAAGGCGCTACCGCCGCCCTCGTGCTTGCCGATGGCAGCGTGTTCTGGGGGCGCGGCTTTGGCGCGCACGTTGCCGCCAGCGAACCGTCCGAAATCTGCTTCAACACGGCGATGACCGGCTATCAGGAAACCCTGACCGACCCGTCCTATGCCGGGCAAATCATCACTTTCACCTTCCCCCATATCGGCAATGTCGGCGCCAATCCGGAAGATCTTGAAGCCGCCGGCGTCGCCGCGCGCGGCCTGCTGGTCAAGCTCGACGTCACCGAACCGGGCAACTGGCGCGCGACCGAGGGGCTGGATAGCTGGCTGCGCGGCCAAGGCGTGCCCGGGATCGCCGGCATTGATACGCGGGCGCTGACCTTACGCATCCGCGACCTCGGCGCACCTAACGGGGTGATTGCCTATCCCGCCGATGGACGGTTCGATATCGCGGCCCTGACAGCGACCGCCGCCGGCTGGTCTGGGCTGGAGGGGTTGGACCTCGCCAAAACCGTCACCTGCACCCAATCCTATGCGTGGGACGAAACCGAGTGGGCGTGGCCCACTGGCTACGGGCGGCAAACCGCGCCCACCCGGCACGTGGTGGCAGTGGATTACGGGGCCAAGCGCAACATTTTGCGCTGCCTCGCCGCGGCCGGCTTCAAGGTGACGGTGGTGCCAGCGACCGCAACCGCCGATGACATTTTGCGCCACCAGCCGGACGGGGTGTTCCTGTCCAACGGCCCGGGCGATCCGGCGGCAACCGGCGCCTACGCGGTGCCCGCCATCCAGGGCGTGCTGGCGTCCGGCACCCCGATCTTCGGCATCTGCCTCGGCCATCAGTTGCTGGCGCTGGCGCTCGGCGCCAAGACCTACAAGCTGGCACGCGGCCATCGCGGCGCCAACCAGCCGGTGCAGGATTTGCTGACCGGGAAGGTCGAAATCACCAGTCAGAATCACGGCTTCGCGGTCGATGCGGCGTCTTTGCCTGATGGGGTTCAGGTGACCCACACCAGCCTGTTCGACGGCAGTAACGAAGGCATTGCCTGCCCTGGCAAACGGGCTTTCAGCGTGCAGTATCATCCGGAAGCAAGTCCGGGGCCGACGGATAGTCATTATCTGTTTGGGCGATTTGCCGAGGCGATCGAGAAAGCTAAGTAAGAATCTTCTTTGTTTGAAAACAAAGAAGCAAAAAAACTTTATCTATTGTTGCCGTTGGCTCGGGTCTGCGGAGGGGCCCGAGCCAGCGGCAACAAAGTGAGAAAAAGTTTTTTTTGGTTCTTTTTGTTCACAAAAAGAACACCCTTGACTTAAGGACCCTAAAAAATGCCAAAACGCACCGACATCAAATCGATCCTCATCATCGGCGCCGGCCCGATCGTCATCGGCCAGGCCTGCGAGTTCGATTATTCTGGCGCCCAGGCCTGCAAGGCGCTGCGCGCCGAGGGCTATCGCGTCATCCTGGTCAATTCCAACCCCGCCACCATCATGACCGATCCCGGGCTGGCAGATGCGACCTATATCGAGCCGATCACCCCGGAATTTGTCGAGAAGATCATTGCGAAAGAACGTCCGGACGCGCTGCTGCCAACGATGGGCGGGCAGACCGCGCTCAACACCGCGATGTCATTGTTCAAGTCTGGCACTTTGGAGAAATACAATGTCGAGCTTATCGGCGCCAAAGCGGACGTGATTGACCGCGCCGAGGACCGGCTGAAATTTCGCGACGCAATGTCGGAAATCGGCATTGAAAGCCCGTTGAGCCAGATCGCCCACTCGATGGCCGAAGCGCGGGCGGGCTTGGCCGTAGTTGGCCTACCAGCCGTCATTCGCCCGAGCTTTACCTTGGGTGGCACCGGCGGCGGCATTGCCTACAACCGCGAAGAATTCGAACGCATTGTGCAATCCGGCCTTGATGCGTCGCCAACATCTGAAGTCCTGGTCGAGCAATCCGTGCTCGGCTGGAAGGAGTTCGAGATGGAGGTGGTGCGCGACAAGAACGATAATTGCATCATCATCTGCGCGATTGAAAACGTCGATCCGATGGGCATTCATACTGGCGACAGCGTCACCGTCGCCCCGGCCCTGACCCTGACGGACAAAGAATACCAGGTGATGCGCGATGCCTCGATCGCGTGTTTGCGCAAGATCGGCGTGGATACTGGCGGATCGAACGTGCAATTCGCGCTCAATCCCGCTGACGGGCGCATGGTGGTGATCGAAATGAATCCGCGCGTGTCGCGGTCATCGGCACTGGCATCGAAAGCCACCGGCTTCCCGATTGCCAAAATCGCCGCCAAGCTGGCGGTGGGCTATACGTTGGACGAATTGACCAACGACATCACCATGACCACACCGGCAAGTTTCGAGCCGACGATCGATTATGTGGTGGTAAAAATCCCCCGTTTCACCTTCGAGAAATTCCCCGGCACCCCTGCCCTGCTTTCGACCAGCATGAAGTCGGTGGGCGAAGCCATGGCGATCGGGCGCAGCTTTGCCGAAGCCTTGCAAAAGGGCTTGCGCAGCATGGAAACCGGCTATTCCGGCCTCGATGCGATCGAAGCGCCAGGCGATGGCGGGTTGGATGCGTTCCGGGCAGCGTTGTCGCAACCGAAGCCGGACCGGATCGTGATGGCAGCACAGGCTTTGCGCGCCGGCATGTCGGTTGAGGACATCCATGACGCCAGCAAGTTCGATCCCTGGTTCCTGCGCGAACTCGAAAAAATCGTGGCGACCGAACGGGTCATTGCCGCCAAGGGACTGCCGCAAGACGCAACCGGGTTGCGCGCGATCAAGGCGCAAGGGTTTTCCGACAAGCAACTGGCGCAATTGAGCGGGCAGGCGGTCCCAGCCGTCACCGCGTTGCGGCACAAGCTTGGGGTGTTGCCGGTTTATAAGCGTATCGACACCTGCGCCGGCGAATTCGCCTCCGCCACGCCCTACATGTATTCGACCTATGAAGGGGGTTTCGGCACCCCGGCCTGCGAGGCCGATCCATCCGACCGGGAAAAAATCATCATTCTCGGCGGTGGGCCAAACCGGATTGGGCAAGGCATCGAATTCGATTATTGCTGCGTCCATGCGGCCTACGCGCTCAAGGAAGCCGGTTTCGAGACCATCATGGTCAATTGCAATCCCGAAACCGTCAGCACCGACTATGACACGTCTGACCGGCTGTATTTCGAGCCACTGACCGAAGAAGACGTGATCGCCATCGTCCGGCGGGAACAATCCAACGGGACTTTGAAAGGCTGCATCGTGCAGTATGGCGGGCAAACCCCGCTGAAATTATCTCAGGCTTTGGCCAAGGCCGGCATTCCCATCCTGGGCACCTCGGCTGATGCGATCGACATGGCGGAGGATCGCGAACGCTTCCAGGTGATGCTGCAAAAGCTCGGGCTACGTCAGCCGGAAAACGGCATTGCACGATCAACCGCGGAGGCGGAAAAAATCGCCGCCCGGGTCGGCTATCCGGTGGTGATCCGGCCAAGCTACGTGCTCGGCGGCCGGGCGATGGAAATCGTTTATGACGACCGCGGCCTGGCGCGCTACATGCGGGAGGCGGTGATCGTGTCGGGCGACAATCCGGTGCTGATCGATCGTTACTTGAATGACGCGATTGAGGTTGACGTTGACTGCATTGCCGATGGCGAAACGGTTTATGTCGCGGGCGTGATGGAGCATATCGAAGAAGCCGGCATCCATTCCGGTGACAGCGCCTGCGCCCTGCCGCCCTATACGCTGTCGCCAGCAACGGTCACTGAATTGAAGGCCGAAACCGAAGCGATGGCCAAGGCATTGGGCGTTGTGGGCCTGATGAATGTGCAATACGCGATCAAGGATAACGAGATTTTCGTGCTGGAAGTGAACCCGCGCGCCTCGCGCACCGTGCCGTTCGTGGCCAAAGCGACCGGGGTGCCGGTGGCCAAAATTGGCGCCCGGGTGATGGCCGGCGCGCGGCTGGCGGATTTCCGGCTTGATGATGACAGCATCGCGCCGCATGTCGCGGTCAAGGAAGCGGTGTTCCCGTTCGCCCGCTTCCCCGATGTCGATACGATCCTCGGCCCCGAAATGAAATCTACCGGGGAGGTGATGGGCCTGGACAGTAGTTTCGAGCGCGCTTTCGCCAAGGCGCAACTAGGTGCGGGGGTAGTCCTGCCCGATAGCGGCTGCGCGTTCCTGTCGGTGCGGGACAGCGACAAGGCGGCGAGCGTGGCGGTTGCGCGCCGGTTGATCGAGTGCGGCTTCACCATCATGGCCACCCGCGGCACGGCAACCCGCTTGCGGGAGGCGGGGATTGAGGCCGCGATCGTCAACAAAGTGCTCGAAGGCCGGCCGCATTGCGTGGACGCGATCAAATCCGGCGACGTGCAACTGGTGATCAACACCGCATCGGGCGCACAAACCGTCGCAGACAGCTTTGATATCCGCCGGGGCGCGCTGATGCATGGGGTGCCGCACTTCACCACCATCGCCGGCGCGCGCGCCGCCGCGCACGCGATTTCGGCGCGAAAATCCGGCACCCTTGAAGTTATGCCGCTGCAAGCCTATTTTCGCAGCCCGTTCTGACGCGGCCAGGCCCGACCTGCCCGCGGCGGAGCCGTTTATACTCACCGGTTTCCCGTTTCATTTTTCGCCTGAGGTTGCCCACGTGCAGAAGTTCCCGATGACGCTGCCAGGCCTGCAACGCCTGGAGGAAGAACACCGCCTGCTGAAAGGCACCGAACGTTTCGCGGTCATCCGCGCGATCGCCGAAGCGCGCAGCCATGGTGACCTGAGCGAGAACGCCGAATACCACGCGGCGCGGGAACGCCAGTCGTTTATCGAAGGGCGCATTCAGGAACTCGAAGAAATCATCGGGGCGGTCGAAATCATCGACCCGGCTTCAATCACCGGCGCTCATATCAAGTTTGGCGCCACGGTGGAATTGATCGATGAGGAAACCGAGAAGCAGTCGATCTACCAGATAGTTGGCGTGCACGAAGCCGACATCAAGCTGCGCCGGCTGTCAGTGTCATCCCCGCTCGCGAAGGCGCTGATCGGCAAGACCATTGGTGACACGGTGGCGGTGCCGACGCCGGGTGGAGACCGCAGCTACGAGATCGTTTCGGTCAAGTTCATCTAGTGATTACTTTAGCGGATGTGCGTGCGGCGGCCACGCGGATCGCCGGGCAGGTCGTGCGCACGCCGGCCTTGCGCAGCGATATCATTTCGCGAGCGGTGGGCGCGGATGTCACGCTGAAGCTTGAAAACCTGCAAGCGACCGGGGCGTTCAAGGAACGCGGGGCGGCCAACCGGCTGGCGCTGCTGACCGCAGAAGAACGCCGCGCCGGGGTTATTGCGATGTCGGCCGGCAATCATGCCCAAGCCGTCGCACGCCACGCCATGCTGTCGCAAACCGCCGCCGTGATCGTGATGCCCAAGCACACGCCGGCCACCAAGGTGACGCGCACCGCAGCCTGGGGCGCGCGGGTGGTGCTGCATGGCGACACGCTGGCCGACGCGGCAGCCCACGCGGTGGAACTCGCCGCCCGCGAAGGCTTGGTCTTCATCCATCCCTATGACGACGCAGCGGTGATGGCGGGCCAGGGCACCCTCGCGCTCGAATTGCTCGAAGACGCGCCGGAGCTTGATACGCTGGTGATCCCGGTTGGCGGCGGCGGCTTGATCGCCGGCTGCGCGGTGGCGGCCGCCGGAGTGAAGCCGGGCATTGAGGTGATTGGCGTCGAAGTCGCAGCCTACGCGGCCCTTGCCCAGCGCCTGGCCGGGCAACCGGTTTCGGTCGGCGGCGCCACCATCGCCGAAGGCATCGCGGTGCGCGACATCGGCGAAACCCCGCTTGCGGTGATCCGCGCCTACGTCGCCGACGTGGTGGTGATCCCCGAACGCGCGGTCGAA
>JANXRN010000050.1 GCA_025352995.1 Acetobacteraceae bacterium
TCAGCTTGCGGCGCGCAACTTGCCGCGCAGCCAGATGGCGAGCGCGAGGATCGCGGCGGCATCTATCAGGAAGGCGGTCCGGTAGCCGAAATGGGCGATCAGGGTGCCGATGGTGACCGCACCTACGCTTTGGCCGAGGAACAGCACCAGCGCAAAACTCGCGACCGCGGTGCCGCGCGCGGCGGGCAACATTTCGGTCGCCTGGGCCTGCAACACCGAATGCAGCATGTAGAAGCCGAGGCCGAGCAGGATTTGCACCGCGATGAAGGCCTGCCAGGCTTGGGAGACCATGCCGATGGCGAGCACCGCTGCCATCAGCATACCGCCGACGATAACCAGCCCCTGCTCGCCCAAACGTGGCAATAGCCGGCGCGCCGTCCGCGTGTAAATCAGCGCGCCCAGCCCAAAGCAGGCCAGCATCAGCCCGATGGCGGCATAGGGCAGAGCAAATTCCTCCCGCAAATAGGGGGCGAGGAAGGGGAAGGAGCCCATCAGCAGCACCCCGTCGATGAAGCCGGCGAGCAGGATCAGGCGCGGCAGGCCCGGGCGCGCGAGGGTGGCGTAGTTGGAAAAGGAAAACGTCGCGCCCGCGCGCTGCGGATCGGGCAGTGACCGCAGGCGCAGGCCGAGGGTGATCACCACCGCGACCGTCGCCACGGCAAGGGCGACGAACACGCCACGCCAGCCGAGATATTGCCCGAAAATGCCCCCCACCGGTCCGGCAAGGATTTGCGCCAGCACCACGCCGTTGAGGAAGCGGGTGAGGGTGATCTGGCGCTGCGCATAGGGAACCGCGTCCGCGATATAGGCCATCCCGATCGGCACCGCTGCAGCACAGGTGGCGCCGGCGAAAACGCGCATCAAGGTCAGCATCCCAAGGCTTGTCGCCATCGCGCAGCCGATCAGGGCGAGGATATAAGCGCAAAGCGCGATCTGAATAATGCGCAGCTTGCCGAACCGGTCCCCCAACGGGCCGAGCACCACCTGGCACAGCCCGTACGGCAGCGAAAACGCCGCCACGATCACCGAAACGGCCGGCACCGTGGTGGCGAAGTCGGTGGCAACGACATGCAGCAAAGGATCGATGATGCGGGCAGCGGACGCGCCGAGAAACGCGGCGGCGGCCAGCAACCCGATCGGCAGGTCCGGCTTCAACCGCGCTTGTAGCGGTAGTGAAACCGGTCCCCATCAGACGTTACCAGCCCGGCCGTGGGCGACGGGAAATGCACCGGCAAGATCAGCGTGTCGGTATCGGCAACGGATGCGAGGAAGCTGCGGCGCGATGCGGCCGCCATCTTCGCGTCCCAGTCGAAAATAGTGGACATATCCGGGTCCCGGCATTGCAGGGCGTGATGCATCATGTCGCCGGTGACCACCGCGCGCTGCCCGCCGGAGAAGATGTTGACGCAGCAATGGCAGGGCGAATGGCCGGGTGTCGGCGTAAGCGTCACAGTATCATCCAGAGCGAAATCGTCATCGACCAGCAGCGCCTGGCCCGCTTCGACGATCGGCAGGCAGTTCATCTGCCAGACCTGGCCCGGCGGCTGCTCCCCACGCGCAGTGGCGGCCTCCCAGAAATCATACTCGCGCTTGTGGAAAATATATTTCGCGTTGGGAAAGGTCGGCACCCAGCGCCCGTCGCGCAACACGGTGTTCCAGCCGCAATGGTCGATGTGGAGATGGGTGCAGAAGACGTAGTCGATATCCTCGACACGCAATTTCGCCGCCGCCAGCCCATCGAGCCAAGGCTGCTTGGGGAAATCCATCGGCGCCGGATAGCCCTTGTCTTCCCCGGTGCACGTATCGACCAGGATGGTGTGGTGCTTGGTGCGGACCACGAAGGTTTGGTAGGTGATGACCATCTTGCCGGTGACGGGGTCGAAGGTCTCGGGTTCCACCTCGGCGAGGTATTTGGCGCCGATGATCGGGTCGTAGGTAGGGAACATCGCCGCAGGGGTGCGCCAGGGGCCGTCACGCTCGACGATGCTGGTGATGGTGACGTCGCCGATTTTTA
>JANXRN010000056.1 GCA_025352995.1 Acetobacteraceae bacterium
GTGGCAAGCGGGTGCTGGTCAGCCGGGTTAACTGGCTCAGCCTGTCCGACCCCGCCGCCACCGCCGCCGCCCTCCAGCGCGGCGACATCGATTGGTGGCACGACCCGCTGGTCGAACTGTTGCCAGCGCTGCGGGCGTCCCCCGGGGTGCGGATCAGTGTCGGTGATCCGACCGGGGTGATGCCGATCCTGTGCTTCAACCATACCCAGCCGCCGTTCAACAATCCGCGCCTGCGTCGGGCGGTTTTGCTCGCGGTCGATCAGGACGAATTCCTCCAAGCCGCGATGGGCAGCGAACCGGAAATGACCCGCGCCGGCATCGGGGTATTCACCCAGGGCCACCCGTACGCCAATGATGCCGGGCTCGACGTTCTGACCTCGGTGCGCGACATCGATCTGGTGCGCAAACTGGTGGTGCAAAGCGGCTATCGCGGGGAGCCGGTGGTGCTGCTCGCCCCCAATGACATCCCGCGCATGCAGGCGCTGGCACAAGTCGCCAACGACATGTTCGAGCGTATTGGGCTGAAGGTCGAATATGTCAGCATGGAATGGCAAACGCTGCTGCAACGGCGCACCAGCAAGGCCCCGACCAATGCCGGCGGGTGGAGTGCGTTCTGCACCAGCTATCCCGGAACGGCCACGGTATCACCGGCCAATCACCTGCCGCTGCGGGCGACCGGGGAGCAGGCAACGACCGGCTGGCCGACCAGCAGGCGCCTTGAGTCGCTACGCGACGACTGGTTCGATGCCGGCGATCTCGCCAGCCAGCAAACCATCTGCCGCGCCATTCAGCGCGTGGTGTGGGAGGAAGTCCCCTATATCCCGCTCGGCCAATGGTTTACCCCCACCGCGACGCGGACCAATCTGAGCGGGATTGTGCGGGCGCCGTTCCCGGTGTTCTGGGGGGTGGATCGGCTGGGATAGTCAGACAACGCGGCTAAATCCACAAGAATGGCAACACAATGCGCAGCGCCTGGCGCATCATCGCCTTGATCCGCTGCCCGGGTGCAGCATAATTTCGCTGGTGGCGGCCGCTGACCCCCTCGATCATCGGTTGCACCGGAAAGCGCGGCATGACCCGAATTGATTTCCTGGCGGCCAGGGTGGTCGCATACATCGTCGCCTCATCAAACCGCGTCCTGCCTGCCCAAATCCCACGGTAAACCTTGGCGAACGCGGCGGGCCGGAACGCGAACAGGCGTAAATCCATGCGCTGATTGCCGCGCCAGCGCCCTGACCCGATCAACGGCACATTGTGCAGGTCGCACGCGATATCCACACCGGCACGCGTCACCGCGCAGTGCAGTGCCGCCAGATTTAAAATCTTCAGCCGGCCGGTGGTTTTCCAGACAATATCGTCTGCCCGGATCAGGCTGGCATGGGCGATTGCGATATCGATCAGCTTGAACTCGCCATAGGCCTTGCCTGCCGATACCGGGTGATCATTGCCCGCAAAACTCATAATTTCGACCGCTTTGTCATGCGCGATGCCGGCAACACTCTCGCGTATCTCGGCGATACCGCTCGCGGAATTATCGGCGAAGACAATCCGGTCCACGACGGTTGCCGGCATCGCCAGATAGAATTTCAGGGCCGCGGCGTAATCCAACAACCGCGCGGCAGGATCGGCGCGCGCAACCGCTTCGGCGGGTGGACGCAAGGTCGCTGTCATCAGCAGCACCGCGCCACGTGGCGTATCGGGGCGCCGCAAACTGCCGCGCACAATGTCGTGGGTGAGGTTCAGATCAGGGTTGGTCGCATGTAACATCAGATCCTCAGCGCCCCGCATGGTGGGTTTCCAGCACGATAAGCTGGTGCGACAAATGCCGCACCAGTCGGCGCAGATACCAGCCGGTCACCCAGATTTTCGGCGGTTTTGACCAGACGTGACTGTGAATAAGGGTTCGCAGCCCATGGTGGAGGCGGGTCCAGGCCAAGGGCAATTCCGGCAGCAGCACGCCGCCTTGCGCACCACCTGCATGGAATGCCGCCTCGACGAACCCGATCCAACCTTCCCGCGCCAGGCGCCACGGGCGCTGCAGGGCGGCATGGTTCAGGAATTGCGCCGCATCCACGATGCACGGCGCGGGCGGGCGGTAGTCGATATCGATGGCCACCACCGTATCGCCGGACAAAATCAAATTGCCCGGCTTGAAGTCGCCGTGCTGGCGGCTCCACGGCATGGCAATGGCGCCAACCAGTCCAGCCGTGCGACGCAGCACCTCGGCAGCGCCAAGCAGCAGGGGCATCCGCGTGCCGGCCTGTTGGGCCGTCGCGATCACCGCATCGAGTTGGGCGAGCACTGGCGGCATGTCCCAGGTTCGGCTGGTCAGGCCGGCGGCAACATGAAAGCGCGCCAGCCACGCGCCTGACAGCGTAATCGCCGCCCGTGCTTCGGCGGGGGTTCCGCGCTGCACGATATGTTCCACTGTCGGGCCATCAATCCAACTGGCAACCACGATCGCCTGGGCTTGCAGCAGCAGGAGCGGCGTCGAACAGCCGATCCGGGGGTCCTGGGCCGACAATGCCTGCACCCCCTGCATTGCCGCGAAATACGCCGCCGCATTGGCGCAATCGGGGGCACCGGTGGCCGGATCGATGCACACCTTGATAACAACCGGCTGGCCATCTTCGGTGTCGTCGCCACGAAACACCCGCGACAGGCTGCCGCGCCGGATCGGGCGCACCACCAGCCGCGACGGCGCACCATTGGGGCCGGGCATCAGCGGACGCAAAATCTGTTGCAGATGGTCAGCCTCGGCGCGCATCGCTATCTCCATCGCGGCTTTTCAATAGCCTTCATTGGCGCGGTGTTCGTCAAGCCGGGGGCGCGCTGGCAGATCGGGCGCTGCTTGTGTAAACATTCCGTGTAACTATCAAGGGACCTGCCGCGTGCTCACCCCGAACCGCCATTTGCTGCAAATCGAGGGCATGCACCCGCCGGAAATCTCGGCGTTGCTCGACCTTGCCGAAAGCTATGTCTTGCTCAACCGGTCCGGCACCACCCAGCGCGATCTGCTGCGCGGGCGGACGCTGATCAACCTGTTTTTCGAGGACTCAACCCGCACCCGCACCAGCTTCGAAATCGCCGGCAAGCGCCTGGGCGCGGATGTCGTCAATATGTCGGTCGCCAATAGTTCGGTGAACAAGGGCGAAACCCTGCTCGATACCGCCGCCACGCTGAACGCAATGAATTGCGACCTGCTTGTTGTGCGCCACGGCCAGTCCGGCGCGCCGGCGTTGCTGGCCCAAAAGGTTGAGGCGTCCGTCATCAACGCCGGCGACGGCACCCATGAACACCCGACCCAGGCGCTGCTCGACGCACTGACCATCCGCCGCCGGCGCGGCCGGCTCGAAGGCCTGGTGGTGGCGATCTGCGGCGATGTGCTGCATTCGCGGGTGGCACGATCGAACATTCATCTGCTGCTGGCGCTTGGCAGCCGGGTCCATATCGTCGGCCCGGTAACCCTGATCCCGACCGACGCCGCGCGTCTTGGCGTTACCGTGTTCCACGACATGAAGGCGGGCCTTGCTGGCGCGGATATCGTGATGATGTTGCGCCTGCAAAAGGAACGCATGACCGGCGGGCTGGTGCCGTCGGCGCGCGAATTCTTCCGCTTCTGGGGGCTCGATGCCGAAAAGCTGGCTTATGCCAAGCCGGACGCGCTGGTGATGCATCCTGGCCCGATGAACCGCGGGGTGGAGATCGCCAGCGACGTCGCCGACGATCCGATCCGCAGTCTGATCAAGGAACAGGTCGAAATGGGGGTCGCGGTGCGGATGGCGGTGCTTGACGTGCTGTCGCGGCGGGCCAAACGCAATGACTGACCTGCTGATCCATAATGTCCGGCTGCTCGATCCCTCAGCCGGTCTCGACAGCCATGGCGCCCTGCTGGTGCGCGACGGAAAAATCGCCGATTTCGGCGCCAATCTTGGCCGTCCCGACGTGCCGATGCGCGATGGCGATGGCGCGATCCTGTGCCCAGGGCTGGTCGACATGCGCGCCGAGCTGGGCGAACCAGGCGGCGAATATCGCGAAACCATCGCCTCCGCTGCGGCGGCGGCAGCGTTTGGCGGCATCACCACCCTGGCCGCCCTGCCCGATACGGTGCCCGCGATCGACGATCCGGCTTTGGTGCGGTTGCTGCGGGTGCGCGGTGACGAAACCGGTAGCCTGACCATCCTGCCGTACGCCGCGGTCACCCGCGGCTGCCGGGGCGAGGAAATGGCCGAGCTTGGTTTGCTGGCCGAAGCAGGCGCTGTTGCCTTCACCGATGGCGCGCGCGCGATCGGCTCGGCGCGGATGATGCGGCTCGCGCTGTCCTATGCGAAAGGCTTCGGCGCCCGGATCATCCAACACCCGGAAGACCCGAGCCTTGCGGCTGGCGGCGCTGCCACCAGCGGCGAACTGGCAACCCGCCTTGGCTTGCCCGCCATTCCCGCCGCCGCCGAGGCAATCCTGGTGGCGCGCGACATCCGCCTTGCCGAACTGACCGGTGGGTCGGTGCATTTCGCCCATGTTTCGACCGGGGAGGCACTTGGCCTGATCCGCGACGCCCGCGCGCGCGGCTTGAACGTGACCTGCGACACTGCCCCGCCCTATTTTGACCTCAACGAAACCGCGATCGGCAATTTCCGCACCTATGCGAAGTTCTCGCCCCCGTTGCGCGCCGACAGCGACCGGATCGCAGTGGCGGCGGCGCTCGCCGATGGCACCATCGATGCCATAGCGTCCGACCACCAGCCGCGTGATGCCGATGACAAGCGCCTGCCGTTTGCGCAAGCCTCGGCCGGCGGCACCGGGTTGGCGACCTTGCTGGCGGTGACTCTGGCACAGGTGCATGGCGGCTTGGTGTCGCTTAGCGCGGCCATCGCGTTGCTGACCTGCCGCCCGGCGACACTGCTTGGCAGCCCGGCCGGCACCTTGCGCCGTGGGGCGGCGGCTGATTTGTGCCTGTTCGACCTCGAACGTGCCTGGCAGGTCGAGGCCGGTAAGTTGCCCGGCAAGGCGCAAAACACCCCCTTCGATGGCCGCGCCCTCGAAGGCCGGGTGGTCGCAACCTTCAAAGCGGGACGAAAGGTGTTCGGATGATCGACGCAACCAGCATGATGATTTTCGCCGGCTTGTTCGTGATGGGCTATCTGTCGGGCAGCGTGCCATACGGGTTGCTGCTGGTGCGCGCGGCGGGATTGGGCGATGTCCGCAAGTTCGGCTCGGGCAGCACTGGCGCCACCAACGTGCTGCGCGCCGGCAACAAGACAATCGCTGCCGCAACCTTGCTGTTGGATGCCCTGAAAGGCGCGGTCGCGGTGTGGATTGGCGGCTATATCGACGGCGCTTTCGGCATGGCGTTTGCCGGTTTGGGCGCCGTGATCGGGCATTTGTTTCCGGTCTGGCTCGGCTTCAAGGGCGGCAAGGGGATTGCGACCGGGGCGGGCGTGGTGCTGACCGCGATGCCGCTGATCGGGCTGATCGGGGCTGCGATCTGGCTGGCATCGGCGGTGGCGACCCGGTTTTCGTCGCTGTCGTCGCTGCTCGCCTGCGCGGCCATGCCGGTGCTGGCCATTGCCCTGCAACGCCCGTTCCCGTTGCAGGCGATGACGGTGCTGATCGCGGTGCTGATTTATGAACGCCATCGCGGCAATATTGCGCGGCTGATCGCCGGGACGGAGCCGCGGATCGGGCGGTGAATTTGTTGTGTCCGATCCCCATTTCCATGCTATGGTGTTGTACCATCGTCCCATTGGAGCCCTCCAAATGGCAAGCGTCGCCCTCCGCGAACGTCCTAACCCAGTCATCCGCCACTTTGCGGAATTGTCGGTGGTCGCGCTCACCCATGCCGTCGACGTTGACGGTCGCCGACTTGCCAAGGGCAGCCGTGGAACGGTCGTCGCAGCCTATCACGATGGCGTGGGGCACGAAGTAGAATTTGAGCACCCGTTCCACGCTGTCTTAACCTTGGAAGCCGGCGACCTGACTGCGTGACCTTGCTGCCCAACGGCACCGAAGCGCTGATCAATGACGCAAAAATCCGAGATTACCTGCTCAATCCAGACAATGCACAAAATGGCGGCAAGGCAAGGCGATTTACCCAGTATGGTTTCGATCAGGCCGATTGGGTGCACCTCGCCAGTGCTTTGAAAAATCATCCGCTCACCAACCAAATTGCGACCACCGCCATGTCGCCGCACGGGACAAAATACGTTGTGCGATGCAATATGAGCACGCCCGACCAACGCAATCCCTGCATGGTGTCAATCTGGATCGTTGAAAACGGCCAGATCATCCCCCGCTTTGTGACCGCGCATTAAATGTCAGACAGCGAATGCCTCCGCCTCGCCCGCAGCGAGGGCGTCGGCCCGGTTACCTACCGCAAACTCCTCGCCCGCTTCGGCAGTGCCGCCGCCGCCCTTGACGCCCTGCCGCAGATCGCCCGTGCCGCCGGCCGCGCCAATCCGCCAACGATCCCCAGCGCCGACGCCACCGCCCGGGAAATCGAGGCGGTCTGCAAATTCGGCGCGCAGTTCATCTTTATCGACAACCCAGCCTACCCGCCCTTGCTCGCCGAACTGCCCGACGCGCCACCAGTGCTGATGGTGCACGGCGACGCGGCCCTGCTATCCGCGCGCGCCATTGCGCTGGTCGGCAGCCGCAACGCATCCGCCAACGGCCAGCGCCTTGCCGGCCAGATCGCCGCCGATCTCGCCGCCCATAACATTGTCGTGATCTCCGGCCTCGCCCGCGGCATCGACGCCGCCGCCCATCGCGGCGCGCTCACGCGCGGCACCACCATCGCCTGCGTCGCCGGCGGCTTGGACGTGCCTTACCCAGATGAAAACGCCGCTCTGCAAGCTGAAATCGCAGGCGCCGGCGCGGTGATCTCCGAAGTCCCGCTTGGCACCACCCCGCTTGCCCGCCACTTCCCGCGCCGCAATCGGCTGATCGCCGGCCTCGCCCTCGGCACGCTGGTGGTCGAAGCGGCACTCAAATCCGGCAGCCTGATTACCGCCCGCATCGCGCTCGACGCCAATCGGGAGGTTTTCGCCATCCCCGGCTCCCCGCTTGACCCGCGCGGGCGTGGCGGCAACGCGCTGATCCGGGCTGGCGAGGCGCGCCTGGTTGAGTCCGCCCAAGACATCATCGACGATCTACCCTTGATCCCGCGCCTCCGCCTCCCCAGTTCCCCCACCCCGAACCTCGCCACATTAGCCCCGCTGGACCACGCCGCCGCCACTGCCAGCCTGCTTGCTTTGCTATCCCCCGAACCTACCCCGGTTGACGATCTGATCCGGCGCTGCCAGTTCTCTGCCGCCGAGGTCGCCACGGTCCTGCTGGATCTGGAGCTCGCCGGTCGGATCGAGACCCTGCCCGGCAATCGCGTGGCATTGCTGACGCCGCCCTAGTGGGCTAACGCCCACATAATCGCACGAGATCGCATGTCGGATTTATTGGTCGTTGAGTCCCCCGCCAAAGCCAAAACCATCGAGAAATATCTCGGCCCCGGCTTCACCGTACTCGCAAGCTTCGGCCATGTCCGCGACCTGCCACCGAAAGATGGCAGCGTGCGGCCCGAGGAGGACTTCGCCATGGACTGGGCCGCCGATGACCGCGGCGCCCGCCAGATGGCCGCAATCGGCAAGGCGCTCAAGGGCGTCAAGACCCTGTATCTGGCAACCGATCCGGATCGCGAAGGCGAGGCGATTTCCTGGCATGTCCATGCCATGCTGGCCGAGAAAAACCTGCTGAAAGGCATCGCGGTCAAACGCATCACCTTTAATGAGGTGACCAAGAACGCCGTCCGTTACGCCATCGACCATCCCCGTGAACTCGACCAGCCGTTGATTGACGCCTATCTCGCCCGCCGCGCGCTGGATTATCTGGTCGGCTTCACGCTGTCCCCGGTGCTGTGGCGTAAACTCCCTGGCAGCCGGTCCGCCGGCCGGGTGCAATCGGTCGCGCTGCGCCTGATCTGCGAGCGCGAAGCGGAAATCGAAGCCTTCAAGCCGCGCGAATACTGGACCATTGAAGCCGCCCTGATCACCCAAGCTGGCGCGCCGTTCGCGGCGCGGCTGGTGGCGCTCGACGGCAAAAAACTCGACCAGTTCGACCTGAATACCGAAGCGAAAGCGCTTGCTGCCAAGGCACAGGTCGAATCGGGAAAATTCAGCGTCGAAAGCGTTGAACGCAAACGGGTGCGCCGCCATCCGCCGGCGCCGTTCACCACCTCGACCTTGCAGCAGGACGCCAGCCGCAAGCTCGGCTTCACCGCCCAGCACATCATGCGCCTCGCCCAGGGGTTGTATGAAGGTGTCGCAATCGACGGCGAAACCACCGGGCTGATCACCTACATGCGCACCGATGGCGTGCAGATGGCCCGCGAAGCGATTGACGCCGCCCGCGCTCACATCAAATCCAGCTTCGGCCCCACTTATCTGCCCGGCCAGGCGCGCGAATACACCAGCCGCGCCAAGAACGCCCAGGAAGCCCACGAAGCCATCCGCCCGACCGATTTCTCCCGCAGCCCGGATCAGGTGGGGCAATACCTCAACCCCGAACAGCGCCGGCTCTACGAACTGATCTACAAGCGCGCCGTCGCATCCCAGATGCAGTCCGCCGAGTTTGATCAGGTGGTGGTCGAGATGGCCGAGCCTGGCAAAGCAAAAGGCCCGCAACTGCGTGCCAACGGCTCGATCTTAGCGTTCGACGGCTTCCTCAAGCTTTACCGCGAAGACGTCGAGGACGGCGAGGACGACGATAACCGCATGCTGCCGCCAATGGCCGAGCGCGACCCGCTGAAGCGCGACAAGGTGGACGCCAGCCAGCATTTCACCCAGCCGCCGCCGCGCTATTCGGAAGCGTCGTTGGTCAAGAAAATGGAGGAACTCGGCATCGGCCGGCCCTCGACCTATGCCTCGATCCTGACGGTTTTGCAGGACCGCAACTACGTCAAAATCGACAAGAAGCGCTTTGTGCCGGAAGATCGTGGCCGGTTGGTCACCGCCTTCCTGACCAGCTTCTTCGAACGCTATGTCGATCCCGGCTTCACCGCCGGGCTGGAAGAACAGCTCGATGATATTTCCGGCGGGCGCGCCGACTGGCGGGCGGTGATGCGGCAATTCTGGGCAGCGTTCTCGGGCGCTGTTGAGCAAACCCGTGACCTCAAGATCAGCGATGTCATCGACGCGCTCGACCGCGACCTCGGCGGGCATTTTTTCCCACCCAACGCGGACGGCACCGCCCCCCGCGTCTGCACCGCCTGCGGCACTGGCCGGCTCGGGCTGAAACTCGGCCGCCATGGCAGCTTCATTGGCTGCTCCAACTACCCGACCTGCCAGTTCACCCGCCGCCTCGCCATCAACGCCGGCGACGAAGGCGGGGATCAGCTCAAGGAAGGTATGCGCGAACTCGGCTACCACCCGGAGACCGGTGAAGCCGTCACCGTGCGCCGTGGTCCCTACGGGGTTTACGCCCAGCAGGGCGAACAAATTCCCGACAGCAAGGTCAAACCGCGCCGAACCAGCCTGCCGAAGGGGATGGATGGCGACACCATCGACCTCGAAGCTGCGCTGGCGCTGCTCGCCCTGCCGCGCCTGGTCGGGAGCCACCCGGAGACCAAAGACGACATTACAGCCGGCCTCGGCCGCTTCGGGCCGTTCGTGAAAATGGGCAGCGTGTTTGCCTCGCTGGACCGCGATGACAACGTGCTGGTCATCGGGTTGAACCGCGCCGTCGATCTGCTGGCGGCCAAGCTCGCCTCGATCCGCAGCCTGGGGCCACATCCGAAAGACCAGGCCCCCGTCGTGGTTAAAAAGGGCCGCTTCGGACCCTATGTGCAACATGGTGACATGATCGCCAATCTGCCGCGCGATGTCGGGATGGATGACATCACGCTCGCCGAAGCTGCGGCTTTGGTGGCGGAGAAGGGTAAGAAGATGAAGCCGCGCGGGGGGAAGAAACCCACCAAGGCGGCGGCGGCTAAGCCGGCAAAGGCTGAAAAGGCCGCTACGACAGCTAAGGCAGTGGTGCAGAAGAAAGTGGTCGTCAAGAAGAAGGCGGCAGTGAAGAAGAAAGTGGCTAAGTAAGCAGTTCTTTTTGTGAACAAAAAGAACCAAAAAAACTTTTTGATAATTTCTTCCCGTTGGGGTGCCACCCTGCGCAGAGCCGAGCCAACGGCCACAGTTTATTGAAGTTTTTTTGCTTATTTTTCTTTACACAAAGATATCTTAAGCCTTTTGAAATAAGGACTTCCCACCATGAAGCGCCGCCCCCCCAACCGCGCCGGCGCGCCCACTGCCCCGGGCGAAATGCCGAGCCGTGAGGCGATTGCCGCCTTCATCAAATCCAGTCCCGGCCGGGTCGGCAAGCGCGAGATCATTCGCCACTTCAAACTCGGGCCGGACCATCGCGCCACCTTGCTCGCCATGCTGCGCGATCTTGCCGGCGGCGGGCATGTCGCACCTGCCGGCCATCGCCGGTTTGCCGCACCAGATCGCACCCATGAGGCGATTATCGTTGAAATTATCGGGTCGGACCCGGACGGTGATGCGATTGCCCGCCCGATCGAATGGCCCCCTGGCGAACGTCCGCCGCGCATCTTCATGGCACCGGAGCCGGCCGGACAGCCCGCGCTCGCCCCTGGCCAGCGCGTGCTGGCGCGCATCCGGCCACGCGGACGGGATATGTATGAAGGCCGCACCTTGCGCCGGATTGAGGGCACTAGCGGGCGCATCGTCGGGGTGTTTCGCGCCAATGCCAGCCTGGGCGGGCGCATCGAGCCGACCGATCGCCGCGCCAAGGCGGAATGGACGGTGACCGCCGATGACGCCAACGGTGCCGAGGATGGCGAGGTGGTGCGCGCTGAGCCTTTGCCCGGCAAGCCGCTGGGACTTAAGCCGGCGCGGGTGGTGGAACGGCTGGGTCAGGTTACCGACGCCCGTGCGGTCAGCCTGATCGTGATCGCGACGCATGATATTCCCACCGAGTTCCTGCCAGCAGCGATTGCCGAAGCCGAGCACGCGCGGGCCACACCATTAGAAAACCGTACTGATTTGCGCGATGTGCCGCTGATCACCATCGACGGCGCCGATGCCCGTGATTTCGATGACGCTGTTTATGCCGAACCGCACGAGGACGGCTTCAAGTTGATCGTCGCGATTGCCGACGTCGCCCATTATGTCCGCCCCGGCAGCGCGCTCGATCGCGTCGCCCGGTTGCGCGGCAATAGCTGCTACTTCCCCGACCGCGTCGTGCCGATGTTGCCGGAAGCCCTGTCCAACGGCTGGTGCAGCCTGCGCCCGGACGAAGATCGCGGCTGCCTGTTTGTCGAAATGTTCATCGGCCCCGACGGCCAGAAGCACCGCCATCGCTTTGGGCGCGGCCTGATGCGCAGTGCCGCCCGGCTGACCTACGAACAGGTCCAAGAGGTTCGCGACGCCGGCACCGACACCCATCTGCCGATCGCCACGCTCTACATCGCCTACCATGCCCTGATCGCCGCCCGGCAGCGCCGCGGCACCCTCGATCTCGATCTGCCGGAGCGCCTGGTCAAGCTCGATGCCGATGGCCATGTCGCCTCCATCACCCCGCGCCCGCGCCTCGACAGCCATCGCCTGATCGAGGAATTCATGGTGCTGGCCAATGTCTGTGCCGCCGAGGAACTCGAACGGGTGCACCGGCCCTGCGTTTATCGCGTCCATGCGCCACCGACCGAAGGCAAGCTCGAAGGGCTGCGCGACTTTCTCCGCAGCCTCGATATTAAGTTGCCGCCGGAGGGCGCGTTAACGCCGGGGGATCTTGACCGGGTGCTGCGCCAGGTCGTCGGTACCCCGGAAGCGCCGCTGGTCAATGAGATGACGTTGCGCAGCCAGTCCCAGGCGGCGTACGACATTGTCAATATCGGTCATTTCGGCCTGGCATTGTCACGGTACGCCCATTTTACCAGCCCGATCCGCCGCTACGCCGATCTGCTGGTGCATCGGGCGTTGATCGCCGGCCTGCGACTCGGGTCTGATGGCTTGGCGGACGGCGCCGTGGCGGGGCTGGAGGATGACTGTGCCCACATCACCGCGACCGAACGCCGGGCGCAACTGGCCGAACGTGACGCGATTGATCGTTATTTGGCCGTTTTCATGGCTGACAAGGTCGGAACGCAGTTCCCAGCGCGCATTTCCGGGGTGACCCGGTTCGGATTATTCGTTACCCTGGCTGAAAGCGGTGCGTCCGGGCTGGTGCCTGTGGGGTCGCTTTTGGATGATTTCTGGATGCACGACGCAATTGCCCAAACCCTGACCGGACGCCACAGCGGATTAGTGTTCCGCCTTGCGCAGGAGGTCGATGTCCGGCTGTCCGAAGCATCCCCGGTGACTGGCGGCTTGCTGTTTCAAATCCTGCAGGGCGCGCCTTCCGGCCAGCCGAAATCCCGTCCTGGTTTCGGCCGGACATCTTCGAGGGGCGGAAGCGGCCGGCGTTGAAACACCTGCGTCCACTGCTGCTGCTCGTGTTTCTCGGCTGGGGATCGGCGGCGGTTGCAGCCTCGGCCGCGCCCGATGCCTATCACCACGTGCAGTTTGCCCAGATTGCGGCGACCGCGTTGGCATTCATCGCACCGCGCAGCCTCGATGCCGTGCCAGTGCGCCAATTGGCGTTGTGGGGCTTGCAAGGGGTCGCGAGCCTGGACCCGCGCCTGACCGTTGAACATCGCGCACCTGGACGCGGGACCGCCGACAGCAAGGCCGGCAGCCTGGTGTTGTTGCTGTCGAGCGGCAGTGCGGCCGCGCGGGAAATCTTCGCCCGACCAGCCCCCACCGACGACGATGCGATTAGCTGGGGGAGCGAGGGAGCCGCGTTGGCCCAGGCGGCGTGGGACGCGTCCGACCCCTTGCGGCGGGCCGGACAGATGCGGATGGTCGCGGCATTCTTCGACGAAATCTTCACCCATTTCGACCCGTATTCGCGTTACGTACCGCCTGCCGAAGCCGCGGCCGACCGCATCAGGCGCAATGGCCGCGGCGGCATCGGCGTGACTGTGGAAACCCGGGCCGGCGCCTTCGTGATCGCTGCAGTGCAAACCGGCGGGCCGGCGGCTGAAGCCAAGGTGGTGGTAGGCGAGCGCATTCTTGCCGTCGATCAGCAAACCATCCAGGGCGCCGACCAGCAGGCGCTGACCGCGCTGCTCGCCGGACCGGACGGCACCCAGGTCAGCCTGACTTTGCGTGGCCGCGACGGCAAGCCGCGCACTGTAACGATGGAACGCGCCTTGCTGCCGCCCGAAACGGTGTTCGCCCACTCCCAGGATGGCATGCTGATCATCCGGGTCAGCGCGTTCGTGGCCAATACTGCCGGGCGCATCGCCCAGGAAATCATTCGCGCTTCAAGTGATGGCGTGGGACCGCCAACTGTGCCGATCGCGGGCATCGTGCTCGATCTGCGTGGCAATCGCGGCGGATTGTTGCGCCAGGCCGTGGCGGCGGCGGCGATGCTGCTGTCGGAGGGCAGTGTCGCCATCACCATTGGCCGCGATCCGGCCGCCGCCCACGATTACCGCGCCGATGGTCGCGACCTGTCGAGCGGCCTGCCGGTGGTGGTGCTGGTTGATGGCGGCACGGCAAGCTCCGCTGAAATTCTCGCCGCAGCACTTGCCGACCAGCGCCGCGCGGTCGTGGTGGGCAGCGCGACCCTCGGCAAGGGGCTGGTGCAAACCCTGGCGCCGCTTCCCGATGGCGGCGATCTGGTGCTGACCTGGAGCCGGGTGCTGGCGCCGCGCCTGTGGCCGATCCAGGGTCTTGGCGTGCTGCCCCAGCTCTGCACCAGCATGGGCGCGGCAGCGACGGCCCGACAGATCGAACAGCTCGGCGAAGGGCGCCAGCCTATGCTTGCCGCCCTGATCCGTCACCGGGCCGCCCGCCCAACCACACCGCCGGCCGAAGTGTTGGATATCCGCGCACCGTGCCCGTCAGGCGAAGGCAATGCGCATGATTTGTCGGCGGCGCGCAGTCTGCTTTTGTCGCCCAGCCGCTATGCCACTGCCCTGTTGCCGGCGGCGGCGCCACCGTCGCGGCTGGGCATCGCGGCCCCGGTGGCCCGCCCGGTTACCGCCGCGATTGTGACCGTGGGCACCGGCAATGCGCGGTCGGCACGATCTCAAGACTTGACGACCCCCACGTCGGTGCGCGATTAGACGACCCTTGCGCGCCCGCTCGGCCGCCCCCACTCGCTTTGGACTCAGATCATGGCCAAGAACAACGTCGTGCAGATCAAACTGGTATCAACCGCCGATACCGGGTATTTTTATGTCACCAAAAAGAATGCCCGTGCGCAGACCAACAAGCTCGAACTGAAAAAATACGATCCCGTCGCGCGCAAGCACGTCGTGTTCAAGGAAGCCAAGATCAAATAATCGCCTGCGATACCTGGTTGCGCCCGGCGCGCTTGGCGGCATAAAGCGCCGCATCGGCTTGGCGCACCAGCGCATCGGCGCTGATCGGCTGCGCGCCAGTATGGGCGACACCGATACTGATGGTCAGCGCGACCTTACTGCCATCGGCTGCCCGGAAATCAAGATTTTCAATCGCCGATCGCAGCCGTTCGGCCGCCACCAAAGCTTCCGGCGGCAGGGTGCCTGGCATCACCACCGCGAATTCTTCGCCGCCGTACCGTGCGATCGCATCGAAGGCGCGCACCCTGGCGCGCAGCGTGTCAGCAATCGCGCGCAACGCCAGATCGCCCTCAGGGTGGCCGAAGCGGTCATTGACTGCCTTGAAATGATCGACATCGATCATCAGCAGCGACACCCTGCCGACATTGCCCTGGCCCGGGCGTGGGGCCAACAACCCGGCAAGATGGCGGTTGAGGTAGCGTTGATTGTAACATCCGGTCAGCGGATCGGTGAGCGCCATTTCAAGCGCGCTATCGAGATCGGCGTGCAGCCGGTCCTGGTAGAATTTGCGCCGGATCTGGTTGCGCACCCGGGCGCGCAATTCGTTGGGGTCTAGCGGGCGGACCAGCCAGTCATTGGCCCCCAAATCGAAGCCACGCAGCAGCTTGTCCTTGGTTTCCTTGTCGGCGATCAGTAACAGCGGCACGGCTTGGGTCGCCTCATTGGCGCGCAATTCCGATGCCAGGCGCAACGGGTCGCCGGACGCCATCGAGAGCGACAGCACCACCAGATCGAACGGCATCGCGGCCAGCATCATGGTCGTTTCGGCCACGGTGCGGGCACGGGTGGTGATGATGCCGTCGGCTTGCAGCGCCACAATCGCCGCGTGGGCGGTGGCGTCGTCATCATCCACCACCAGCGCCCGCGCGCCCGCGACTGACGGCAACACCAGGGCCGCGCCCTGCAGGCCCAACGCCCGCGCGGTCGCCCCACGCATGCGCCATTCATCCAGCAGCCGCTTCAGCCGAACCAACGGCTTGAGCCGCGCGTAAAGCGTTTCGAAATTGACTGGCTTGACCAGAAAGTCATCGGCCCCGGCTTCAAGGCCGCGCACCCGCTCGTCAGCTCTGCCAAGGGCTGTGATCATCACCACCGGAATATGCATCGTGGCGTCAGATGTCTTGAGGCGCCGACACGTCTCATAGCCATCCATGCCCGGCATCATCACATCGAGCAAAATAATGTCAGGCTGCCAGTCATGCGCACGATCCAGCGCCGCCTGGCCATCATGCACTTCGCTGACCTGATAATACTCGGCCGCAAGTTTCGCCGCCATCAGGCGGGTGGCGGACGGTGCATCATCAACAATCAGAATGCGGGCGGTCATCCCGCAATCAGGCACAGTCGATTTGCCGGCGCAAGGGGGGGCGCTTACGATCAGCTCGGGGAAACGCCGCAGGAGCCACCGATATGACCGCCAGCCCATATGATATGCCCAAGACCGTGGCCAATCACGCCCAGCTTTCCCCGTTGAGCTTCCTGACCCGCACCGTTGCCGTCTATCCCAAGCGGATCGGGCTGATCCATGGCGACCGTAACTATGCCTGGGGCGAAATCGGTGAACGCTGCCGCCGGCTGGCGTCCGCCCTCGCCCAGCGCGGCATTGGCCATGGCGACACGGTTGCCATCATGGCGCCCAACGTGCCGGCCTTGTTCGAGGCGCATTTTGCCCCGGCCATGGTGGGCGCGGTGCTCAACGCGCTCAATTACCGGCTCGATGCCGCAACCATCGCCTTCATCCTCGGCCATGGCGGGGCAAAAATCCTGATCACCGACCGGGAGTATTCAGCGACGGTTGCAACCGCACTTGCCATGTTGCCCGCAGCTTCACGCCCATTGGTGATCGACATCAACGACGATCTCGCCCCCTTTGGCGCGTTGCTCGGGGAAATGGACTACGAGGCGTTCCTGGCGGGCGGTGACCCTGATTTCGCCTACGACCTGCCGCAAGACGAATGGGACGCGATTGCGCTGTGCTATACGTCTGGCACGACCGGTAACCCCAAGGGCGTGGTGACCCATCATCGCGGCGCATACCTCAACGCCATGGCCAACGTCGCCACCTGGGGCATGGCGTTGCATCCGGTCTATTTGTGGACCTTGCCAATGTTTCACGCCAATGGCTGGTGCTTCCCCTGGACGATCACCGCGATGGCCGGCACCCATGTCTGCCTGCGCCGGGTCGAAGCTGTCGCCATCCTGGCCCAGATCGCCGAACATCGGGTGAGCCACATGTGCGGCGCACCAATCGTTGCCAACATGCTGGTCAACGCCCCCGACAGCCAATGGCCCGACCTGTCTGGCCGCCCCGGCATCAAGATGATGGTCGCCGGCGCCCCACCACCCGCCGCCGTCATCGAAGGCATTGAGCGGCGGGGCTTTGAGGTCACCCATGTTTACGGCCTGACCGAGGTGTACGGCCCGGTCACCGTCTGCGCCTGGCAGGATGACTGGAACGATCTGCCGCCGGCCGAGCGCGCCCGCATCAAGGCGCGCCAGGGCGTGCCGTACCATTCGCTCGACGGGTTGATGGTCGCGGACGCCCGCACCATGACGCCGATCGCCAAGGATGGCGTGACGATGGGCGAGGTTTTCATGCGCGGCAATCCGGTGATGAAGGGCTATCTGAAAAACCAGCCCGCAACGGATGAAGCGTTCGCCGGCGGCTGGTTTCACACCGGCGATCTCGGCGTCTGGCACGCGGACGGCTATATCGAGCTGAAAGACCGCAGCAAGGACATCATCATTTCGGGTGGCGAGAATATTTCCACCATTGAGGTCGAGGATGTTTTGTACCAGCATCCGGCCATTCTCGAAGCCGCCGTGGTTGGCCGGCCGGATGAAACCTGGGGCGAAACACCGTGCGCCTTCGTGACCTTGAAGCCGGACGCGGCAGCTACCGACGCTGACATCATCGCATTCTGTCGGGCCAATCTGGCGCGCTTCAAAGTGCCAAAAACGGTGGTGTTCGGACCGCTGCCAAAAACCTCCACCGGGAAGATGCAGAAATATATCCTGCGGGAACGGGCGGGCAGGCTGTGACGGGCCAGCCCGCATGCATAAAGTCCACTTGCATAAATTCGGCCGCCACTCTTAGATTCCTGTCTATACGAGTCCATGGCAGGGCAATATGAGCAGCCTCAATGCGTTGAAAGCCGTCGAGATCGACCGGAATTTTGCAGCTTTCCTCAAAATGCTGCCGAATTTGGTCGGAGACTATGCCGGGCAATGGGCGCTATTGCGCCATGGATTTGTCATCGCATTTTATCCGTCGGCGTTGGACGCCCAGATCGCAGGGAATATCAACTTTGATGATCAGATATTTTCGATCCAGCCGGTAGAGCAAGCCCCGGACGAATTGGGATATTTTTCATATGCCATTAATCCAAGGACGCCATAATGGGCGCGCCGCTGTCGTTCCGATCGCGATTATCGATGTTGCGAAATATCGCGGCCACAAATTTTCCAACGCGCCCGTGCTTCCCGGCACAAAGCCGTTCAGGGCGCTGATCGACACAGGGGCCACCTCGACAATGATTTCGCCTCGGGTCGTGTCATCACTCGGCCTGCAACAGGTGAATATGCGTCGATACAATGGCTTGGGCGGTCTATTCGATCGTCCGGCGTATTTGTTTCATGTCGCATTTTATCACGCGGTGCCGACGGCGCCTGCGGCTATCAACCCAATCAGCATTTGCTTAAAGGAAATCAATGGTGGGGCGTTGTCGGACGAAGACACGTTTGATGTTCTGCTCGGAATGGATGTCCTGAGAACCGGCAATCTTCGAGTGGATAAAGACGGAACATTCAGTTTCGAGTTTTAGCAGCTTCTACCGGCCGTTGAGGGGCGACGGTTCTATCCAGCCTACGCCGCGCCTGGCACCGAGGCCAGCAACTCCCGCGTATAATCATGCTGCGGATTGGCAAAAACCTCGTCCGTGCGACCAGCCTCCACCACTTCACCGTTACGCATCACCATAACCCGCTCACATAAATAGCGCACCACGGCGAGGTCGTGGGAGATCAGCAGCAACGCAAAACCATGTTCGGCACGCAGCCGGGCGAGCAGCGCCAGCAATTGCGCCTGCACCGACACATCCAGGCCGGAGACAATTTCATCCGCCACCAACAGCTTCGGCACCAGGCATAAAGCGCGCCCGATATTCACCCGCTGGCGCTGGCCGCCCGACAATTGCGACGGCGCGCGGTCGGCCAATTCCAGCGGCATGCCCAGATCGGCCAGAATTTCCGCCGCCCGTGCCCGACGTTCAGCCAGCCCAACCCCCGCCGCCTCCAACGCCTGGGTAACAATCGCCCCAACCCGGCGGCGCGGGTTGAGCGCCGATTGCGGGTCCTGGAACACCATTTGCGCCGTGCGCAGCCGCAAGCGCCGTGCAGCCGCCCCCCAGCCGCCAACATCCTGGCCGGCGAGGCGAATCTCACCGGACGTTTTCTGTTCCAACCCCATCAGCAGCCGCGCCAAGGTGGATTTGCCGCTGCCACTTTCGCCAACCACGCCGACGAACTCCCCCGCCGCAATCGAAAAGCTGACATCACGCACTGCAATCGTCGGCTTGCGCCCGAAGCGGCCCCGAAACACCTTGCCGAGGCCGGCTACGGACACCAACGTTTCCCCGGTTGCGGCAACCATCGCCGGCGCCAATGCCGGAACGGTAATTGTATCGATTTCGGCAATATGCGGGCAGGCAATTTTATGGGTATCGCCTGCCAATGCCGGCACGCTCTCCCGGCAAGCATCGCGCGCCAACGGGCAGCGCGGCGCAAAGCGGCAGCCGGACATCTCGGCCAGCGCCCGCAAGCCCGGCATCTGGTCAGGCAGCGCATAAAGTGCGGTGCGCGGCCCGGAAATCGCCGGCGCGGCCAGCAGCAGGCACTTGGTATAAGGATGCAGTGGCTGCGCCAGCACCACATCGGCCGGCCCGTGTTCGACCACCCGGCCGGCGTACAGCACCGCAATTTCATCGCACACTTGCGCGGCCAACCGCAGATCATGGGTGATGAACAGCACCGCGGTGTTTTGCGCCACCTGCAAGTCCCGCATCAGCGCCACAATCCGCGCCTGGATTGTCACATCGAGCGCCGTTGTCGGCTCATCGGCCACCACCAAGGCGGGCTTGGAGGCAAACGCCATCGCGATCAGCACCCGCTGGCACATGCCGCCCGACAGCTGATGCGGAAACCGGTCAAGCAGATCGGGCAGTTGCACGCTTTCCAGCGCCGCGATCGCCGCACTGCGCCAATCGGCGATGCCAAGCCGGCGCAAATGTTCGGCGAATTGGCTGCCAATGCTGCGCACCGGATTGAGTGCCGAAAGCGGCTCCTGCGGGATGAAGCCAATCTGCCGACCCAGCAAATTCTGGCGCTGATCCGGCGCCATCGCCACCAGATCCCGCCCGGCAAATTCCAGCATTCCCGCAGTGACCGCGAAGCCCGGCGGCAATAGTTGCGCGATCGCCCGGCCGAGCATCGATTTGCCGGCACCCGATTCCCCCACCAATCCCAGCACCTTGCCCGGCGCCAAGGTCAGGGAAAGCCCGTCGAGGGCGGCAACATCCACCCCATCAATTCGTGCGGTCACGCAAAGATTTTCGGCTCGGAGAACGCTCATCCGCGTCCTTCCACCAGACGCAAATCCAGGGTCCGCCGCAGCCCGTCACCAAGCAAATTGAACCCCGCCACGGTGACAAAAATCGCCGCCACCGGCGCCAGCAAATTGATCGGCGCCTGATAAATCGTCGCCCGGCCATCGGCGATCATCTGCCCCCAGGCGATTTCGTCCGGCTTCACCCCAAGGCCGACGAAGGCCAGGATCGCCTCCACCACCACTGCGATGCCCATTTCCAAGGTCAGCAACGTCACCAGCAGCGGCACCACTGCGGGCAGAACTTCCCGCAGCACCACCCGCAGATGGGAAAACCCGACCAGCCGCGCCGCCGTCACGTAATCGCGCCGCACCACCACCAGCACTTCGGCGCGCAGCACCCGGCAGAACCGCGTCCAATCCACCAGCACAATCGCCAGGATCACGTTGCGCGACCCGGTGCCCAACCCCACCATCAGGATCAGCGACAAGATAACCGGCGGAAACGACATCCAGACATCGACCGCCCGCCCGATCACCCAATCCACCCAGCCGCC
Source organism: Acetobacteraceae bacterium (assembly GCA_025352995.1). Taxonomy (GTDB): domain Bacteria; phylum Pseudomonadota; class Alphaproteobacteria; order Acetobacterales; family Acetobacteraceae; genus CAITOL01. The sequence goes on from JANXRN010000056.1 coordinate 20,594, forward strand.
GAAATAGCCGGCCAAAAGGGCTGCAATCGTACCCAAAATCATCGCGCCAGGGGCGGCAATCGCGGCGACCGACAATGCCAACCGCGTGCCATAGAGTAGCCGCGCCAGCACATCGCGCCCGAGACTATCGGTGCCCAGTCTATGCGCGACGTCTCCGCCCTTTGCCCAGGCCGATGGCAGCAAGGTCGACAGCAAATCCTGTTCATCCGGCGCGCTTTGCACCAGCAGTGGCGCCAGCAGCGCCAGCACCAGAACCGCGAACAAGATCGAAAGCCCAACAATCACCCGTGTATCGCGCAACCAGCGTGGCATCACGTGCCCCTGAGCCGAGGGTTCAGCAGCATCACCAACCCATCCACCCCCGCCGTAATCGCCAGCACCACCACGCAATATGTCAGCCCGACCGCCTGGATGATCGGCAGATCGGCATTGCGCACCGCATCGACCATCAGATTGCCCATGCCGGGATAAGAATAAATCACCTCCACCAGCAAACTGCCGCCGAACAGAAAACCGAACTGCACCCCCATCAGGGTCAAGGTCGGCAAGATCGCGTTCTGCAAGGCATGGCCGAGCAAAATTCGCGTCTCCCCCACCCCGCGCAGGCGCGCCTGGCGGATATAATCTTCCTGATACGTATCAATCAGCGACGCGCGCAGCACCCGCATGATCGGCGGCGCAAACGCCACGCCCAATGCAAAAGCGGGCAAAATCATATGGCGCACAGCGCTGAAAAACACATCGACGCGCCCGACCAGCAACGTATCGAGCAGCAAAAACTGCGTCACCACCGGCCGCGTCATCCCGGGATCAAGCCGGCCAGTAAACGGCAGCGCCGACAGCAGCACCCCAAAAACGAAAATCAACAGCAGTGCCCAAAGGAATTCTGGCAACGACATCATCAAAGTGGTGACAGTTTCCGCCACCGCCTCCCCCCGCCGATCGCGCAGTGCAAACATCCCCAAACCGCCGCCCAGCCCCAGCAGCCCCGCAATCACCATCGCGGCCAAACTCAATTCAATCGTCGCCGGCAAGGTTTCCGCCAGCAGCCCTGCGACCGGCCGGCGCATATGGATCGAATTGCCGAAATCGCCGCGCAAAGTCTGCCCGAGCCAGATGGCGTATTGCACGGTCACCGGCCGATCCAGCCCCATCGCCTGGCGCGCTGCCTCTATTTCCACCTTGGTCGCGGTCGGCGGCATCGACATCGCGGCGGGATCGATGGGCAGCAAGCGCAACGCGCCGAACAGCAGTAGGGAGACCAGGGCCAAGATTGGGGCGACGGCCAGTAGACGACGCAGGAAGGCAGCGAGCATTAGAAAGCAGTTCTTTTTGTGAACAAAAAGAACCAAAAAAACTTTTTATCCATGGCGCACCTCTGCTGGTGCGCACGCGGAAGCAAAGTGGGAAAGTTTTTTTGCTTCTTTTTGTTCACAAAAAGAAGACCTTCCTTAACCCCACCCCATCGTCTGGCCCATCACCCAGCCATTGCCGTACTTGGTGTAGCCCATCCCATCCTTGCGCACCAACGTCTGCACGCTTTGCAGCAACGGCATGCAGGCGCCGATGGTGACGGCCTCCTTGGAAATCTCCCGCCAGCCTTCAATGCGCTTGGTTTCATCGGCGACATTGAACTGGGCGATGACTTTTTCCCCCAGCACCGGGTCTTTCCACGGGCTGAACGGCAGTTTCGGGTTCAGCAAATAGCCCGAATAAATCTCCGGATCGCCGGTCGCGTTATCGAAGGAATAGAGCGTGGTTTCCGGCAGCTTGCCGGCGCGGTTGAGCTCGAAATACTTGGCGTATTCGATCACTTCCAATTCCGCTTCGATGCCGACTTTCTTCCACATCGCAACGATGGCGCGCGCCATGTCGTAATCATTCGGGAACTGCCCGTTGGTGCAGGCCATGCCGATCTTGGCAGGTTTGGCCAGGCTGTAGCCCGATGCGGCCAGCAGTTTGATGGCCATCGCCGGATCATAGGGGAATTTGAACCCGGCAATATCACCCGGCGTGCCCGGCGTTGCCGGCAAAGACAGCGGCACCGCAGCGCCGCCGTAAAATGCCTTGCTGAGCGCTGCCTTGTCGATCGCATGATGCGCGGCAAGGCGGATATTCTGGTCGGAGAAACCCTGGTCATTGCGGACTTGTAGCAGAATCACCCGCTGGATCGGGTTCAGTTCACCCTTCAGCCCGGCAATGGCGCCCAGCCGTTCAGCCTCCCGCACCGGCACGCCGACCGTGATATCCACCTGGCCGGACTGGATGGCCGCCACCCGCGCCGATGGGTCCTTGATGATTTCGATTACCACCCGCTTCAGCTTCGGCTTGGTGCCCCAATAATCATCGTTGCGTTCCAGCACGATGCGCCCGTTCATCTGATATTCCACCAGCTTGTACGGCCCGGTGCCGACTGGCTTGGCGACGAAGCCGTCGACCCCGACCTTTTCCATATAGGCTTTCGGCACCATGAAACTGCCGAGGAAGGCCAGCCACACCGGCACGGTCGGCGCCGGGGAATTGAACTTCATCACTGCTTTGGTCGGGCTGATCACGTCAATGCCGGTGAGCTTGCGGAAGCTGTTGGCGATATCGAGCTTCTGGCCGGCAGCAACCCGGCCGAAGAAGGTCCACTGGAAATCCTCAGCGGTCATCTTGCTGCCATCGTGGAACTTCACATCGTCGCGAAATTCGAGATCGAGGCTCATCCCGTCCGGCGCCAGCTTCCACGCCTTGATCAGGCTCGGGATCAATTTCAGGCTCGGGTCCTGATCAAGCGGTTGATCGAACACCATTTTATAGATGCCCTGGGCATCGGGCGTGAAGCGCTGATTGGGGTCCCAGCCAGTGACATCCGATGGCCAGCCGATGGTCACGCTGTCGCGGCCTTGTGCCCAAGCGGGCAGGCTGGCCAGAATCGAGGCAAGGCTTGCGCCTGCGGAAAAAACGCGGCGTGATAGCTGAACCATGAGTGCCCCCGTCGGTGATGGACCCGTCTGGAAAATAGTTTAGGGTTGAAATATCGACGAGGGAAGCGCGAAATTACCCGCCGTTCTTAGGATGATGCCATGGCCGAACGTTCATTTGCCCGTGAAGTCCAGGACCTCCGCCTCGGCGCCGGCGACGAATTTCGTGGCGAAGGCATTCTGGCCGTCACCAAGGCGCTGCTGCAATCGGGCGTCGGCTATGTGGCGGGCTATCAGGGTGCGCCGATTTCACATCTGATGGATGTGCTGTCGGATGCCCAGGACATTCTTGGCGAATTGGGGGTGCATTTTGAAAGCTCCGCCTCCGAAGCCGCCGCCGCATCCACCCTCGCCGCATCGGTCAACTACCCGATCCGCGGCGCCGTCACCTGGAAATCCACCGCCGGCACCAATGTCGCATCCGACGCGCTGTCCAACCTGTCATCATCGGGCGTTACCGGCGGCGCGGTGATTATCATTGGGGAGGATTACGGCGAGGGATCATCTATCATGCAAGAACGCACCCATGCGTTCGCCATGAAATCGCAAATGTGGCTGCTCGACCCGCGGCCAAATCTGCCGTCGATCGTCAAAGCGGTCGAAGACGCCTTTGAACTCTCCGAAGCGTCCAACACCCCGGTAATGCTGGAATTGCGCATCCGCGCCTGCCACGTGCATGGCAGTTTCATTGCCAAGGACAATCAGAAGCCGAAATTCACCGTGCGCCAGGCGCTGGAAAATCCGGTGCGTGACGTCAATCGCATCGTGCTGCCACCAGCATCGTTCATGCATGAACAGGACAAGATCAACAAACGCTGGCCGGCGGCGGTGAAGTTCATCCGTGAACGCGGCCTGAATGAAACATTTCCCGGCACCCACACCAACCTTGGCATTATTTTGCAGGGTGGAATGTACAATGGGGTAATCCGCGCCCTACGCGGTCTCGGGCTGGCCGATGTATGGGGCGAAAGCCAAATTCCGCTGCACGTGCTGAACGTAACCTATCCGCTGGTCGATGAAGACCTTGCTGCCTTCTGCGCCGGTAAGGACGCAGTGCTGATCGTCGAGGAAGGTGCGCCGGATTATCTTGAACAGGCACTGAACACAATTTTGCGCCGCGCCGACATCCAGACCAAAATCGCCGGCAAGGATGTGCTGCTGATGGCCGGCGAATATACTGCCGCCGTTCTGGGGCAGGGCGTGCGCAAGTTCATCGAAAAGTACGATGGGCCCCTGCTGCCGCAACCGTCGCCGACCCGCAATGCGCCGGACCTTGCAGCCCTTGCCGCCACCGTGCCGCCACGGCCGCCGAGCTTTTGCACCGGCTGCCCGGAACGGCCGATTTTTTCCGCCATGACCCTGGTGCAGCAAGAACTTGGCCAGCGCCACATCGCCGGCGACATTGGCTGCCATTTATTTGCGTTGAATGAACCGTTCAATATCGGGTCGTCCACCATGGGCTACGGCCTCGGCCCGTCCTCGATTTCCGCCATGCAGGAACCCGGTGCGCCGCGCGCCATTGCGGTGATGGGCGATGGCGGCTTTTGGCATAACGGCTTGCTCAACGGCATCGGCAATGCGGTTTATAACCAGCATGACGGCGTGGTGGTGCTGGTGGATAATTTCTATTCAGCCGCGACCGGTGGGCAGGATATTCTGTCATCCCGCGCAACGCCTGCCGGCCGATCGACCAATCACCCGATCGAGGACGCGATCAAGGGTGTCGGCGCGCAATGGGTGCGGCGGGTCGACCGCACCTATGACGTCGGGAAAATGCTGGCAACCTTCCGGGAAGCGCTGACCACACCGGCCAAAGGGCCGAAAATCATCATTGCGTCATCCGAATGCATGCTGAACCGCCAGCGTCGCGAAAAGCCGCTGGTGGCGGCGTCGATCAAGCGCGGCGAACGCAATGTGCGCCCGCGCTTCGGGGTGGATGAAGATGTCTGCACCGGCGACCGCGCCTGCATCCGCCTGTCGGGCTGCCCATCCTTGTCCACCAAGCCATCGGGCGATCCGCTGAAACCCGATCCGGTGGTGGCCATCGACAATAGCTGCGTCGGGTGCGGCAATTGCGGGGAGGTTTCGGAAGCCGCCGTGCTGTGCCCGTCCTTCTACCGCGCCGACATCGTTACCAACCCATCGGCCTGGGATCGTTTCATCTCCGGCATCCGCGGCACGGTGATTTCCTGGCTGCAACGCCGGCGTGACGCCAACCGGCTAGCGATCGCGGTATGAGCGCTGATCGCCCGATTGCGATTGCCATCACTGCCATGGGTGGCCAGGGCGGCGGTGTGCTGTCGGACTGGATTGTCGCACTCGCCGAGGAAAATGGCTGGTTCGCCCAAGGGACTTCCGTTCCGGGTGTCGCCCAGCGCACCGGGGCGACGATTTATTATGTCGAGCTGATCCGCCCGCAGCCGGGCCGCACCCCGGTGCTGTCGCTAATGCCGGTGCCGGGCGAGGTCGATATCGTGATCGCGGCGGAGCTGATGGAAGCCGGGCGCGCCATTCAGCGCGGGTTGGTCACGCCTGACCGCACCGTGCTGGTTGCGTCCACCCATCGGTCGCTCGCCATGGTGGAAAAAATCGCCTCGGGCGATGGCACCGCCGACAGTGGCCCGGTCCTGGCGGCGGCCGGGAATGAGGCACGGCAATTTTTTGGCGCCGATTGCCAGGCCATTGCCGAGGCGACCGGCAGCGTCATCTCGGCCGCCTTGTTCGGTGCGCTGGCGGCGTCTGGCGCCCTGCCCTTTCCGCGCACGGCTTTTGAAGCCACCATTCGCGGTGCCGGGGTCGGGGTGAATGCCAGCCTTGCCGCTTTTGCCGGCGGGTTCGCCGCGGCCAAGGGTGAGACCGTGGCGCCGGTCGCGCCGGCCAAGCCGTTGTCCATTCCGACCGGCGGCGGGGAGGCGGACCGCGCCAGGCTCTGCGCCCTGCTAATGCGCGCCAAGGCCGAATTTTCCCCCGAGGCGGCGGAGATGCTGACCCATGGCATTTCCCGGCTGGTGGACTATCAGGACGTAGCCTACGCCGAGGAATATTTCGCCCTGGTGACGAAAATTGCCGCCAGGGATGCTGGCCTTGCTGTTGAAGCCGCGCGCCATATCGCCACATCCATGGCCTATGACGATGTTATCCGCGTCGCCGATCTGAAAACCCGCGCCAGCCGTTTCAACCGGGTGCGCGGCGAAATTCGTGCCGAGGCCGCGCAAATCGTCGATACCACCGAATATATGCACCCGCGGCTGGAGGAAATTTGCGCCACCATGCCTGCCGGGATGGGCCGCATGTTCGAGGCCAGTGCCGCGCTGGGCTGGGTGCTGCGGACATTGTTCGACCATCCGCGCCGGGTGCGCACCACTGCTTTGTCCGGGTTCGTGCCGCTTTATCTGATCGCCGGCCTCAAGCCGTGGCGCCGTCGCCTGCTGCGCCATCAGCGGGAAGTTGCGCATCGCGATGCCTGGCTTGGTCTGGTCGCGGACGCGCGGGTTGACGTCGCGCTGGAAGTGTTGAAATGCCGGCGTCTGGTCAAGGGCTATAGCGATACGCATAGCCGGGGGGCTGGGAAGTTCGACAAGATCATGGCCGCCCTGCCCCTGGTTGCCGCGCGCGACGATGCGGCCGACTGGGTGCGCCGGCTGCGCGATGCGGCGTTGGCGGACCCCGATGGCAAAAAGCTTGACGGCGCAATCGCTACCATTCGGAGTTTCTGATGCGCGATTTTGCCGCACTGGTGCGCAATGGCGAAGTGCATCGCGACGTCTATACTTCGTCTGCCGTGTTCGATCACGAAATGACCCATTTGTTCGCCGCGACATGGGTCTTTGTTGGCCATGCCAGCCAGATACCAAATATTGGTGATTTCACCACCACCACCCTCGGCGTCGCCCCGGTTATCATGGTGCGCCACACCGACAAGACCATCCACGTTCTGCATAATCGTTGCCCACACAAAGGTACCCGCGTTGCCAACGATCCATGCGGCAATACCGGGCGCTTCTTCCGTTGTCCGTATCACGCCTGGAGCTTCCGCACCGACGGCAGCGTGGCCGCCATTCCGCTGCCCACCGGCTATGCGGAAACCCAATTCAAGCAATCCGAAGCCGCCGGCGGCATGCGACCGGTTGGCGCAGTGCACAGCTATCGCGATTTCGTCTTTGCCCGCCTGAACTCGGCCGGCATCGGTTTCGACGATTATTTCGGCGCGTCGCTGTCGAGCATTGACAACATGGTCGATCGCTCCCCGGAAGGACGCCTCGAAATCGCCGGCGGGGTACTACGCTACATGCACCAGTGCAACTGGAAAATGCTGGTCGAAAACCTCACCGATACTTGCCACCCGATGGTCGCGCATGAAAGCTCCGCCGGCACCGCCATCGCGATGGCCAAAGCCTTGCCCGGCAAGCATCCGGCGGTGGAAATCTACGCGCCTTTCATGTCGCCCTATGCATTTTACGAAAACATGGGCATCCGCGTCTGGCCTAACGGCCATGGCCATACTGGCGTGCATGGCTCGATCCATTCCGACTATTCCGCCGTCCCTGGCTACTTCGATCAGATGGTGGCGGCCTACGGCGAAGACCGCGCCCGCGCTATCCTGGATGAAAACCGCCACAACACGGTCTATTTCCCCAACATGACAATGAAGGGCCCGATCCAGAGCTTGCGGATTTTCAAACCCATTGCCGCCGACCGCACTTTGGTCGAATCCTGGACGTTCCGCCTGGTCGGCGCGCCGGACCAGTTGCTCGAACGCACCATCCTCTATTCCCGCCTGATCAACGCCCCGACATCGCCGGTGGGTCATGACGATCAGGAAATGTACGAGCGCGCCCAGGACAGTTTGCAATCCGACAGCAACCCATGGGTCAACATGCAGCGCCTGCTTGGCGCCGATGAAACCGAGGAAACCGCTGAGGCTAACGGCACCAGCGAACGCCAGATGCGCAATCAGTTCCACGCCTGGCAGCGTTTCATGACGGTAGCGCCATGACTGATGCTGACATCATCGGCTTCATTCGCCACGAAGCCCGCCTGATCGATGAACAGCGCTTTGACGAATGGCTCGACCTGTTCACCGACGATGGCCGCTACTGGATGCCGCTTGACCCTGATCAGACTGACTGGAAGCTGCAACAATCGCTTTATAACGAAGACGTCTTCCTGCTGCGCCTGCGCTGCGAGCGGCTGAAAAGTGCCAAGACCTACTCGCAGAAGCCCAAAAGCCGCTGCCACCATCTGCTGCAAACGCCGGAGATCACCCGCGACGGCGCCAATTTTTCGACCTGGACGGCGTTCCATTACCTCGAAACAAGGCTTGATGAGCAAACGCTTTATGCCGGCTGGAGCCGCCATTCCCTGGTCGAAATTGACCGAAAGCCCCGTATCCAACTGAAGCGGATCGATCTGGTGAACCAAGACAGCGCCTTCGCCGGCATTCAGTTGTTCATGTGATGCGGACCGTTCACGACGCGTTCCGCGCCACCGTCGCCGCCTATCCGGATCGGCCGTTCATGGCGGTGCTGCCGGAGACCGCTGCGGTCTATAGCATCGCCGCCGGTGAAATAACTTACGCCAAGGCGGCACGCGGGGTCGATACGTTGATCACCCGTTACGCTGGCTACGGGCGCGGCCACCGGGTCGGACTGCGGCTCGAAAATCGCCCATCAATGCTGCTGCATTTCTTCGCGCTCAACGCGCTCGGCGTGTCGATCGTGCCGATCAATCCCGATTTGCGCGCCGCCGAACTCGATTATCTCGTGATCCATTCCGACATGGCGCTCGCCGTCGATGCCGCCAAAGGTCGCGCCGCATTGCCACATGTTCCGGTCATTGGCCCCGATGACGCGCCGCCACCCGCGCCGAAGCCCGCCGGCACCGTCGGCGATGAAGCGGCATTGCTCTATACCTCCGGCACCACCGGCCTGCCCAAAGGCTGTGTGCTCAGCAACGAGTATTTCCACACCGCCGGGCGTTGGTATGTCGGCATGGGCGGCTATTGCGCGCTGCGTCCCGGTCAGGACCGCATGCTGACGCCGCTGCCATTGTTCCATATGAACGCGCTGGCGGCATCGACCATGGCGATGCTGACCACCGGCGGCTGCCTGACCGTGCTGGACCGCTTCCATCCCACGACCTGGTGGCACAGCGTGGCGAAATCGCACGCTACCATCGTGCATTATCTCGGGGTGATGCCGGCGATCCTGATGGCCGGCCCGCCACACGCGGCCGAACGCGCCCACCAGGTTCGTTTCGGCTTCGGTGCCGGGGTCGACCGACGGCTGCACGCGCTCGCTGAAGAACGTTTCGGTTTCCCCCTGGTCGAAGGTTGGGCGATGACCGAAACCGGCTGTTCGGTCGGCATCAACGCCAATCACGAACCGCGCAATATCGGCCAAAGCTGTTTCGGCAAGCCCGGCCCGCATGTCGCCTGGCGGATTGTCGCCGATGATGGCAGCGACGCCCCGATTGATGCGCCTGGCGAATTGCTGGTCCGCCACGCGGGCCCTGATCCGCGCGCGGGGTTTTTCACCGAATATCTCAAGGACCCGGACGCCACCGAAGCCGCCTGGGAAGATGGCTGGTTCCATACTGGCGATGTGGTGCGCCGCGACGCGGCCGGGCTGTTCTATTTCGTCGATCGCAAGAAGAACGTCATCCGCCGCAGCGGTGAAAACATCGCCGCGGTAGAAGTCGAGGGCGTGCTGCAACGCCATCCGCTGGTCCGCATCGCCGGCATTGCCCCGGTGCCTGATGACATCAGGGGGGAAGAAGTTTTCGCCCTTCTCGTCCCCCACGACCCCATTGCCGACCCGGAAGCGGCCGCGCGGGAAATTACTAGCTGGGCACTCACCCAACTCGCGTACTACAAGCCGCCCGGCTATGTCGCGTTTGTCGAAACGATCCCGGTCACCTCGACCAACAAAATCCAACGTGCCAATTTGCGCCAGATCGCCCAGGATTTGCACGCATCGGGCGCCGCCATCGACACCCGCGCGCTGAAGCGCCGGACATGAGGCGCGGCTATGACGGCATCGTCGTCGCCGCACCTGTTACCGTGCCGTACGAACGTTATTCCGTTCACGGCGCGCATCATTGGCTGGGCCGCGCGCTGCACGGGCTGTTGCAGGCGGCGCATTTGACCTCTCAAGACCTCGATGGATTATGTGTCTCAAGCTTCACCCTGGGCAGCGACACCGCCGTCGGGCTTACCCAGCATTTCGGATTGTCGCCGCGCTGGCTTGATCATATCCCGATGGGCGGTGCTTGCGGCATCGTCGCCCTGCGCCGCGCGGCCCGCGCGGTCCAAGCAGGCGATGCCGATATCGTTGCCTGCGTGGCAGGCGATACGAATGCGCCCGACAGTTTCCGCGCCACCGTTGCAGGTTTCAGCCGTTTCACCATCGATGCCGCCTTGCCCTACGGCGCTGGCGGGCCGAACGCGGCGTTCGCCCTGCTGACCGATGCCTATATGCGCGCCACCGGTGCCAGACGGGAAGATTTCGGCCGCATCGCCGTCAGCCAGCGCGCCAACGCAAGCGGTTTTCCGCATGCCTTGTTACGCGCCCCGCTCAGCCTCGATCAGTATTTGTCCGCCCGCATGGTGGCCGATCCGCTGGCGCTGTTTGATTGCGTGATGCCCTGCGCGGGCGCCGAAGGCGTGCTGGTGATGCAGGAGGCAACCGCCAAAAACCTCGGCCTCGCCTACGTCCATTTGCGCAGTGCTATCGAACGCCACAACGCCTTCCCAGATGACCCGATCCAGCTCCGCGGCGGTTGGGCGATGGACCGCGACGATTTATACGCGATGGCCGCGACGTCGCCCGACCAAATCGGCCTGCTGCAAACCTATGATGACTATCCGGTTATCGTGATGCTGCAACTCGAAGGTCTCGGCTTCTGCGGCCAAGGCGAAGCCCCCGATTTCGTCCGCGCCCATGATCTGCGCACCACCGGGGACTTTCCCCATAACAGTTCCGGAGGCCAGCTTTCCGGCGGCCAGGCAGGGGCGGCGGGCGGCTATCTCGGCCTGACCGACGCCGTCCGCCAACTGACCGGCGCCGCGCTCGGACCGCAAATTCCCGGTTTGCAACGGGCCCTCGTCAGCGGGTTCGGCATGATCAACTATGATCGTGGTCTGTGCAGCGGTGCGGTTATTTTGGAGGCCGCATGATCCGCCGCCCCGGCAACCCGACCATCTTGCCAGCAGCCCCGCTGGCGCCGCCCGCCGTGCGCAGCCGTGCCGCGCGTGGCCTCGCGGTCGCGGCCGCCCAAGGTCGGTTTGCCCTGCAAGTCTGCGCCGCCTGCGGCCGCACCCAGTACCCCCCGCGCGACGCCTGCGTCGCCTGCCTCGGCGCGCAATTGGACTGGCGTGACGTGCCCAACGGCGGCGTGCTGACCGCGGCAACTATCGTCCGTATCAGCACCGATCCCTATTTCCGCCAGCACACGCCTTGGCGCATGGGCAGCGTTCGGCTCGATTGCGGGGTGGATGCAATGGCGCATGTGCATGGCAAGTGCCGACCAGGCGCGCGGGTCCGCATGGCGCTGAAACTGGACAAGGCCGGCCAAGGTGTCATGCTCGCATTGCCCGAAGCGGACGCCAACCCGATGCAATCCGACCCGAAACTGCGCGAATTTACCTGCGATCCGGCCGGCCGCCGGGTGCTGGTGACCGATGGGCGTACCGCGTTTGGGCAAGCGGCGGCGCGCGCGCTGATCGCCGCGGGGGCCGAAGTCTTCCTGGGCATCGCCGCCGCGTGGAACCCGTTCCCTGGCCAGAACGACCTCCCCGGAACCCCGATCGCGCTTGACCTCACCGACGGCATCAGCGTGCAGAACGCCGCCGCCGCGATCGCCGCCCGGACCGATATCATCGTGAACACAGCGGGCTATTTTCGCCCAGGCGCCGGTGATGCCCGCGCGGCGATGGATGCCAGCTATTTCGCCGCATCCCGCCTGGCGCAGATGTTCCTGCCCGCCTTGCGTGCCCGCGCCGGCGACGGCACCCACCCAGCCTGCGCCTGGGTCAATATGATCGGCATTAACGGGCTGGTCCCCGATCCCGGCGCGCCTTTGGCATCGGCTGTCAATGCCGCCACCCTGGCGCTGGTACGCGCCCTGCGCCCTGAAATGCGGCCGCTGAAGCTGATCAACGCCTTTGTTGGCCAGCTGGACGATCAATGGCACCAGGCGCTGCCGCCGCCCAAAACATCCCCCACCCAATTCGCCCAGGCCGTGGTCGCGGCCTTGCGCAACGGGGATGAGGAAATCGCCGTCGGCGACCTTGCCCGCCACACGCTCGCGCAGTGGTACGACAATCACGCTATAACCCTTCACGCCTAACCCCAGCCGGAGATATGCCATGTCCAGCCTCGCCGCCTTCGCCGCCGATCTTGCCACGGGTAAACTCAAGATTGTCGATCTGACCCAGACATTGTCGCCCGATTTCCCCACTATCGTGCTGCCGCCGCAGTTCGGCCAGTGCGCGCCGTTCCGCATGGAAGTCATTTCGCGCTATGATGACGCCGGTCCGGGCTGGTTCTGGCATAATATTTCGGTGGGCGAACACACCGGCACCCATTTCGACGCCCCGGTGCACTGGGTGACCGGCAAGGACCTGCCGAACAACACCACCGATACGCTGGTGGTGCAAAACCTGATCGCACCCGCCTGCGTGGTGGATTGTTCGAAGGACGCGGCCAATAATGGCGATTATTTGCTGACCGTCGCCACCTTGGAAGCCTGGGAAGCCAAACACGGCAAAATCCCCGCCGGCAACTGGGTTCTGTTCCGCAGCGACTGGTCCAAGCGCCAAGGCGCCGAGTATGCCAACGTGCTGGAAGATGGCGCCCACACCCCCGGCCCGGACGCGGCTGCGGTGCAATGGCTGGTTGATCGTGGTGTGCTCGGCTTCGGGGTCGAAACTATCGGCACCGATGCCGGCCAGGCGCATACTTTCGCCCCGATGTATCCGGCCCACACGCTGATGCACGGCGCCGGGCGCTACGGGCTGCAATGCCTGTGCAACCTTGATCAGCTTCCTGCCACCGGCGCGATGATTGTGGCCGCACCGCTGAAAATCCTTGGCGGCTCCGGCAGCCCGCTGCGGGTTCTGGCGATCGTGCCGGCCTAGTGCGAACGGCGATCGTCACCGGCGGATCATCCGGCATCGGCGCGGCAATTGCCCGCGCCATGCTGGATGGAGGCTACAAAGTCATTTCGCTGGCGCTGGATGCACCCAACTGGACGCATCCAATGCTGGAGGCGATCAGGCTTGATCTGTCCGATCCGGCAGCGACACGCGCCATCGCCGGCGAAATTTCCGCCGGGCACGAGATCAGCCATCTCGTCCACAGCGCCGGCGCAATCCGCCCTGCGTTGCTGGACAATGTGACCCCGACTGACCTGCACACGCTGACCGATCTGCATCTGGTCGCACCAACCCTGCTCGCCCAGGCGGCACTCCCTGGCATGCGGGCGCGCCATTTCGGGCGGATCATTCTGATTTCGTCGCGCGCCGTGCAAGGGATGCAATCGCGAAGCGCCTACGCGGCCACCAAAGCCGGCATGATCGCGCTCGCCCGCACCTGGGCGCTGGAACTTGCATCCGATGGCATCACCGTCAACGCCATCGCCCCCGGCCCGATCCGCGGCACCGCCTTGTTCCATGATGTGGTGCCCGATGGCAGCGAAGCCGAGGCAAAGCTCGCCGCCGGCGTTCCGGTCAGGCGGCTCGGTACCTCCGCCGACGTCGCCCGTGCGGCGATGTTTTTTGCAGCACCAGACGCCGATTTCGTCACCGGGCAAACCTTGTTCGTCTGCGGTGGTACCAGTTTAGGGGGCTGAATGCCGGATAATATTTTGTTGCTGCTCGGCGCGGGCCTTTTGGCCGGTGGGATGAACGCGGTTGCCGGCGGCGGCACTTTTGTGACCCTGCCCGCCCTGGTCTTCGCCGGCATCCCGGCGGTTGCCGCCAACGCATCGTCCACCATTGCGCTGTTCCCCGGCACGGTGGCCAGCACCTATGCCTACCGGCGCGACATTGCAGATATCCCCGGCCTGACCCTGCCGGTAATGCTGGTGATCAGCCTGGCCGGCGGGTTGGTCGGCGCCTTGTTGCTGCTATTCACCCCGTCAGCGTCGTTCGACCGCATCGTGCCATGGATGTTGCTGTTGGGCACAGTCGTGTTCGCCTTTGGCCGACAGATGGGGGAGGCGCTGCGCCGCCATATTCGCATCGGGCGTGCAACAGTTGCCGCAATGCAGTTCCTGCTGGCGATTTATGGCGGCTATTTCGGCGCGGGCGTCGGCATCATGATGCTGGCGACCTGGTCGCTGTTCGGGTTGACCGACATCAAGGCGCTCAGCGGCATCCGCACCTTGCTGGTCAGCGCCTGCAACGGCGTGGCGGTGATCTGCTTTGCCCTGTCGTCGCTGGTATGGTGGCCGCAAACCCTGGTGGTGATGGTTGCCGCCATCGTTGGCGGCTGGCTGGGCGCGCAGCTGGTGCGCCGCGTCCCGGCCGCACCGCTGCGGACCGGGATCGCTATTTTCAATGCGTTGATGACGGCCGCAGTGTTCTGGAAAAGTTTCGGCGGGCTATAGAATAGCGATAGCTTCAATTTCGACCAGCGCTTTTTCTTCGACCAGCGCCGAAACCCCGATCACTGACATGGTGGGAAAATTGCGCCCCATGACCTCGCGCCACACCGGCCCCAACGCGCTCGCGTCCCGGCGATAGGCGGCGATGTCAGTCACATACCAGGTCAGCCGTGCGATGTTGGTGGCATTGCCACCGGCTTCGGCCAGCACGGTCAGGATATTGCGCAACGCCTGGCCGGTTTGCGCCACCAGACCGTCAGCAAAATTGCCGTCCTTGTCCCAGCCGATCTGCCCGGCAAGCACCGCCACCCGGCCGGTACCGACCATGCCGTTGGCGTAACCTTTCGGACGCGGCCAGTCGGCAGGCTGCAAAATGGTCAATGGATCAGACATCGGCGCGGTCTCCCTGCATGACGGAGCGTTTGAGCCGCCCCAGCCCGTCCATCAATCGCGCCGTTGCGTCGGCGTCAAGATCGGCGAACAGTTCGGCGACCCAGCCGGCATGGGCGGCGGCCATCGCGGCGAAATTCGCCCGTCCTGACGTGGTCAGCCGGACATAGGTTGCGCGGCGATCGGCGGGATCGGTGAAGGTCGCCACCAGCCCGTGTTCGCCCAACAGCCGCACCAAGCCGGTGATGTTGCCGTTCGAGACCATCATGCGCTGCGACAATTCGCCCAAGGTTATGCCATCCGGGCTACGTTCCAGTTGCGCCATCAGATCGAAGCGCGGGAGGGTGACGTTGAACTGCACCCGCAGCCGCCGGCGGACCTCGCGTTCCACCAATGTCGAACAAGTCAGCAGCCGCAGCCACAGCCGCAATTCGCCCTGATGATCCCCGGTGCTGCGGGCTTCAAGGTCGAGCACATCGTTCAATGCAGCACTTCCCCGCCGGCGATGGCGATGGCCTGGCCGGTAACGGCGTCGCTGCCCGGCCGGCACAGCCACAACACCGCGGCGGCCACTTCGTCGGGCTGCACCAGGCGGCCTTGCGGGTTGGATTTGGTGAAGTCCCGTCGCACATCAGCTTCGGTCTTGCCGGTCTTGGCCATAATCGCGGCGAAACTATCGGTCAGCAGCGCGGTTTCAGTATAGCCGGGGCAAATCGCGTTCACCGTCACCTGGGATTTCGCCGTTTCCAGCGCCAGCGCCCGGGTTAGGCCCACCACGCCATGCTTGGCTGCCACGTAAGCTGCCACGTAAGGATAGCCGGTCAGGCCGGCAGTGGACGCAACATTAATCACCCGCCCCCAGCCACGCGCCACCATGGAAGGCAACAGCGCCTGGGTGGCCTCGAACGTCCCGGTAAGGTTCACCGCCAGCATGCGGTCCCAGAGCGCCCGGCTGGTGCGGGCGAACGGGGCCGACGAGGCAGCCCCGGCATTGTTGACCAGGATCGCGATCGGCCCGTGTGCAGCTTCAGCACGCGCGACCGCAGCGCGGATCGACGCGCCATCGGTCACATCGGCCTGCTGATA
>JANXRN010000082.1 GCA_025352995.1 Acetobacteraceae bacterium
TTCGCACTTGAAACCGGCGGCACCCTTGAAGACCGTCCTCGTTACAACAAAACACAATGCTTCGATCCCTTCCCGTTCCCTCCCCCCAACAAATTTCGTGCCGAGATCGCTGCCATTGCCGAGGAACTCGACGCGCACCGCAAGGCCCGCATCGCCGCGCATCCCCACCTTACCTTGACCAGCCTTTACAATGTGCTCGCCGCGATCCGCGCCAGCACGGCTTTGTCGCCCGCCGAGCGCGACATCCACGATGCCGGGCAGGTCACGATCTTGCGGCATTTGCATGATCGGCTGGATGATGCGGTGGCCGACGCCTATGGCTGGCCGCGTGATCTGTCGGATGCGCAGATCGTCGCCAGGGTGGTGGCGCTAAATGTTGAGCGCCGTGCCGAGGAGGCCGCCGGGCTGATCCGCTGGTTACGCCCGGCGTATCAGGCGCCAACCGAGGCCGCCCGTCCGGCGCAGCAATCCAGCCTGGATGTTGGCGCCGAGGCGGTGGCCGGATTGTTGCAATGGCCGAAAGCCGAACCCGATCAGTTCGTCATGCTGCGCGGTGCGCTGCGCAATGGGCCGATTTCGGTGCGCGAGGTTGCCAAATCCATCAAGGGCGCGACCGGCGGCGCCCGGATGACGCGGATGCTTGAAACATTGGTGGCGCTCGGGCAGGCGCGGGCGGTTGCTGGCGGGCGATATATGGCGTGACGGCAGCGCCCGCACCGCGGCCCGCTGCGGTGCGGAGAGGGCGTTCAGGCCCAAGTCGGAGAAAGTTTTTTTGGTTCTTTTTGTTCACAAAAAGAACGCCTTGCTCGCTTCACGCTGAGAGCAGAATAGTCGCCACCGCCTGCGCCGCGATACCTTCTTTCCGTCCGGCAAAACCCAACCGCTCCGTCGTGGTTGCCTTGACGCTGACGCGGCCGACATCGACGCCGAGCAGATCGGCGATGCGCGCCATCATGGCCGGCGCGTGCGGGGTGATTTTGGGCTGTTCGCAAATCAGCGTGACATCGACATTGGCCAACTCCCCCCCCCGCGCAGCGATGCGGGTGGCGGCATGGCGCAGGAAGCGGGCGCTGTCGGCGTCTTTGTATTGGTTGTCGCTGGGGGGGAAATGGCGGCCGATATCGCCTTCGGCGAGCGCGCCGTAGATGGCGTCGCACAGGGCATGAATGCCGACATCGGCGTCTGAATGGCCTGACAGGCCGTGGGAATGCGGGACCTCGACGCCGCACAGCATCAGCTTGCGATCGGGGGCCAGGACGTGGACATCGAAGCCAGTGCCGACCCGCGGGATCATCATGGGGGCGAAAATCCTTTCGAGGCGCCGCAGATCGGCAGCGTAAGTCAGCTTGATGTTGTCGTCATGGCCGGGGACCAGGGCGACGGCGTGGCCGGCGGCTTCGAGGATGGAAGCGTCGTCAGTGGCGCCTTCCGGCGCGGCGCGATGCAGATCAAGCAGCAATTGAAAGCGAAAGGCCTGCGGCGTTTGGGCGCGGAACAGGCCATCGCGCGATACGGTGCCGGCGATCAGGCCGTCGGCGCCACGCTTGAGCGTATCGGCGACCGGGACGGCGGGGATAGCGCCTGGGTGGGTGGCGAGTGCGGCGACCAGGGCAGCGATCGTGCCCGGCGGCAGGAAAGGCCGGGCGGCATCATGCACCAGCACGATGTCGGGGGAATGTGGGGCCAGCGCTTCGAGGCCAGCTAGCACGCTGGCCTGGCGGGTGGCGCCGCCGGGCACCGTCGGCAGATGGGCGATGCCAGCAAGGGCTGCGTCAATCGCCGTCGCGTCGCCGACCGGTTGGATCAGCCCAACCTCCCGCGCCAAGGCGGCAGCGGCATGGGTGATGACCGGCCTGCCGGCAAGGCGCAGAAACTGTTTCGGCGTTTCAGCCCCAAACCGGCTGCCGCTTCCGGCGGCGACCAAAATAACCGCGATTTTAGGTGTATCGAGCATCGGAAGCCCATGGCGTTACGGCGTCGTTTGGTCAAGCCACCTGCCGTAATGGGCGGCGTTTTTTTGCGGCTTTTTGGTAACTGCCAGGTTCTGCCTGGCCGGTAGCGCAGGAAGAATAGCGCTAAGAAAGCACTCCTTTTTTTGAAAAAAAAGGAGCAAAAAAACTTTTCTACTTTGGTTCAGAGCGCTCCGCTGTTGCGGGGGGAGGCACGCCAACGGCCAGAATGGATAAAAAGTTTTTTTGCTTCTTTTTGTTCACAAAAAGAAGACCCTTCCTATCAAACTCTCCTCATCGCCAAACGCTTGACCCGCCCGGCATTGACCAGCAAGCCGGTGATTGCGCCGGCGGCGTCACGGACGATTTTCGCGTCCATCCAGCTGGTCAGCAGCACGCCGGGCACCACCACGCGCACCAGATCGGGGGCGAGCGGTTCGAGCGTCCAGACAATATTACGCACCACCGGGCCTTCAACGGTCGCTTTGCTGCCGGCAATCACCCAGGTCGCGTCCATTTCAGCGGATACGTAGGTGCCGTCGAGATCGCCCGGCAATGGCGCGTCATCGGTGATGCGCGCCCAGCGCCGTGTGACGCCGGCATCTTCTTCGACCTCGATGGCGGCACCGTCTTCGATCAGCCTGATGGTGAGGTCGGGGGCCGAGCGGGCGGCGGCGAGGTGGCCATCCAAGGTCGGGCGGAAAGCGCCTGGCATGCCGAACTGGTTGCCGAGCAGGTCGCCATCGGCAGTCAGGGTCAGATCAATGCTTTGCGGCGCGATCGGATCAACGAAACGGCCGACATAGGCAGCGAGATGGGCGGGCTTGGGCGGGACCGGCTGGATGCCGGGCCGGCCTTCGAGCAAAGCCGCCAGCAGCTGTTGGCCGATCCGGTAAGGCGAGGTGCTACCGTCATTGGAAATCACCACGATGCCGGCGCTGATTTCTGGGATGCGGAGATATTCGGTGAGGTAGCCGGGCCAGGACCCGCCATGGCTGACAGTGCGCAGGCCGCGCACGTCGCTGATGGTGAGGCCGCGCGCGTAATGGTTGGTGACGCCGCTGGTGAACGGCGCCTGGGTTGCCAGCGCGTCCTGCAATGCCGCCCCGCCGATAATGCCGGTTTCGGCGTTGCGCTGCCATAGCGCGAGATCGACCACCGACGAAATCAACGCGCCTTCGCCGTGGATCGGGTAGCCGTGCAGGGCGCGACGGAACCCCTTGCCGTCGGGGAAATACGGGGTCGCGAGGCCAGGGAAAACCGCGGTCGTGCTCTCCACCATCGCCGTGCGGTTCATGCCGAGCGGGGCGAAAATCCGCGCGGCGAGGAAGTCGGCAAGCTTTTGCCCGGTGAGTTGCTCGACGATCAGCCCGAGCAGCAGGAAGTTGCTGTTGCTGTAAAGATAGCGGCTGCCCGGGACGAAATTGACCCTGCGCTGGCGGATGATCGCATCAACCAACGCGTCAAACTCGATCGGCATTTTCAGGTCGCAGCCGCCCATCATCAAGCACTGGAACATGTCGCGGATGCCGGAGTTGTTGTGCATCAGATGATCGAGTGTCACCGGCGCCTCGAACTCGGCCATGGCGGGGAAGTATTTCTGTATTGGGTCGGTAACCGATAATTTACCCTCGGCTGCCAGCATCAGGATGGCGGCACAGGTGAATTGCTTGGACACCGAGGCGATGCGGAAAGTGGTGTCCGGCCCGATTGGCACGCCGAGTTCAATGCTCGCCATGCCGGCCGCGCGTTGCAGCACCAGTTCGCCATCTTGCACCAGCCCGACGGCAAAGCCGGGGCTGCCGGGCCGGTTATGGCTGGCGATCAGCCGATCGGTGATGGCTTCCAGGCGCTTCAGATCGAGATTGGTCATCGCACATCCCCCAACGGACAAAGTTGGACAAACTCTAGCCGCGACGCGCATGTGGGTCTAACCTGTGAAAAGGGAGAGCTGCATTGACCAATATGATCCAACCAGGTGCGATTGATTGCGACATCCACCCGAACGTGCCGAGCGTTGCCGCCTTGCTGCCCTATATGGAAGATCACTGGCGCGAACAGGTGATTGTGCGCGGGATCGATGAATTGGCGTCCATCGCGTATCCCAATAATTCGCCGCTGACCTGCCGCGCTGATTGGCGCCCCGCCGATGGCAGCCTACCGGCGAGCAATTTGGCCCAAGTGCGGGCGCAGGCGCTGGACCCGTTTGGCACCTCGGTCGCCATCGCCAACTGCCTCTATGGCGTGCAGTTGCTGTTTAGCGAAGACATGGCAGCCGCCTATGCCCGCGCGGTCAATAAATGGATGGCGGCCGAGTGGCTCGATCGTGAGCCGCGGCTGCGGGCGTCGATTATCGTTGCGCCACAAAATCCGGAACTGGCGGTCGAGGAAATTGAGCGTTGCGCCGGTGACAAGCGCTTCGTGCAAGTGCTGCTGCTGGTGTCGGGCGATTTGCCGCTCGGCAAGCGGCAAATGTGGCCGATTTATGCCGCAGCCCAGCGCCACGGCCTGGCGGTCGGCATCCATGCCGGATCGAATTACCACAACCCGCCGACCGCGGTGGGATGGCCGAGCTACTATACCGAAGATTATGTCAGCCAGGCGCAGGCGTTTCAGTCTCAGCTGACGAGCCTGATCGCGGAAGGGGTGTTTAATAAATTCCCCGATCTGAAAATGGTGTTCCTGGAATCCGGCTTCACCTGGCTGCCGGCGCATTTATGGCGGCTGACCAAGTTCTGGCGCGGGCTGCGGATGGAAATCCCCTGGGTGGATCGGGCGCCGGCCGATATCGTGCGAACCAATGTGCGGTTTTCGCTGCAACCGGTGGATGGCCCGCCCGACCGCGACAGCCTGCTGCGAATTTTCGACCATTTGCAGTCCGATGAGCTTATCCTGTTCTCGACCGACTATCCGCACTGGCAGTTTGACGGCAGCGCCGCCATCCCCGATGGCCTGCCCGCCGACCTGGTGCGCAAGATGACGCATGACAATCCGCGCGCCACCTATGCGCGCCTGCTGGAGACCGTCGCATGAACGTCCAGGTCCGCGAAACGCCCTTGGTGCAAGCCACCAGCAAGATCGCCATCGCCGATGGTGACATCCATCCGGCGCGCTTCAAGGCGAGCGAGTTCGATCCGTGGCTCGATCAGAAATGGCGCGATCGGATTGCCCTGTTCGGCACCCGCCAGCGCCAGCCCTGGCAAACTGGTCCGGCCTACCCGAAAGGCCAGCCCAATGCGTCACGGCGGGATGCAGTGCCACCCGAAGGCGGCAAGCAGGGCAGCTCGCTCGCTTTCATGCAACAACAGCATCTCGATCCCAATAATGTCGCGCTGGGGATTTTGAACCCGCTTGGGTCCGGCCAAGGCATTCAGGATGTCGATCTGTCGGTCGCTTTGTGCCACGCGACCAATGAATGGCAGATCGCCAAATGGACCGGTCAGGATAAGCGGCTCAAGGCATCCGTGGTGGTGGCATACGAAGACCCGATTGCCTCGGCCGCCGAAATCCGTCGCTACGCGGATAACCCCGATTTCGTTCAGGTTCTGCTGTTGAGCCGGACGTCTGAACCGCTCGGCAGCCGCAAATACTGGCCGATTTACGAGGCCGCGGCCGAAGTTGGCATGCCGGTGGGCATCCATGCGTTCGGCTATGGCGGCAATCCGATGACGCCGGCGGGCTTCCCGAGCTACTATATCGAGGAAATGGTCGGCCATTCCCAGGCCCAGCAATCGCTGCTGGCGAGCCTGGTGGTGGAAGGCGTGTTCGCCCGCTTCCCGACGCTCAAGATGGTGATGATCGAAGGTGGTTCGGCCTGGGCGCCGGCGCTGATGTGGCGGCTGGATGCGGCGTGGAAGCGCTTGAAAGCGGAAACGCCGCATCTGACCCGGCTGCCGAGCGATTATATCCGCGACCATATTTGGTGGACGACCCAGCCGATGGAAGAACCGGAGCCGCGCAGCCATCTGGCCGACGCGATCGGCTGGACGGGCTGGGACAAGTTCATCTTCGCCACCGACTATCCGCATTGGGATTATGATGACCCGGCGACCAGCCTGCCGCTGAAAATCAGCGAGGCGCAGCGCCATGATTACTTTATTGGTAACGCCAAGCGCGTTTATCGCGGCGTTTGATGTCACGTCATGTGGTGGCGGCCGCGCGGGAAATTGCGCCTGGGGAACGCAAACTGGTCAACGTGCGGGGTCGGCCGATTGCAATTTTCAATCTCGGTGGTGAGTTCCACGGCATGCTCAATCGCTGCCCGCATCAGGGCGGGCCGATGTGCGAGGGCAAGATCACCGGGCTGGTGACGGCGCCGGAGCCGGGGAAATACGAGTGGGGGAGTGCGGGGGAAATCGTGCGTTGCCCGTGGCATGGCTGGGAATTCAATATCCGCACCGGGCAGTCTTATTGCGAGCCGGAGCGGTTCAAGACGCGGACCTATCCGGTGGAAGTGGCGGATGGCGCGGACATTGCCGAGGGGCCGTACGTGGCCGAGCGCATTCCGGTGAGCGTGGAGGAGCAGTATTTGGTGGTGGACCTATGATGGGTCTGGAATGGGCTTGAATTTACTACGGATAGCCCGTATATCGTGATCACGTTTGAATGGGATGATCGCAAAGCGGCGCGCAATCAGCGCGTCCATCGCGTAAGTTTTGAACAGGCGGCCCTGGTGTTCCGTGACTTGTTTGCAATCGAGGAAATCGATTTGCGGATGGATTATGGCGAGGAGCGCTCGGTCCTGCTTGGGGTTTCTGGCGATCACTTGCTAGTGGTCATCTTTAGCGAACGCGGCGACAATATTCGGATTATTTCGGCCCGACGGGCAGAAAGGCATGAGCGTGACAGATATTATCGTGAAAATGGACCGTAGCGGCCAGCTGCGTCGGGTTTTACCGGACGGCGCAATCGTGCCCGTAGCTTT